>CAZBZK010000001.1:0-91737 GCA_964496365.1 uncultured bacterium
CAACAGACATTAGTTTAATTAATATATTTAAGGATGGTCCAGATGTGTCTTTAAAGGGATCACCGACAGTATCTCCTACAACAGCTGCTTTATGGGCTTCTGATCCTTTCCCTATGGTTTTTCCGTCAATTTCTATGTTTTCTTCAATCATCTTTTTTGCATTATCCCATGCACCTCCAGCATTAGATTGAAAAATCGCCATTAACACACCTGAAACGGTTACACCTGCCAATAATCCACCCAATGTTTCTGCATTGAATGTAAACCCCACAATAACCGGAGTTAAAATGGCTAGTAACCCCGGAAAAACCATTTCTCTAATAGCTGATTGGGTGGAAATTTCAACACATTTTCCGTATTCAGCCTTGCCGTCAGCAGCATCAAATATCTTTTTGTCCTCTTCTGTCCATTCATCATCGTCAGAATATTTATTCATGACCTGAAGTGCTGCTGAAAGTTCCGGGATGCTTTTAAATTGACGACGAACTTCTTCGATCATTGCCATGGCCGCTCTTCCCACCGCTCCCATAGCCATAGATGAAAATAAAAACGGAAGCATACCCCCTACAAATAATCCTGCCATGACCATTGGATTCGATACATCAATAGATTTAATACCAGTTTGTACCATAAATGCAGCGAAAAGAGCCAAAGCAGTTAGGGCTGCAGATCCAATAGCAAATCCCTTTCCAATGGCGGCTGTTGTATTTCCAACTGCATCCAACTTATCGGTACGATTTCTCACATCCGGAGGAAGATCTGCCATTTCTGCAATACCGCCGGCATTGTCCGAAATGGGTCCATAGGCGTCCACTGCTAACTGTATTCCTGTGTTCGCAAGCATGCCTAAAGCCGCCATTGCGATTCCGTATAACCCTGCAAAATAGTGGGCTCCGATTATTCCTGCAGCGATGATGAAAATAGGTACAGCAGTAGATTGCATTCCTACACCCAACCCTGCTATAATATTTGTGGCAGGACCAGTCAGAGATTGGCGTGTTATTGATTTTGTTGGAGATGTATGCGTACCGGTATAATGCTCTGTGATCAACCCGATTCCCAATCCGGCAGCAAGCCCGATGGTCGTCGCCCAGAATACACCCATGCTGGAATAGTCTGTACCATTCATAGTATAGGACAGAGGAAGGAGTTTTGTGATGAGAAAATACATAACCACAATCATTATCCCAGAGGATCCAAACTCTCCTCTATTCAGTGCTTTTTGTGGATTTCCACCTTCTTTTACTGATACCATAAATGTTCCGATGATGGAAACGATAATTCCAGATGCTGCGATGAGTAATGGTAAGATTACAAAATTTAAATCGAATCCCCCTGCTACTAATATACTTGCCCCCAACACCATGGACCCAATAATAGATCCCACATAAGATTCAAACAAATCTGCACCCATACCCGCTACATCTCCCACATTGTCTCCAACGTTATCAGCAATAGTTGCTGGATTTAATGGATGATCTTCAGGAATTCCTGCTTCGACCTTGCCTACCAAATCCGCACCAACATCAGCAGCCTTGGTATAAATTCCTCCGCCAACCCGAGCAAAAAGCGCTATGGATGATGCTCCTAAAGAGAAACCGGAAATAACCGTAAGAATTACTGGATAATTACCGTCAAAATAAGACTGATAAAAAGCGAGTAACCCTCCCAAACCAATGACACCTAGTCCCACAACTGAAAGTCCCATCACCGACCCACCAGTAAAAGCAACGTTTAATGCTGGGGCAATTCCTGTTCTGGCGGCATGAGTCGTGCGATTGTTTGCCTTTGTGGCAACCCGCATGCCCAGAAACCCAGCTAATCCTGAAGCGAGTGCTCCGGTTATAAAAGACAAAGCGATTAGACTGCTTGAATCATCTTTACCAGCATTTGCAAATCCAAGTAAACAGGCGACAGCGATCACAAATACAATTAAGACTTGATATTCCGCTTTCAAAAATGCCATGGCACCTTCCGCAATGTTCGCCCCTATGGTTTTCATTTTTTCCGTGCCTTCGTCTTGTTTACTAATCCATTGGGTTTTCCAAACAGAATAGAGAATTGCCAAAATTCCAGACGTTAAAATCAAAAAATTATAATTATTCATTTATTCTTTTCCTTTTGAATTGAATTGATTCATAGTTTTTTCCAGCCCGCAAAACAGCATGGATTCTACCGCATCGGCAGCAGTCTGTATCATTCCATCTGCAATGGGCTGGTCTTGTTTTCTAAACGGTTTTAAAACATAGAGCTCAGCCGGGCGTTGGTGGTCATCTGCAGCTACACCTAATCTGTGTCTCGGTATGTGGGTGGTTCCATTATGATAAATCACAGATTCCATTCCCCGATGACATCCATCTCCGCCCTTTGGTCGGATTCTAATTTTTCCCAAGGGTAAATCTACATCATCCAAAACAATGCACATGTCTTGAGGCGTTATATTCCAATGCGTAGAGACTGATTTCACTGCTATACCGCTCTTGTTCATTCCGGTAGTTGGTTTGACCAATAATGCTTTTCCGTTTTGTTTTTGGGAAAAGACAAAATCACCTTTCCCGGGCTTAAAACTAAGTTTCCACCGTCGTGCCAATTCATCCACTACCCAAAAACCTGCATTATGTTTTGTGTTTGCATATCTGTCTCCCGGATTACCAAGCCCAATAAAGACAATCATGATTATTCAGATGCTTCCTCAGTAGATTCTCCTTCGCCTTCTTCAGGCTCTTCGCCTTCTTCCGTGTCAATATCTTCTTCAGGTACTTCTTCTTCCACCTCTTCTTTCGGCAATTGGCAACTGACTACTGTGGTGTCACCGCCGGTTATAATTTCTAATTCCTCAGGAACCTCAATGTCTTCCACATTTAAATTTGCGTGAAGCTCAAGTTCCGAGACATCAATTGTAACGTGTTCAGGGACATCACTGGGAAGACAGCTAATATCAATTGCGGTTAAGTTCTGCATCATGACACCACCTTCTTTTACTCCCGCTGGTGTCCCTTCTAATACCAATTGAACAGAAATGGTCATTTTTTCGTCTCTTCGGACTCGCATCAAATCGATATGAATAATATCATCAGTTACTGGATGATATTGAATATCTTTTACCATCACATATTGATTACTTCCTTTTAGGTCCACCTCAAAAATTCGATGTCCGGCTCTCATGGATTTTAGAAAATTATTTTTCTTAACTGTCAAGTTCAGGTTATCCTCGCCCTTATAATAATAATTTGCAGGAATCAATCCTTCTCTCCTTAACCGTCTGGAGGTGCGTCCCTTTGTTTTGGATCTCTCTGCTATATCTAAATGTTCATATTGTTGTGCCATGGTTATTTCTCCATTTAAAAATCGAAAAGCGCACTGACAGATTCTCCTTTATGAATCCGGCTGATTGCCTCTCCAAAAATATCTGCTACTGATACTACATCCATATTGTTCATTTTTTTCTCTTTGGGAATGTGAATGGTATCGGTAAACAAAATTTGCTTAATGTCTGATGCTTTAATTAAATCGATACAAGGATTTGATAAAACGGCATGTGTTGCTACGGCAGAAACGGACTTTGCTCCATGATTATATGCTGCCTCTGCTGCGTTTACCGTTGTCCCGGCTGTATCTATCATATCATCTATAATCAGAACATCTTTTCCTTTCAAGTTTCCTATCAAATGCATCACCTCTGCTTTGTTGGGTGAATAGCGTCGTTTATCTATCAAAGCGAAGTGCATTCCCAGTCTTTTTGCGTAGGCTTGACTGATAGGAACGGATCCTACATCCGGAGACAAAACTACTGTATTTTCCGGTGTTTGGAATTTTTTTTGAATTTCTTTTAGTAATACAATTCTACTGTAAAGATGATCAAAAGGAATTGATGCAAACCCTTGAATTTGGGTGGAATGTAAATCCATACTAATTAATCGATTTGCACCGGTTGCTGTGAACATATCTACCATTACCCGTGATGAAATAGGGACTCGGGGGGTATCTTTTCTATCTTGCCTTGCATATCCAAAATAAGGAATAACGGCCGTAACCCGATTGGCTGAAGCCCGGACAGCGGCATCAATCATCAGAATCAATTCCATGATGTTTTCAGCCGGACTGCAGGTAGATTGAATGATGAACACATCTTTTCCTCTTATGTTTTCCTGATATTTTATCCATAATTCGCCATCGGAAAAACTACGAATGGTTATGTCACCTAAGGGTGACCCCAAATAATCAGCAATCTTTTTTGCCAGTTGAGGGTTGCTCCTACCGGAAAATATTTTTAACTCTTTATTTTGTTTTGTCATTCAATGGTTTTCTAAATCAAAAACAGTTTGAAAATTTGTGCTGGGGCGCAGGGATTCGAACCCCAACTGCCTGGACCAAAACCAGGTGTACTGCCATTATACTACGCCCCAAAAAATTAGCACATAATTTTTACAGCATAAAAAGTTCAGGTTGATGATGGTATCGGGTTGGCTATAATGGTTTGATAGGATGATTTAAAATGCAACTCTGCAGATTTTATCAGAGTGTCGTCATTAAAAATTCCATACACAGTCGAGCCACTTCCCGACAAACCAGCAAAAATTGCACCTAAATCAATTAAGGTGGTTTTTATCCTGCCGATTTCCGGATATGCTGGGAAAATTAATTTTTCAAAATCATTTTTAAATATCGTTTCAGGAAAATAATTATCCTGAAAAAAGCCGACGAAGTTAGGAGATTCAGTTATATTATCCAACTTGTTTTTTATCATACTGTACGCCCAGCTTGTTGAAATGTGAATTTCAGGAATCACCAACAAAACAGCTCCCTTAATTCCCTGGGAAAGTACTGTCAAAATATCCCCAATTCCCTCTCCCTTTTGTGTCCCACCCTGAATAAAAAAAGGGACATCTGCACCTATTTTTGATGCGATGTCCTCCATGTCGTTTGTGGACAAATTTAATTCAAATAATGTATTTAATCCCTTTATCATTCCGCCGGCATTCGAAGAGCCTCCGCCTAATCCCGCTCCAGATGGAATTTGTTTTTTGAGAGTTATTTTCACTCCCTCAACTTGTGGAAACAAGGTTTTCATTTTCATCCATGCCTGAACACATAAATTTGATTCATCATTTTTTAACCAATTTACATTGGAAGAAAACTGACACCCTTTTTTTACCCGCTCTATTGCTAACTCATCACCAAAGTCTAATTCTTGAAATACAGTTGAAATACCATGATATCCATCCTTTCTTCGGTTCAATATTTTGAGGCAAATATTTATTTTTGCCCCGGTGAATAATTTCAAATGGGTTGTGTACGCTTTTTTAATAAGGCTATGGATTGACAAGCCCAACCTTTTTCACTCCCTATGAATCCTAAATGGTCGGTCGTTGTGGCTTTGACAGATATTTTGTTTTTTGGTAGGGATAATATATTAGCAAGTTTTCTTCTGATTTTTGGAATATATTGACTGATTTTTGGATTCTGTAAAATCACGATACTATCGATATTTTCGATCTCCCAACCTTCTTCTTTTAATTTTATGGCGACGTGTCCCAAAAATAATTTACTGGGTGCATTTTTCCATTGTTGGTCTGAGCTGGGAAAAAAATGACCAATGTCACCCAATCCTGCCGCTCCCAAAAGTGCATCGACTATGGCATGAATTAATGCATCACCATCTGAATGCCCTTCAGACTGACAAGTAGCAGGGATAATTACACCACCCATTATCAGGCCATTTCCGGGTTTTAGACGATGAACATCAACTCCAATTCCGGTTCGCATTTGGGGATAGCTCTCTAAACTCAAGATTGTATTGGTCTGTTTTTTACTATGGACTCAGCGTGAAGCCAGTCTTCCTGTTCTGTAATTTTAAAATTTTTTCTGCTACCTTCTACGATGGCAATAGAGCAACCTGTTTTTTCCAATATGCTTGATTCATCCGTAAATTTTAATTGATTTTTCATCGCCCAATTTAAGGCATGTTTTAATTTGTTTTTTCTAAAGGTTTGAGGTGTTTGAACCAACCAAATTTTGTCTCTATCTATGGTTTTTTCCACAAATTCATCTTTTGAATATTTTATAGTATCTGTTGCCTTAACAGCTGCGATAGCACCATCAAATTTTTGGCAAGCATCAATGGTTGAATTAATAAGATCAGGGGTAACAAAAGGACGAGCTCCATCGTGAATGCAAATGGTGTCGCACTGTTCTGAAACCGCCTTTAATCCCTTGTTTACTGACTCTTGTCTATAATTTCCCCCTGCAATGATTTTAACTTGTTTTTTTTTTAACGATTCTGAAGAAATGCGTTTTTCAATTTCCACCACGTTTTCTTCTGGAACGACAAGGATGATTTCTTGGATACGCTGAACATGATAAAACACTCTCAGTGCGTAAAAAAAAAGTGGTGTCCCATTTAGGGATTTAAGTTGTTTTATTTCACCAAATCGTTTTCCAATTCCAGCTGCGGGAATAATTGCCGCTACAGGCATGAAAAAATTAAATAACTAACATTGCATCGCCATAGCTCAAAAATTTATAATCCCTTTTTTTGGCTTCACGATATGCCTTTTTTATTAAATCTACATCAGCAAAAGACGAAACCATCATGATAAGTGTACTCTTTGGCATGTGAAGATTGGTAATGATACCATCTACCATTCTGAATTTATAGGGTGGATAAATAAATTTATCTGTCCAGCCCCGTTTGGGTGTTACTTGAAATCCTGAAACTGCCACCGTTTCGAGAGCTCGAACACAAGACGTTCCCACCGCAAACACCTTTCTCCGTTTCTTTTTAGTCTCGTTGATAGCCATGGCTGTTTTGGGTGAAACTTCAAAATATTCTGAGTCCATTTGATGGCGATTTAAGTCTTCTACTTGTATGTGTCGAAACGTCCCCAGACCAATATGAAGGGTTA
Source organism: uncultured bacterium (assembly GCA_964496365.1). GTDB lineage: Bacteria > Fidelibacterota > Marinisomatia > Marinisomatales > AB-629-J13 > AB-629-J13. Next base: position 6,906 of record CAZBZK010000001.1, read on the forward strand.
CAAAATTATAATGAATCCCTTTTCTTTCTAATTTACTTAAAAGAGATTTTGTGAAATGAAGTCCTGCTGTGGGTGCTGCAATTGCTCCTCTCTCATCAGCGAACACCGTTTGATATCGGATTTTATCTCTAGCTTCAGCCGGTCGTGTAATGTAAGGTGGTAATGGAGAGTTTCCAATCCGTTCAATCACATCATAAATGGGTTCGTTCCCGTGTTCAAATCGGATGACTCTGCCCCCAGAAATAGTGTTGTCAATTACATCACAATAAATTTTCGAGGTGAACATAAGCTTATTACCTATTCTCACTTTTCTGGCGGGACGAACCATTGCTTCCCAAAGGTTGTTTTCTAATTCCCTTAATAGGAAAACTTCTACCCGTGCATCGGTTTTATCCTTTGTAGCAAATAGCCGAGCAGGAAATACTTTGGTGTTATTCATTAATATCAAATCATTTTTACGCATATAGTCAGAAATATTGTAAAATAATTTATGTTCAATTTTCCCAGTATCTTTATGTACAACACAAAGTTTAGATAAGTCTCTTCTTTTTGTTGGATATTGAGCAATGAATTTCTTCGGTAATGGATAATCAAAATCACTCAGTTTATATTTTCTTTTTTCAATCATCAAAAAAGTCCTTTTTGAATATTATGTTTACGTCCTAAAAGGTTGAATGCTTTTTCTTGAGCAATTCTTCCTCGACTTGTTCGTTGTATAAATCCTTCTTTAATTAGGTAAGGCTCATAGACATCCTCAACGGTAGAAGTATCTTCGCTTACTGCAACAGCCAGAGATCCAACTCCTACAGGTCCACCATCAAATTTATCCACTAATGCCTCTAAAATTCTCCTGTCCATATCGTCCAAACCGGTTTCATCAATTCCCATCCCTTCCAGTGATAATTTCGCAACTTTTTCTGTGATAATTCCATCCGCTTTTACTTCGGCAAAATCTCTGGTTCTGCGGAGGATTCGATTTGCAATCCGGGGGGTGCCTCTGGATCTACGAGCAAGTTCCATGGCACCAGCATCATCAATTTCTACTTCTAAAATTTCAGCTGACCGATTTAAAATATGAAAAAGTTCTTCCGGTGAATAATAATCTACTCTTAGAACGACTCCAAACCTGTCCCTTAGGGGGGACGTAAGGTTTCCCAATCGTGTAGTGGCTCCAGTCAAAGTAAACTGTTCAATGTTTAGCTGAACACTTCTCGCATTAGGTCCTTTATCAATCATAATATCAATTGTATAATCTTCCATGGCGGAATATAGATATTCTTCTACCACGCTATTTAGCCGATGGATTTCATCAATAAAAAACACATCTCTCTTTTGAAGATTGGTGAGCATTCCTGCTAAATCACCTGCTCTGTCAATAACCGGTCCAGATGTGGGTTTTATATTCACATTTAATTCTTTAGATATAATATTTGCCAGCGTTGTTTTTCCTAATCCTGGGGGACCAAATAACAGAACGTGGTCTAAGGCTTCCCCTCTTTTGTTTGCAGCTTCGATATACAATTTTAAACTTTCTATGTTGTCTTTTTGTCCGATAAATTCATCAAAATGAGAAGGTCTTAATGATTTTTCAACGATAACGTCTTCTTCCAAAATAGCTGGGTCTGTAAGAGGTATTTCAGTCATAGAGGTTGTATATAGAATAAATTAAACATATTTTAGAGTGCTGAAAGTACACATATGATAAAGGTTTTTCAAGTATGGATTCTATATTTTAATATATTCTGATTCTAAAAACTGTCCAGTATAAGAATGATCACTTTTAATTAAATCCTCAGGTGTACCTGAAAACAAAATGTTTCCTCCTTCATCGCCTCCTTCAGGGCCTAAATCAATAATCCAATCTGCACACTTTATCACTTCGAGATTGTGTTCAATAACAACAACTGTATTTCCACGGTTCACTAATGTTTGTATCACTTTCAATAACATTCTAATATCTTCAAAATGTAATCCTGTGGTAGGTTCATCTAAAATGTACAGCGTTCTGTCATTACTAACCCGGGATAATTCGGAGGCAAGTTTGATTCTTTGGGCTTCTCCCCCTGAGAGAGTGGTTGCCTGTTGACCAAGTCTAATATATCCCAATCCCACTTCAAATAACGTGCTGAGTTTTTTATAGACAGGCGGAATGTTTTTAAAAAATTCCAGGGCTTCCTCCACAGACATATTGAGGACATCTGAAATAGTTTTCCCTTTGAATTTTACTTCAAGTGTCTCTCGATTATAACGACTTCCATTGCAAGTTTCGCAGGTTACATAAACATCCGGAAGAAAATTCATTTCGATTTTGATAATTCCATCTCCTTCACATTCGCCACACCGACCACCTTTTACGTTAAATGAAAATCGTCCAGGTTTATATCCTCTAAGTTTAGATTCAGGAAGTTGTGTAAACAAATCACGGATATAGGTAAAAACCCCTGTATAAGTAGCTGGATTTGACCGAGGGGTTCGGCCGATTGGTTTTTGATCAATATTCACAACCTTATCTAATAATTCTATTCCCTTTAGGTCGGAATAAGGTAAAGGATATTTTCGAGCTCTATGAAGTTTTGTCGCTAATATTGGATATAACGTTTCATTCACGAGAGTACTTTTCCCGCTACCGGATACTCCGGTAACCAAAATAAATGTTCCCAATGGAAATGAAACGCTAATGGATTTTAAATTATTTCCTTTGGCACCCGTTACCATCAGATTTTTTCCATTTCCCTTCCGTCTCCTTTTTGGAACTGCAATTCTCTTTTTTCCTGATAAATATTTTCCAGTGAGAGATTTTCGAGCCGTGAGTATTTTTTTGGGTGTGCCTGCAAAAACAATTTCACCACCATGTTCACCTGCACCAGGACCTAAATCTACCAAATAGTCTGCTTCGACCATGGTTTCTTTATCGTGCTCAACCACTAAGATTGTATTCCCTAAGTCTCTGAGTTTTTTCAGTGTTCTCAGTAATCTTGAATTATCTCGGGGGTGCAGTCCAATAGAAGGTTCATCCAAAATATACAATACTCCCATCAATTGTGAACCGATTTGAGTAGCCAATCGAATTCGTTGTGCTTCTCCACCAGAAAGGGTAGATGCCGAACGGTCTAACGTTAAATAATCCAATCCAACATCAAATAAAAAACCTAGCCTCTCACTGATTTCTTTCAAAATTTCCTGGGCAATAAGTTCATCTGTTTTGGATAATTTCAGAGCCTTAACAAAATTCAATGCATCTTTTATAGACATTCGTGAAAACGTACCTAGATTCATATCATTAATGGTAACAAAAAGACTTTCTTTTTTTAGTCTAGTGCCATTGCAAACCGAACAGTCTCTCATGCTCATAAATTGTTCAATCCTTTCTCGAATTGCACTTGATTTTGTTTGGTTATAACGTCTCATGAGGTTGGGAATAACCCCTTCCCATCCACCGGTATAAGTCCCTGACCAGCGATTGGATTCATAGTGCATTTTCATCTGTTTCTTACCAGTTCCGAACAATAGAATTTTTCTGGTATCGGATTTTAATCGTTTCCATGGTGTGATAAAATCGAAATGATAATTTCGTGCTAAGCTTTTCAAAATACTACCATACCAATTTCCTCTGGGCTGTTCACCCAAAGAGGCGATTGCTCCCTGAACAAGGGATTTTGATACATCCGGTACAATCAATTCCGGATTGATTTCCATGTGTGTCCCAATTCCGTCACAGTGAGTACAAGCACCAAACGGTGAGTTGAACGAAAACATTCTGGGGCTGAGTTCTGCCATTGAAATACTACAGTGGGGACAGGAAAAATGTTCACTAAAAAGGTGGTTTTTGTCTGGTAATTCATTTACAATAACCAACCCTCTCCCAATTTTTAATGCCAATTCCACTGATTCTGTCAACCGCTCTTCGCATCCATCTTCGATAACAATTCGATCTACAACTACTTCGATGGTATGTTTTTTGTTTTTTTCTAATTCGGAAACTTCATTTAGTGAAAAAATCTTTCCATTTACTCTAACCCGTAAAAATCCTTCTCGTTTAATTTCGTCAAATACGCCTTTATGTTGTCCTTTTCTGCCGCTGACTACCGGAGCCAACAAACAGATTTTAGTTCCGGTTTTAAAAGATTTGACTGCATCCACAATTTGTTGTACGCTTTGTTTTTGAATATGACGTCCGCATTTCCAGCAGTGAGGTTTCCCCACATGGGCAAATAACAGTCTGAGATAATCGTGAATTTCGGTAACGGTACCTACCGTGGATCGTGGGTTTCTTGCTGTGGTTCGTTGTTCTATGGAAATAGCAGGAGATAGTCCTTCAATGGTGTCCATTTCTGGTTTTTCCATCAGTCCGATAAATTGACGGGCATAAGAAGAGAGTGATTCAACATATCGTCGCTGTCCTTCTGCATAAATGGTATCAAAAGCCAATGATGATTTCCCAGAGCCGGACAATCCCGTAATCACCGTTAGACAATCTCTGGGAATATCCAAATCAATGTTTTTTAAATTATGTTTTCTGGCTCCACGGATGATGATTTTTTTTAGTGCGTTTTTACTCATTAATTTTGCTTCTGTTAAAAAGAGACAGTCCCCAATTTAATTCTTTTAACAAATGTTTAACAAAACTGATTTTCTATTTCGCATTAAGTTTGTTGTGTGTTTTTCTTATTAACTTTATAGCAAAGAAAATGAAGAATTCGCTAAAAAATCATATTCTAATTGCCATGCCTCATTTGACAGATCCTTATTTTGGGAAATCTGTGATATTGCTCTGTGACCACACAAAAGACGGTGCGATGGGTATTGTTGTGAATCGTCCTATTTCGGATCCAGAATTGAAAACCCTTTTTACAACCATTTATCCGGATGGACAAAAATTAATTAATAAAAATTCAGCCGTTTATTTTGGAGGTCCTGTGATGATAGAAAGAGGTATTGTGCTTCACACTCCTGATTTGTCAATAAAGGGAACTATCAAAATATCCGAGGATTTTTCATTAACTGCACATAAAGAAATTTTGGAAAATATTGAAGAAAAATCACCTTCCTTACAATTTAAATTGGCAATCGGCCATGCTGGATGGACAAAAGGGCAGCTTGAACGTGAAATTGAAAACGGAGATTGGTTAATTCAAAATACAAACAGAGATTTTATATTCAACACACCTGACGAACTTATGTGGAAACAAGCCGCCCTTTCATTTGGGATCAGTCCATCTGAATTTTATGGGCATGGCGGAATCGCATAGAATCTGAAGATCGCTACTATCAAAATTTTTTTTTAATCTTCCAAAAATAGAACTCTCGATAATGAAAGTTCAATTCAATGGGTTTGTACTTAATGTCTTCCTTTACATTAGCTGACCACAATCATAATTTAAAATTGAACCTCATTCACGAATTTTTTTGGGGGTTTGGAATGGCATTTCATACTGTGTATGCTGTGGTTCCTCTTTTTTTAAGAGAACTCGGAGCTCCAAACGGTATTGCTGTTTCGGTAGGCGGAATTTTTTATATCTTGATGGCACTCCCTCAATTAATTGCAGCCATTTTAGGAAGAAACATACGCAAGTTAAAATTTGCAGTAATCATTGTCCATTCATTGGTCTGGATTCCTATTTTTTTATTAGGATTCACCTTTACATTTGTATTGCCAGAAGGGCAACACGCCTGGAAACTTTATTTAATCATTTTTTCTTTTTATGGTCTCGGCTTGGGAATCGTTATCCCCATTTGGGCCGATTTTTTAAATGCCGTAACACTGCGAAAGGCGAGGGGAACTTTTTTTGGAGGGTCCTTTGCCGCAGGAAGTTTTGGAAGTTTTCTTGGAGGAGTGGTTTTAAAAAACATCCTTGAGAGCGATGTCCCCTTTCCTCAAAATTTCGGTTGGGGATTTTTTATTTTTTGTATATCCACAGTAATCGCTACGGTCGTTTATCTTGGATACCGCATGAACTCCTCAAGGAAAAGGAGAAAACACCTTTCTTTGAACGATTTTATTAATTTAACAAAAGAGATCATCAAAGGACATCAAAATTTTCAGAGGTACATTATTTCTCGAATTTTTTATTCTGCCTATTTCCCTGCTATCAGTCTTTACCCTGTTTTCTGCAAACATAAATTTGATTTTGAAATCAGCGAAGCAGGTACCTTTACAGTCATAAATGTAATTGCCTCTGGAATGGCGAGCTATGTTGCAGGGAAAATTGGACAACGCTATGGTCACAAAACAGGAATGATCATGTCCTATTCAGCTCATTTTCTTGCAGCAATTTTAGCGTTGTTTTCCCAAAATATGATGTGGGTGTATGGCGTTTTTCTTTGCATTGGAATAGCGAATGGAGCTTTCATGCCGTCTGCCATGAATTTAGTTTATGATTTTTCTGGGGATAAAGAAAATAAATTATATATGGCGTTAATTGATACGCTTTTAGCTCCTTTTTCTGTATTGTTTTTATTAAGTATAAGCTATTTAACAGAGTTGGGGTATTTTATTTATGCATTAATTGGAATTGGTTTAAGTCTTTTTATAGGGTTGGTTTTATTGAGTTTTTGGGTGAAGGACCCAAGAAAGTCGCAAGCCTTTGTTTCTGAAAATTGAATTTTATTTCTTGTAATTCTCCTGTGTAATTTTTTTATAATTTCTAAATCATATGCTCAGCTGTGGAAAGCTGACGATAATGATATTGTACATTCGAATTGTTATTGTCGGAACTATTCTGAGGGAGGATGTCCTTTCGGTGATATGATTCCCGCCGGGACATATCCAATTAGACTTCAGATTAAACAGGGTGGATTTTCTGTTTCTTCAACTCACTATGCATCTATTAGTGGATTTTCAATTCATACAACTCGTCATTTACAGCAATGCACCGGTGCCTGTTTTGAAGATGTTAATCCTGATGAATATGACAATTGGATAGGTGATGGGCTGAATACAGAAAAATGTAATTGGGATGGTGGTGATTGTTGTATAAATAATTCTAATGGAATGGATTGTTTATCTTAAAAATAATTGCTTTATTTATGGATCTGAAACCGGTTCAATAATGACCTCAGGAATCTTCGAACCACAGTCATCAATATTTATAACAATTGCGTAACAGGTACTGTCGTCTTCCCATCCATCAGGATACACACTATTAATTCTGTCACAAAAATCGTGGACTACGACACATTCATCTGATCCATCATCTGAACCGATTATACTTTCACATCCAATAGTGAAAAGCAGTGACAGTGATGTGATCAATAGTGTGGTTGTTTTCATTGTTTTCCTCATCATAGTTTTGCAAACGTTTTAGAATTTGAGGCAGGGGTATTTTATATCTTTTTTATGGCTACCACGTTGTTGTTTTCACTTTTAATTCAGCTAAAGTATCCCACACTCAAAAGCTAACGGTTCATACATCAATTCATTTCTACAAATAGCGGTATCATTCTCAGCATATCGAAGCCATGCCTTCACGTTGCTTCGGCAAATAAAAATATGCATTGGTAAATCGAGCTTTATAATTTGTAGATTCTTCAGCCCCATAAATCGGGATTAAGAATGACAAAGTAAAGATATGTCAACAGAAGAAAGAAAATTAGCCGCCATCGTTTTTACCGACATTGTTGGTTTTACCGAACTCATGGGACAAAACGAAAAGTCCGCAATGGTACTGCTGGAAAAACAAAAACGGTTGCTTCGTCCCATCATTGAAAACTTCAATGGAGAATGGCTAAAGGAAATTGGTGATGGTACCCTGTCCAGTTTTCCCAGCGCAGTTCAGGCGGTGACCTGTGCGTTAGAGATCCAACGCATCTTAGACCATGATCCCGAGCTCACCGTACGGATTGGTATTCACATTGGCGACATCATCAAAAAAGACGGAGATGTGTTTGGTGATGGAGTGAATATTGCATCCCGACTGGAACCCTTGGCCGAGCCGGGAGGAATTTGTGTATCCGAAAGAGTGTACGAAGATATTCGAAACAAACCGGATATCAATTCTGCTTTTCAGGATGAACAAATGTTAAAAGGACTGGACAGACCCATTAAAGTGTATTCTGTCTTTACAAAAATGGGGGAAGTTCCACCGGAAAAATCTGAAAAGAGAAAATCAAGTAAAAGCAAAATTCCTTATGTCATAGCAGGGGTAATCATTGGACTACTGGTTACTGTTTTCGGGATAAAACAGTCTGGTGGTTCATCGGTTATGGTAACGGCAAATTCTCTGGCAGTGTTCAATTTTGAGAATTTGTCCGAAGAAAATGAGAATGATAGAACCGGGCAAATTCTACAGGAGTTGGTTATTACCGATTTATCCGATATGGATGAATTAAAAGTGTACAGTTCCCAGCGTTTATTTGATATTCAAAAGCAAATAGGAACAAAAGATTCTCGGTATATTGATCCGTCGTTGGCTATGGACATTGCCCGGGAAGCAGGAGCAGCATCTATGATGACCGGAAACATCATTAAAATAGGGAATGCCATTGTGCTCACGTCACGGCTGTTAGATGTTAGTGATGGTTCCGTGATAAAATCTCGAAAAGTAGAAGGTACTGACATTTATACCATGGTTGATCAATTGTCATCCTTTGTGATTGAAGATTTAAACTTAGACATTGTAGAGGCTGTTGATTTGGCAGTAAGTAAAAAAACATCTTCCAGCATGACGGCTTACAATCATTTCATCGCCGGAAACGATCTTCTGAACCAGGGCAAATTTAATCAGGCAGTCATCGAATTACAGAAATCGGTGGAAAGGGACCCGTCCTTTAAAAAAGCCCTTTATAAATTAGCCATCGCCCAATGGTGGGCAACAGGTGTCGAGGTAGCCAGTTCAGATTCCGCCATACTAGTGACCTTAGATAAATATATTGATCTCCCAAATATCAGTGAAGATGAGAAAAAATTAGGCAAAGGTGTAAAAAATATCGTTTCAAAACAATTCTTAGATGCTCTGGAAACGTTTGAATATCTGGTGGAACTCCATCCTGACAATAAGGAGTATCAGTACTTGCTGGGAGAGTGTTATTTTCACGGAACTGAAAACACATTAAAGGCTTTGGATGCTTTTGAGGACGCCTTAGGCCTTGATCCTGAATTTGAATTGGCTAATATTCACCTGATCGATCTTTACATGTGGGAAAAGCGATATGACAAAACCATTACCCTGCTCGAAAGAGAACTTGAAAAAAATCCTAAATCGTTAGGAGCTCTTTCAAATTTAGGTATTATCAAATTGCATCAAGGACGTTCCGAAGAAGGCATCGAAATTGCGAATCAAATTTTAGAGATAGATTCAGCTCATTTTGGTGCAAAGTTTGGTAAAACATTGGGGCTACTTGAATTAAATCGTTTTGATGAGGCAGAACCGCTCATTCTGGATTTAAGAAAAAAATATGATAATCACTTACAGTCATTAATGCTGAAAAACGGATTTTATTATCTGCAAGGAAAATTTTTAGAAAGGCGTAAAACACTATTAAAAGTATTCAATGAAAAATCTCTTGACAAGAAAGATGCAATGAATCGACAGCTGTTGGCAAAAGCGATTCTTTTTGGTGCCTCTGTATCAAAAGATAAAAAAAGCCAAAAAAATAACATAATTCAATTTAAAGGCATCAATGACCCTGAAGTAATGCTCTATATTGATTTTTTATATAACATGGCCTGGGCTCATGCAGTTTTGGGGGATTTAGAATCTTTTGATCATTATCAAAAAAGAATTCAAAATCTCATTAATGAGAAGGAATTAACCAACTCATGGGAGAAGGACTACATTCCATTAACTTATTTGGATGCAGCTTATTTTAAACAGGACTGGAAACAGGTTATTACAGAATACAGGAATATCAGCAATTCACGAAGTGGACAAATTTTTAGAGACCTTTGTCGATTAAAAAAATGTGAAGCTGAGTTTCATTTAAAGAAATATGATATTGCTTTGCTGACGGCTGGGAAAATGGTTTCTCCGGATCAGGATTATAGAACATTCCCATTTAGTCGCCCTTTCGGTTATTATTGGCAAGGCCGTATTTATGAAGAGATAGAAAAACAAAACGAAGCCATTGCTTCTTATGAAAAGTTGATGGAATTATGGAAAGATGGAGATGAACGCATCCCTGAACGACGGGACACCATCAAGCGATTGAAGAGGCTGAAAAAGGTTTCGTAATTAACCTGTCATTCTGATCCCGCATACAAAGTGTCGGGAGAATAATCTCAAGATTCAATTACTTCTCTGTCATTCACACTTGAATCGGATTGCCTGCCGAATCCTTAGAGTAAGCAAGAAATCCAGTATAAAAATCAGATCAACCCAATCTACACCATTCCTGACCGGTGTTCTCCACCATCACAATAAATAATACTGCAATTGATAAAATCCGCTTCCGGTTTCATTAAAAGAGAAATGGTATTGGCTACGTCTTCCGGAGTTGTGGTTCTCCGCATGGGATTACGTTTTTTGGTATTCTCTACCCAGTCCTCCCACTTGTCTGTGATTTTTGTCAGTGCTCTTGTGGGTGTCACTCCTGCCTGTACCGCATTGGCTGTGATTCCGTGTTGTCCCAGTTCCCAACCAATCTGCCGGATGATGGCTTCCATGGCAACTTTGGCTACACTCACCGGTCCGTAGCCCTCCATTGCAACGTAATTTCCTTCGCTGGTAAGTCCCAAAATTCTGGAACCTTTTCCCAGCAGGTCCGCTTCATATAATTTCTGTGTCCAATACAACATTGAATTTCCCATAACGTGAACCGTCATATCCATTTGTTTTTGATTTACAGGTTTTTCACCAAAAAAATTGGTAGTGGTCCCGAAAGCAATGGAATGAAGCAAAAGCTTCACCGACACACCTCCAGTTATTTCTTTAATTTGCGGAATGTATTTGTCCATAGTCTCCTGTGAAGCAGCATTGGTGTTCCAAAACTCCACCTTACCCCCATTCAAATTAGAAATCTCCTCTTTTGTTTTTTCTGCTTCCTTTTTTAACTCACCTCTATCCAAGTGAAATCCAATAATTCCATACCCCTGTTCTGCAAGTTTTTTTGCGGTGGCTCCACCGTGACCAGTAGAACATCCTAAAATTAAAGCCCAATTAGACATAGTTACTCCTGTACTTAACTAATTAAAAAATTTATGACTGCGTACAATCTCTGGTGATGTGTCAGTAAATCTATTGTAAATTTAACGATTATCAAAAGTAAAAAATGAATCGTAAATCAACTTATTCTAAAAAAGATCTTTTGGATGCCGGTACGGGTGAGATGTTTGGAATAGACAATGGAAAACTACCTAAACCTCCTATGCTCATGATCGATAGGATCAACCACATTTCAGACCAAGGGGGAAAATACAACAAAGGGGAGATCATTGCAGAACTTGACATAGACCCAAATCTTTGGTTTTTTAAATGCCATTTTTTAAATGACCCCGTCATGCCCGGATGTCTTGGCCTTGATGGATTATGGCAATTGTTAGGGTTTTTCCTTTCGTGGAATGGTGGACGGGGAAGAGGAAGAGCTTTGGGTGTGAAGGCATTAAAACTTAAAGGGCAAATTCGTCCGTACCACGATACCATTACTTATCAAATTGATGTCCGAAAATTTATTTCCCGATCTATGTTTATGGTGTGGGGTGACGCTGTGGTAAAAGTCAATGATAAAGAAATTTATTTTGCAAATGACCTTCAAGTTGGTTTGTTCAAAACGTTGGTTTGGGATACCGGAATGGATCCAAATTTAGATCCTTTTTAGTAGAGAAAAATTTGAAATGTGGAATTATTGGATTGCCTAACGTGGGCAAGTCCACCTTGTTCAATGCACTGACTTCGGCATCCATTCCTGCGGAAAATTATCCTTTCTGCACCATTGATCCTCATGTGGGTATTGTTCCCTTGCCTGATCCTAGGCTTAATCGTTTGGAAGAAATATTCAAACCTGATAAGGTGACTCCAGCTGTTGTGGAGTTTACGGATATAGCTGGATTGGTAAAAGGAGCGAGTCAAGGCGAAGGATTGGGAAACCGATTTCTCGGTCAAATTCGTCAAGTGGAAGCACTGGTGCATGTTGTACGGTGTTTTGAAGATAAAAACATCACTCATGTAGATGGCTCAATTAATCCTGTTCGAGATGCAGAAACCATTGAAACGGAATTATTGCTTGCAGATTTAGAAACCATTGAAAAAAGATATAAAAAAACTGAAAAATTGGTAAAGACTGGTGATAAAAATATCAAACGTGAGTTTGAGTTTTTGAAAAAACTCAGGGACCATTGTAATGCAGGACTTATGGCTCGAACCATTTCAATAGATAAAAACGAACGGTACATTCTCCATGGGCTTCATTTACTATCTGCTAAACCGATTTTATATGTTTCAAATGTAAATGAACAAGAAATAATGTCAGAAACCAGAAGCCCACTTGTTCAGCAATTATTTGATTTTGCTCAAAAGGAGAAAAACAAGTCTATTCGGATTTGTGGGCAATTAGAGCAGGAAATATCTTCGCTCCCTCCTGAAGAAAAACTGGAGTTTTTAAAAGAATATGGATTGAGTGAGGCAGGATTGGACAAAGTAGTTCATGCTTCTTTTGATTTATTGGGACTTCAAACCTATTTTACCGGTGGACCTAAAGAGGTACGGGCATGGACCATCCCAAAGGGGATAACTGCACCGGAAGCGGCAGGGGTTATTCATTCAGATTTTCAGCGGGGTTTTATAAAAGCTGAAGTGTATAAATTCAATGACTTAAATCGGTTCGGTTCAGAACAAGCTGTCAAAGATCAGGGATTAGCAAAAATGGAAGGAAAAGAATATATTGTAAAAGACGGGGATAGTGTTTATTTTCGGTTTAATGTTTAAATGTTAGCCCAGTTACTCCAGTTATCAGTTATTAACACTAATTGCACATAAAAATTATTCTCGGAGCATTATGAAGATAATAAAAAACTCATTTTTTACTCCAAAACAAAACTATTTTCACATAGTATTTTTTGTGTATTTCCTGGCGAATAATATTGGATAGTTTGCTCTAAATAAAATGACAATTGAAACACCAAAAATAGGCGTCGTTGGGGCTGGGCACTTGGGTCAACATCACATAAAACATCTGTCCAAAATGAAAAATGTTCACTTTACAGGGGTCTATGATACCAATCAGGAAGTAGGATTAAGCATTGCATCTAAATTTAATTCCTCATTGCATTCAAACTTAGAGTCACTCATTGATGAAAGCGATGGGCTGTCCATAGTAACACCTACCGCAAACCACCATGATACTGCATTGAAGTGTATTCAAAAGGGGAAACATGTCTTCATTGAAAAACCAATTACAGATTCTGTTGAATCAGCCAATATTCTTTTAAGTGAAGCAAAAAAATCAGGTGTATTCCTTCAGGTAGGACACATCGAAAGACTAAATCCTGCTCTATTGGCAGTTCAACATTACAAGTTAAATCCTAAATTTATAGAAATTCAAAGACTTGCCCCCTATACCATCAGAGGTACAGATGTCCCGGTTGTTTTAGATTTAATGATTCACGATATAGATATTCTACTGTATTTCGTAAATTCAAAAGTAAAAAACATTACCGCAACAGGACTGTCCATCATGACAAATTCAGTAGATATTGCAAATGCAAGAATCCGTTTTGAAAACGGGACGGTTGCGAATATCACTTCTTCCCGGATAGCCAAAGACAAGGTACGAAAAATTAAACTATTTCAAAAAAATATGTATGTCACCATTGATATGCTTTTAAATCTCTCTGAAGTGTATAAAGTGGTCAAAGAAAACAAGTTAAATAGTGAGCACTCAGCCAGTTTAGATTATAAGGGAGTGCACCATGATATTATTTATGAAAAACCACCCATCGTGTCAAATGACCCTTTAAAAATGGAATTGGAAAACTTTGCCGACTCTATTCGAGGTCACTCAACACCCATTGTCTCAGGGAAAACCGGACGGGATGTGCTGGCGGTAGTAGAACAGATTCACGATTTAATTTTGGAAGATTTACATTAGGAAATAAACTTGAATATTCAAAATTTCTTTTTCACATATAGAAGTTATACACCCATTCCAATTGCACTTGCAATCCTATATTTTGCTTCAGTTGACAATGCGGTTTTTTATCTGGGTTTTCCATTGCTTTTTCTGGGTGAAATTATCCGAATTTGGGCAGTGAGTTATGCAGGAGGTGCCACACGAACCACAGAAGTTGGTGCTCCGTTTTTATGTACTTCCGGACCTTATGCGAGAGTAAGAAATCCTTTGTATATAGGAAACATGATTATTTACACCGCCTTTGCATTAATTGCAGGTGCGGAAATCCTGTGGGCAACGTTAGGAATGACTTGGGCTTTTTTTTTAGTTCAGTATTTTCTCATTGTTTCCCTTGAGGAAAAAACATTGGAAACACTTTTTGGCAATACATATAATCTATATCGAAAAAATGTTCCCTCACTTCTCCCCAGAATTCGTCCATGGAAACCTGAACGTGTATTTTCTCCTTCTCCGCTTGGTGTAACGCTTAAAACAGAAAAACGTACCCTTCAAAATATAACCATTGTCCTTCTACTTTTGTTTTTAAGGTTTCAAATTTAAGCACATAAAGTGAAAAATAAACCGGCACTTACTTTTTTCGTGGTTGCAGGGGAAGAATCAGGGGACATTCACGGTGCAAAACTTATTCAGTCTTTGAAAACGATATATCCAAATAGCTCATTTGTCGGACATGGTGGAGATCGGATGAAAAACGAAGGAATGGACATTATAGAACATATAAATTCTCTTGCCATGATGGGGTTTACAGAGGTCGTTAAACATCTTCCTTATATGCTTAACGTAATGGGGAAAACCATCCAGGCCATTGAACAATTAAAACCGGACCGAATTATATTAATAGATTATCCAGGTTTTAATTTAAGGTTAGCAAAAAGACTTCGGTTTTTTCCTGTTCCTATTACTTATTTTATTCTTCCTCAGGTCTGGGCATGGAAAGAAAAACGAATTCAAATCCTCAAAAAATATGTAAATCAATGTCTGTGTATTTTCCCTTTTGAACAGAAATGGTTTGAAGACCGTGGCATTGTTTCCCAATATCCCGGACATCCATTTTCTGAACCCTTTATTCCGGAAGAAAATAGAACTCAGTTTTTTTCTCGTCACGGATTGGACGAAACCCTTCCTCTTGTGGTACTGCTTCCCGGTAGCAGACAGCAAGAAGTTGACAGACATTGGAACATTTTTTTAGCTACGGTTGACCAAATTAAAAAGCATATCCCGGAATCCCAATTTTGTGTGGCTAAAACAACACATGTGAATCTCAATCCACTACCGAATTATATTAAAGTTGAAAGTCATAAAACCCAATATGCAATTTTATATGCTGATTGTGCTTTGGCTTCTTCTGGAACAGCAACTTTGGAGTGTGCAGTCCGAGATACACCAGTGATTGTTTGTTATAAAATGTCTCTATTCTCTTGGATGATTTTAAAACGATTTGTTCATGTTCCTTTTGCTTCCATGGTAAATTTAATAGCAAATAAAAAAATTGTACCGGAGTTTTTGCAAACTGCCATGAATCCAAAATCATTATCTGAAGCAATTTTACCCCTAATCAAACCCACACCAGAAAGAAAAAAAATGCTTCAAAGTTTTGAAACCGTTAGAAGGAGTCTCGGTCTCCCAGGGGTTTATGATCGCTCAGCGAAAGCAATTATTAAGGAAACGATGTCTTGAAGTCTGAAACCAAAATGAAATGGAAAGCGTGGTGTAGTAAGTATTTATTAAAATTTTTATATGGTTCATGTAAATGGAGCGTGAAAGGACGACATCAAATTGAAGAATTGTCTTTATCAGGAAAATCGGTGATTGTTGCCATTTGGCATGGAAAGGTCTTGCCTGTTTTTATGGATTTAGCTTCATACCATTATTATGCCTTAGCTGGTATGCACAAAGATGCAGAGCTCATTGCTCAAATTGGACAACAAGTAGGATGGAGGCTGCTGCGAGGTTCAAGTTCAGACAGGGGTAAGGAAGTCTTTAAAGAAATAATATCCGTGTTATCTACACCGGGAGAGGTAGTCGCCATGACTCCTGATGGACCCAAAGGTCCAGCTAAAATTCCAAAAGCTGGTGTCATTCGTGCTGCTCAAAAAACCGGGGCTGTAATCATACCTGCAATAGGACAAGCAAAAAATCGATGGGGATTCATAAACTGGGATACCTTTTATGTAGCAAAACCATTTTCCAAAATTGTCCTTCATTATGGAACACCCATCGTTTTTAATAAAAAGGATGATTTCCTGAAATGCGTAGAAAATCTAACCAACGCCTTAAATCAATTAGAAACACAAGTTGACGCAGATCTCGAAGATTAATTTCCTGTGAATTTAGCCGTACGATATTTGTTATTACCAGTTGGTTTCCTTTATCGGATTATTATTTGGCTTCGGAATTTCTGTTACGAAAAAAACGTTTTTCGTTCACAAAAACTTCCTTGTAAAGTGATTAGTATCGGTAATATATCTTTAGGTGGAACCGGGAAAACCCCTGCTGTCATTTCATTAACAAATCATTTCCAAAAACAAAATATTTCTGTAGCTGTTTTGAGCCGGGGATACGGTAGAAAAACAAAAAATACTGTTTTAGTTTCTGATGGAAAAAAAACACTATCAGATTGGTTATTGGTTGGAGATGAAGCTCTGCTTTTGGCAAACAATCTTAAATCCGTTCCAATCGTGGTGGACGAAAACAGAGTAAGAGGTGGTCAATTTATCGTGAATAAATTTAATCCGGACATTATTATTTTGGATGATGGTTTTCAACACCGCAAGATTCAACGTGATGTAGATATTGTACTTTTGAATTGTCTGGATTCTTCTAAAGATTACCGTTTAATACCATTGGGAAAATTAAGGGAACCTCTCGCCCAATTAAAAAGGGCAGATATTATTTTGTGGAGTAAATCCAATTTGGAACATGCACACAAAATCTCCATTCAACCGTTTACAAATGCACCGGTTTATGAATCCTCTCTTCATACAAATTCTCATGTTTGGAGCAGAAAAAAAAATAAAATACCCGTTCATTATTTAATGGGAAAGTCATGTGTACTTGTTACCGGCGTTGGAAACCCCGAAAGTGTTATTAAAATTGCAAAAAACATAGGGATAGATGTTCGCCTTCATCTCCAGTATAAGGATCATCACGACTATTCTCCGGAAGACTTATCTCAAATTCAAAACTCAACGAAAGATTCTACCAGTGATTTTGTTTTAACTACCGAAAAAGATAGAGTGAAACTTATGCCTATCATCTCTTCAAACCCCAGGGTTCACTTTGAATGTGAATTAATCAGCCTTTCGGTTGAATTTAGGTTTTCTAACGAATCGTTAAAAGAGATTGAAAATTGTTTGTTTTAAATTCCGAACTCCTTTTGTAATATGGTATGTCCCTTAACAAAAAGTTATTAAACTTCTTCACCAAAAGTTAAACTTTTTTAATTGATGAAATTCTCTTAATTTTCGGGGAACTAATTTTTGAATCTCTAAACAAGAGGAGAGGAGCATCATGCAAAAAGGAAGTGTAAATAAAGCCATCATCGTTGGACATATCGGTGCCAACCCTGAAACAAAATTCACACCGTCGGGAACTGCCGTCGCAAATCTCAATATTGCCACAAACGAAACTCGTAAAAACTCAGAAGGTGAATATCAAGACCACACCAACTGGCATCGTTGTGTTTTGTTTGGAAAACAGGCAGAATTTGCCGGAGAATATTTGAAAAAAGGGCAACTGGTTTCTCTTGAAGGACGAATCCAAACCCGTTCTTGGGAAGATGATGGCGGTAATAAAAAATACATCACTGAAATCATCGGAAATGAAATCACCATGTTGGGTAAAAGGACAGAAAAGGGTGGTGATTCACAAGAAGCGGATCAAGGATCCGATGACGACCTTCCTTTTTAACTAAACAGTGGAGGTTTGAGAAACAAGCTTTCTTAAATCTTTTTCTAATCGAACACCTATTCAGAAATAGATACTCGACAAAAACATAAGTCTCTGAACAGCTATTCACCTAGACCTAAATGGATTCGCTATCTTTTGGGTTATTTTGCTCTATTCCTTTGCTCTTTGGGGGGGAGGGTTAAGGTGTTTGGACGCCACCATGTCCCTGAAAAAGGTCCGTACGTTATCGTTATCAATCATTTTAGTTACGTAGATCCTCCTTTTGTAATTCATGCCATTCAAAAACCCATAAGCTTTTTAGCTGCCAGCGACCAAGTTATTGAGCCCCTGTATATTTGGGCACCGTTCATATATGGGTTCATTCCCACAGATCGTACCCGATTGGCACCTTCCACTATTAAAAAATCAATCCGATCCATTAGCAATGGTGAAATAATTGGAATCTTCCCGGAAGGCACCTCTTTATCCAGAGTATTGAGACCTGCAAAAAACGGAGCTGCCTTTCTATCAACAACAGGAAATGTGAAAATATTACCCGTTGGAATTGTGGGATTAGAGGATGCCCTTGAGGGGTTTTTTAAAGGAATTCGTCCGTCGGTTCACATTCGAATAGGAAAACCATTCGGTCCTTATTCTGTGTCCAAATCAAAAAGAGAAAGGGAACAAGATTTATTAAAAATTGGTCATAAAATAATGTGTAGAATCGCCGCCCTGCTTCCGGATGACAGACATGGTGTTTTTTCGGGGGAGTCCATGATCAATCACTTTCGGAGACAAAATCGTTTGCCTGATTTTTAATGCCCAATATAAACAATCCTGTCAAAGTAAACACACCTCCAATTAATGTGTTGGAATGTGGTTGTTCCCCAAAAACATAAAATGCGGCTATAGATGCTATAAGGGGTTCACCTAATGGAACCGAAATAATGATGGATGGTGAAAAATATTTTATAAAATAATTAAATATTACGTGTCCAAAAATGGAGGGAAAAACGCCTAAAAGGAAAAAGAATAAAAAGTCCATCTTTGAAAAATGAAAGATTGATTCTGAATCAAATAGCGACAGGCCACCTAATGTTAGTGCCGCCCACATAAACAGGTGTCGGCAGTAAGTAACAGTGTTTGTAGATTGTCTTACTTTTTCTGCAATTAAAAAAACAAGAGCGATACAGAGCGATCCGGCTAATGCGTAAAAATTTCCTTTTGACTCTCCTGAGCTAAAATCAATTGTAAAATCCTGAACCACCAACACTCCCAAAAAAGCAAGCATAATAGCAAATATTGTGATGAAAGGAAATCGTCTTTTCAATATAAATATTTCTATGATGAGTGTAAAAAGAGGTGCAGTGGTTCCTAATAAAGTAGCGTTGGAAATTTTAGTGAGTTTAACAGCGGAAAAAAACAATCCAAAATGAAATCCGAGAAAAATACCCGCAACCATCACAGACAATTTCCAAGACGGTTTTAAATTCCCTTGTTTTTTGAACCCGCTATATAACCACAATAAAAGTGATGCCAATCCCATTCGCCAAAATGCAATGACGTTTGCAGAGTGATCAGAAAGAAATCTTACAATAATTGAGGAAGAACTAACAGATAATAAGGCGACCACTAACCAAAGCAGGTGTGGTTTCTTTATTTCATTCAAATGAAAGGAATTGAAATCAGCAGGTTTTGAAAAAAATAGGAGTCCCCATTTTTCTACTTAAAACTTATAATAAAAAGCGATAAGAGGTCTTTGAAAATGAATTCCAATTCTGAAGTTTTCACTGTATGCGTAAATAAAACCAAAATCAAAATCTACATCTGAAATGTTATCTTCTTCTGTAAATTCAAGAAGGGAAGTCCAATATGGATCCCAAAAAACTTCAAAAATCAATTTAAGGCTTCTCCTGGCATCAGCACTTACCGCATAATATGCCCGGGGCATTGCGTCATAACCGGGATAAGAGGTTACGGTGGCACCAAGCGTGTGGTTAATTCTGCCCTGTCCGGATTTTTTTAAATTGGAGATGGTATAGGCTGCAAATAATTCATACCACATTTGTTCATCTTCTTCACAATCTGTAAATGCTTCCTCAACAAAATTGCAACTTTCACCTACTCGTACCCAGTTTTTTCTCATGTGAGTTTCTTCTTCTCCTGTTTCATGATTTATTCCATCCTCTTTAGTTTCCTCCAACTCATATTTATTTGGAAATCCTCTTAAATGAAAATGACCGCCTATTGAAAATGCCTGTTCAGATTTAACATTTCCTTTTTTAAATACCATATATTTTGGTCGAAAATTCAGATCGCCAAAAAAATATCCTCCCCATTTGGACATGATTTGAAACTTATCTGTAAGTCCATATCCCCAGGAAAGCCCACTTAAATATAATACATTTTCTCCTAACGTATATCCAGTGGGATCAAAATAGATGTCATTCAATTTTTCATCTCCATAATACCACCGTCCGGATTCATCTTGTCCCGGTCTTTTTATTTCTCCGGAGGCTTCAACCAGACGATTTACAAATTCTACCCGATCCACTTTGTTTCTTTCTATAAACAGCTCTCCAAATTGAGAATTTATTTTAAATCCCTCGGTGCTTTCCGAAATTAATGTTCCCTTTACCTTGTCTCCTGATCCAAGATAAATAACGATTTCATCCGGTCTAATATCTTCTTTGTTAATGGTTACTGAACCAAATGCTGTTTCAATTGTATAGGTTAATTCCGTTTCTTTTGTAACAACCCCTGATACCTTATCTCCACTTTTTAGATAAAACTCTTTGGTGTCCTGTGCAACCAACGACAGACTCATTATGAAGATAAAAACTATGTTTTTAAACATGAAATTCTCCTGTTTATATTTATGACCAAAAAAACGTTAGGCAGTTTAGATTAATCTGTTATTCAGTTCCTAAAACAAATATTTATAAAATTAGTTGTATTAAATCATAGAATAAGAAAATTAAGTTCTGAGAAGACATATTTCAAAAAAGGACAAAATGAGATTAAAAAATTATTTTTATGTTACTCAATTGCTATTGGTTGCTTTTGTTTTTGGACACAAGGCAAAATATTTAAAAAATGATTCTGTGTATAAATCAGTTTTACCATTGACAAAAGAAAAAAACATCCCCATAGATTTCGTGAAACAATCGTTTAAATCTGAATCTGTCAAAATTTATGAAGACATCCCGGACAGGTTTGAATTTGCCTATGAAAAAAAAGATTATCCGGAATATAAAAAGCTTTTCCTCACAGATAAACGAATAAAAGATGGCGTTGAGTTTTATCTATTAAATTCCGAATTGATCGAATCTATTTCCGATAGTTTGGACGTAGATCCATATTTAATTCTAAGTATTACAGGAATTGAAAGCAATTTTGGTTCCCATCCGGGACATTATGATGTGTTCAGTGCATTATACACAATTGTCCATTCCATGCCAAACCGAAAAAAGTGGGCATCAAAAGAACTCGCTGAATTTTTAGATTATTGTTATCGAGATAAAATTCCAGTTCATTCCATTACCGGATCTTATGCAGGAGCTTTTGGGTTCGGGCAGTTTATACCATCAAGTTTTAACCGATTTGCCGTTGACTTTGATAAAGATGGCATCCGACGATTCGATGAGTGGGCTGATGTCATGGCAAGCATAGCCAATTATCTTTTAAAGAACGGGTACGAACCGGGAGGGTCGTTCGAGCGGGATTCAAAAAACTGGGATTCAGTTTATGCCTATAATCATCATGACAACTATGTGATGGCTGTACTTGATCTAAGGCTTGAGTATAAAAAAAGGATATCAGGCAGATAGCTGTTTTATCCGTACCAAACCGTAAATAGTTTTTTAAACCACTTTTTTGTTCTATCAGAAACAGGAAACCACCATGGTTCTTTTTTCAATCCAAGCCTGTCTTCACACACTGCCTGAACACGGGAAAAGGCCTTGAGTCCTTCCGGACCATGTACTCTTCCCATGCCTGACAACCCCACACCACCAAAAGGAAGAGAAGCACAAATATAGTTGGTGTTGATATCATTAATGCAAACAGATCCAGACTTAATTTGTCCTGCAATTTTTCGAGCTTTTCGAATATTTTTTGAAAACACAGACGCACTTAGACCAAACCCTGTGGAGTTTGCCTGTTCAACTGCCTCTTCCTCAGACCTTACCCGAGTTACAGTGATGACCGGTCCAAAAATTTCAGACTGCATTAATGAGGAAGAGTTATCATTTGTTTCAACTATTATTGGCGGAAGAAAACAGGAATTATCATCTGGTTTTATCTCCCCATTAAAATGAAATTTGTTTCCTTCTTTGTTCGCTTCATCAATAAAAGATTTAACGGTTTCTTTTTGTTTG
Source organism: uncultured bacterium (assembly GCA_964496365.1). Lineage (GTDB taxonomy): Bacteria > Fidelibacterota > Marinisomatia > Marinisomatales > AB-629-J13 > AB-629-J13. Next base: position 29,234 of record CAZBZK010000001.1, read on the forward strand.
TGGTTTATCATTGTTCCCATATCAGCTTCGTCTTTATCATCGGAAATAGAAAGCTCTGAAACCTGTTTTTTTAGCTGATCTAAAAATGGTTCGGCTATGGAATCCAATACATAAATCCGTTCCACGGAAATGCAGGTTTGACCGCAATTAGAAAATCCACCCCACACAGCAGCAGAAACGGCTCTCTCCAAATCGGCATCTTCCAACACGACCATGGGGTCTTTCCCGCCTAGTTCTAATATTGACGGTTTTAGTTGTTTAGCACATGATTCGGCGATGAGCTTTCCAACCTTTACACTTCCCGTGAAACATATTATATCTGTCAAGGGGCTATCAACTAATGCTGATCCAACATCTCCATAACCATGCACGATTTGAAATACATCCGTAGGAATTCCAGATTCTATAAACAATTCACGGATTTTATCTCCGGTAATCGGTGTGTTTTCTGACGGTTTTAAAACAACAGTGTTTCCCGAAATTAGAGCTTCCACGACCGGAGACATTGCAAGAATCAAAGGATAATTCCATGGAGAAATAATTCCTGCTGTACCATAAGGAAAATATTGAATATGGGCTTTTTTATGTACAAAAATTCCTGTTGATCGTTTCTCCTTCGCTAAAAGAAAAGGTGCATGACGGCACATATATTTCAGATGTTCCGCTACCGTCATGACTTCCAAAAAACTATCCCAATAGGGTTTTCCGGTCTCTTTGCTAATTATTTCGACAAATTCTTGAGTTCGTTTAATCAAGGCTTTTTGTGTTTTTTTTAGCAGACTGGCTCTTTCAAGTATCTTTAATTTTCCCCAATGACCTTTTACATCGCTACTTTTTTCAAGGATGTGTTTTAGTTCTGCAGGTGTCGTAATAGGTACGCTCCCAATCTTTTGTCCGGAAACTGGATTGATGGAATTTATCTTATCAACCATTTAAGATTCTGTATGTGTTGCAAATAAAAACATTTCTCTTTCTCAGATATGATAAACAAATATTGTGTATGTAAATTTAAGAAAATATATGATTATAAAATCAAGTTATGACATGAGAGTTCCATGATTAAAAAAATATCAAAAATGCGTTTATGGTTGATTTTGGTGTGTTTGCTTGTCAATTTAGTCTGCAGTAAACGCTCCAAGAGAGGCATACCATATTCTTTGCTTATTACCGGAGATCAAGTGAAAAAATCAGGGGAAATGATTCAAGGCTTACCCCTGGGACTTAATGAGATATATTTTGATTCATCCAAGTCTGACACGGTTTTTGTCTCTGTTCATGGATACGATTCAAGGGGTTATGAATGGGTATATCCACTAAAATCAATGGCAGAATCTGGAAACAGGACCTTTTATTATCGCTGGGATTGGAATCAATGTCCACAGAGAGCTACCGATGATTTGCACGATACACTTGTGGCACTCTTAAATGAGACCGTGTCCATTAAACATCTTATTATTTTTGGTCACAGTTATGGAGGTGTCATCACAGCAAATTTAATGGAAACCCAGTTGGGTTCCGTAGAAATCCACAGCATTGCCGCACCGCTGTCTGGTCATCCAAAGTTTAAAAGAAAATGTTCGGTGTTTCCAGATTTTTCGGACATGGTGTCGCGAAATTCCTTGATCCAATGGAGGACTCAACACAAGCAAGACGGGGCTTTTAAGAATCTTGAAATAAACCCTCAGGTGGTTTCCGTTTCCGGAAGCAAGGTTGTCCAGCTTCCAGACAGAATTGATGGGAGAAGATTGGGGCATAATTGGTCAATAACGTGGGTTATTGATATGTATTTAAATAAAAACAATTAATTTACTAACTTGTTTACAACATTAGACATTGGACATCAAACACATTCCTTGGATTCGGCATTATCAATATTAGAAACCGAAGTGAGTAATTTACAGTTTGAAGGCAAAACCAAATGTATAAAAATAATCCACGGACACGGAAAAGGTGCATTACGGAATGCAGTGAGAAAATGGTGCGATGACCAGGAAGGGAGGTTTCAGGCCGTTATTTTTGGTGAGGATTATGACATATTTCATTTAAAATCATCTGCCATGCGGTCAGATTGTGGTAATCCTTACGATTCAGATTTAGGTCAAAAAAACCGTGCGGTTACTTATCTATGGTTATGGTAAAAATAATTAAGTATATCTTGGAAAACTTCTTGACATCCGTACTTTTTTCGAAGTAATATTTCTGAACGACAGGAATTGTCATTATTAAAGTTTCCGAGGTAATTGCATCGTTATTAAAGCTAAAACATGAATTGGTGTAAAAATGGACATATCATTTTTGCAGGTTCAGGGGTCTGTTTAATTTTTGTACCAAAGTTGTTTCATGTTTCAAAACATCTGATTGGTTTTTATTATTCTGTTTCGTCATCAAAATGAATTTTAACAAATATTTAGTGGGTGAGTTCGGTGGGAAAGGAATCAAAATGGGAATCCGCATCCCCCTTACCTCGGACCTTAACCTAAACCTCGAATTCGCCCACCAATCATAATTTAACTATGAATAAAGAAATTTACTATTCCGTGTGTTCTAAGGGAGTCATTGTTTAAATTTAACTATATGATTTCAGATAAAATTAAAAACTTGTGCTTCGCATACGACTATTAAGTAATAGAATGTGAAAAATCTAAAGGAGTAACCATTTTATGGATATTGCAACATTAATTGGAATAATTGCAGGATTGGGTATGATCGGTGGCGGAATCTTTGCGAATGCCGCCGCCGCTGGTGCTAGTACTGCTGTGTTTATTTCACCACCTAGTTTTATTATTGTATTTGGAGGAATGATTGCCTCGGTAGCTGTCGCCTTTCCCCTGAATGATATCATGGCTTTGGGTGCAGCAATCGGTGCAACTTTTAAAGGAAGTGGCGATAAATTAGGAACCTACGTAGATGAGGCTGTTGATGTTGCTGAAGTTGCCAGAAAGGGAACAACTGAACTGGAAGGCAGGCTTGGTACGGTTAAAAACTTCTTTTTTAAAGACGGACTTCAAATGGTTGTGGATGGGTATTCTGAGGATGAAATTTCCGATATTTTATACACCCGCATTGATTACAGGGAGGTCAGGGAAAAAGCACAGGCAGATTTATTTAAAACCATGGGAACCATGGCGCCGGCCTGGGGGATGGTCGGTACGTTGATTGGTTTGGTTATCATGCTTGCGGGGTTTGGCGGAGAAGGCGGTGGTACAGATGCGTTAGGTGCTGGTATGTCTGCTGCCCTTATCACTACATTTTATGGTTCCGTTTTGGCAAATTTATTTTTCCTTCCTATGGCTGCAAAAGTAGGAAGTCGAATTCAGTTTACTTCCACTATTCAGGCATTGCTTGTTGAGGGTGCAAAACTAATTCATCAAAAAAAGCACCCCATAATTGTAAGGGAAAAACTAAATTCCTTTATTCCTCCAAAAGAATGGAAAAGAGAGGGCTAATTGCCAAAAACTGTTGATTTCAAAAAAGGGTTTAAAGCCGGGGCAAACTCCGTTGACGAGGGTCTACCGGGCTGGTTTGGTACCTTTGCAGATATGATGACCCTTTTGATGGCATTCTTTGTTTTGCTGGTTGCAATGTCAACCCTTGACCCGGTTAAACTTCAGGAAATGGCTGATTCCATGGGAAAGTCTGTGGGAACAAAAAAGAAAATGGAAGGGGCAATGGATTTGGCTGATATAAAATCTGAAGTAGTTGCCATGTTAGAAAAACAGGAAAATGAAGAGTTAAAAGAAAAAATGGAAGTCTATTCCACGCCAAAGGGGCTTGTGATCTCCATTTCTCAAGAAGCCAGTTTTGACCCAGGATCGGCTACTCTCAAACCAGAGTTTCAAGGTATTTTAGATAAGCTTGTTCCTATCATAAACGCTCCCAATAATTATCATCCGGTACTTATTGAAGGTCATACAGATGACAGGCCAATCCCTAAACGGCTTCAAAAAATATTTCCAACCAACTGGGAGTTGTCTTCGGGTAGGGCAGCATCTGTTGTGCGAAGGCTAATCAATATGGATGTTGACCCTCTTAGGCTTGAAGCAACAGGCATGGCGGAATTTTCTCCACGAAAAAAACCCCCATTTCCTCGGTTGTTGGATCAGGTATGGATTTCAGAAACAAATAACAGCCCTGAGGGTCGAGCAGAAAACAGACGAGTGGAAATCTTGTTTCCTAAAAAAACAGTGAAAGATCAAATGGGACCACAGATTGAAGAAGTTGTTGAAACCGCATCGGTGGAATAACACAAATTAGTTTAAAGCAAAATTAAAAGCCTCAAATATTTGAGGCTTTTTTTTATTTCATACAATTATCTATCTCTCTGGCGGATGGGTCCATAGCGTTTGTCCATTTAGGCATCCAAAAATGAGGGATTAATTTTTCGTGATTACCAAAAAACTGTTGAAAAATTTTTCGACAATAATAACTCTCTTTTAGTCGTGGATGACAATAGTTAATTTTCATCGATTCTCTAAAAAACTCCTGATCTGAAATGACCGAGTCCACGTGATTTTGAATAGTTTTATGCCACGATTCCTTTTCATTGCTTACGCCATCAGAAAACGCACATTTTCTTCTCCAAAGAACATCGTCAGGAAGAATTTTGAACTCTGAAAACGACTCTCTCAATATGTGTTTTTCCAGCTTTTTTACACCGTCAAACATCTTTAATTCAGGAGGAATTGAAAGATAATATTTTACGAATGCTTTGTCCAAAAACGGTGTTCGGGCTTCCAGTCCATTTGAGCTAATACTCCTGTCTGACCTTAGAACATCAAATAGAAAAACTTATCTTATGAGCCGTTCGCTTTCCTTCTGTAGTGCTTTTTGAGTGGGTACATTTTTTAGATAGACATACCCACAGCAAGCCTCATCACTCCCCTTTCCATTAAAAATCACTTTTGAATCTATATGTTCTGATATGTATTTTGACACTAAATAATTACCTATGCTTGCACGAACCGTTGTTGTGTCAAATGATTCAATGGTGAACAAAACCGTTTCTGTTGCATTTAGAAAATCTTCTTTAGTTAAATCAATTTGAAAATGGTTTGTTTTGATGTAATCGGCAATATGTTTGGCATACTCTAAATCGATACTTCCTGATATTCCTATTGAAAATGTTTTCAGGTTTTTTGATGATGTGTTTTGAGCAACCAGTGCTGTTATCAAGCTTGAATCCAATCCGCCTGACAATAAACAGGGCACTTCCCTCTCTGCCATCATCCGCTTTTTCACTGCATCAGTTAAAATCGTTCGTACATTGGCAAATATCCCGGATTCGTCACTCGAATTTATTTTCGACTTCTTGTAAAAATAATATTGGTTAAACTGTTTTGGAGAAACAGAACGCCACCATGTTCTGGGGGTAAGGGAGAAATGGTTTTACATAGATTAGCCAAGGCTTTTGCTTTAGATTCCAAATAAATATTCTGGTTCTCGTAACCAATAAAACCGGGCCTAACTCCAAAAGGATCTCTCCCTGCATAATATTCATTTTTGTTTTTATCATGTATAACGAACAAAAATACTCCATCCAATTCTTCTACTGTTCGCAATATCCCAAATTTTTTTAAACAAAAATAGAATAAATTCACTATCCGATCCTGTTTTTAGTTTAAACCCATATCTTTCCGCTAATTCAAGATAATTATATATTTCACCATTACAAACTAAGATTAGGGAATCATCTTCAGGATATGTCATGGGCTGGTTACCCTCCTCAGTTACACCCAATGATTGCCAAACGATGAAACCCCAAATATTCCTTCGTTTTCCTGCGATGGGATGACCCCATATATGCAAAAATTCCGCACATGATATATGTTAAGTTGAAATTAAACTTTAGTTAGGAATCGTTTAAGATAGTTCAGAATAAAACCACAGAGAAAACAGAATACGTATCTTTTTTAATATTATAATTCTGCTTGGGCTGCTGCCAAGCGGGCAATAGGAACCCGAAAGGGTGAACAACTCACATAGTCCAATCCGTTTTCTTTGCAAAAATGTATAGAATCTGGATCTCCTCCGTGTTCTCCGCAAATTCCAATTTTTAATTTTGGATTTACGTCTCGTCCAAGTTTAACCCCCATAGAAACCAGTTTCCCCACACCTCGTATGTCTAAAGACTGAAATGGATCGTGAGGAAGAATGTTTTTGTCTAAATATTCCGGAAGAAAAGACCCTATATCATCTCGGCTAAAACCATACGTGGTTTGAGTGAGATCATTTGTACCAAAACTGAAAAACTCAGCCTGTTTAGCAATTTCATCGGCTGTTAAACAAGCACGTGGAAGTTCGATCATTGTACCCACAAGATATTCAAACTTGACTCCTGTTGACTTAAAAACATTTGTTGCTACCTTTCTAATAATAGTTTCTTGATGAGAAAACTCCGTTACAGTACCCACCAACGGAATCATAATTTCGGGGAAAACCAATCTACCTTCTTTTGTCAGTTCTGCGGTCGCTTCCAAAATTGCCCTTGCCTGCGTTTCAGTAATTTCAGGATAGGCGATGCCAAGCCTGCATCCACGATGTCCCAACATAGGATTCAGCTCATGGAGATTGGAAATTCGTTTTTGCACACCCATTTTATTTTTGCCCACATGATCTGCAAGTTCTGAAATTTGTTCTTCATTTAGTGTCATAAACTCATGAAGCGGTGGATCCAAAAGCCGAATAGTAACGGGCTTCCCTTCCATGGCAGTTAAAATGCCTTTAAAATCCTCTTTTTGAAAAGGAAGCAGTTCCATGACAGCTGATCTCCTGTCTGATTCGTTGTCTGCTATGATCATTTTTCTAACTGCTAAAATTCGTGACTCATCAAAAAACATGTGTTCTGTTCTGCACAATCCAATTCCCTCTGCTCCAAAGGCAACTGCTTGAATAGCATCTTCCGGTGTATCTGCATTGGTTCTGATTTTTAATTGACGAATTTCATCAGACCATTTCATCAATATTTTATATTCCGGGTGTGTATCTGGATTTGTAGGAATTAAATTTATTTTCCCCTCATAAATATTTCCTTTTGTCCCGTTCATGGTGATCCAATCGCCTTCTTCGAGTGTTTTTCCATTTATAGAAGCCGTGCGATTTTTTATGTCAATATGAAGATCACCACATCCAACAATACAACATTTCCCCCATCCTCTTGCCACTAAGGCAGCGTGAGATGTCATCCCTCCTTTAGCAGTAAGTATCGCTTCAGATGCATGCATCCCATGTACGTCTTCCGGTGATGTTTCTTCTCTGATTAGAATTACTTTTTTACCACTATTTCGTTGTTCTTCTGCGTCATCTGCAGTAAACACAATCTGTCCCGATGCCCCTCCGGGTCCCGCAGGCAATCCTTTTCCCAATAAAACCGATTTTTTTTCACTTTCAATATCTAACATGGGATGAAGAAGCTCATCCAATTGTTCAGGTTTCACCCGCATAATAGCAACGTTTTTATCAATCATCTTTTCGTTTACCATATCTACAGCCATTTTAATAGCAGCGGAGCCGGTTCGTTTTCCTACTCGAGTTTGAAGCATCCATAGTCTTCCTTCTTGAATAGTAAACTCAATGTCCTGCATGTCTGAATAATGAGTTTCAAGAACCGTGCGAATATCCGATAATTGGTGATAAATGTCCGGGATTGTTGATTCTAAAGATGGTAGATTTTGGCTGTCATGTGTTTTTGTATTTTCATTTAGAGGGTTTGGCGTTCGTAAACCTGCAACCACATCTTCTCCCTGGGCATTGGATAACCATTCCCCATAAAATTGATTTTCGCCTGTAGCAGGATTCCGTGTAAAAGCAACACCAGTTGCTGATTGTTCTCCCATGTTTCCAAACACCATTGCTTGTACATTAACTGCCGTTCCCCATTCTTGAGGAATGTTCTCTATTTTTCGATAACTGACAGCTCGGGTTCCATTCCAGCTTTCAAACACAGCTTTTATTCCACCCCATAATTGTTCTAAAGGGTCATCGGGAAATTCATTTTTTAGTCTTGACTTAACTTCATTTTTAAACTGTTCAGATAATAGTTGTAGGTCATCAGCAGAAAGGTCCGTGTCGTTTTTAACGTTTTTCTTTTTTTTGAAATCACTTAAAATAGATTCGAGGTTTTGCCTGATTCCTTGTCCTTCTTTTGGTTCGATTCCTGCTGCTTTTTCCATAACCACATCAGCATACATGGTGATAAGCCGGCGGTAAGCGTCATATACAAATTTTGGGTTGTTGGTTTTTTTTATCAAGCCGGGAATAGTGTTTGAAGTAAGCCCAATATTTAAAACGGTTTCCATCATTCCCGGCATCGACTGCCTTGCTCCTGATCTAACCGAAAGCAAAAGGGGATTGTTTTTGTCTCCAAATCCGGAGTTCATAATACGTTTAATTTGAGTAATGGCTTGCATGAGTTGTGGATTCAATTCATCAGGAAAAACGTGGTCATTTTGATCATAATAGGTACAGACATCTGTGGTGATGGTAAACCCTGGAGGAACCGGGATTCCAAGGTGGGTCATTTCCGCTAAATTAGCTCCTTTTCCCCCTAATAAATTCTTCATTTTTGCATTTCCATCGGCACGACCTTTGCCAAAAAAATAGACGTATTTGTTCATTGATATCCCTTTAGTATAAAATCTACATAAAAATTGGGCAGGAATTTAAGGAGGTCTTATAATTGTAAGTAGGTTTAATGGATATAAATTAGTAACTGCACAAACCGATCATTCTTACACATATTTGTAAAAATAACTATAAAACTTGTTGAACCGTAACTATTTTAAAATTAGCATTTTTTTGGAAATTGTTTTTTTGTTTTCTATATTGTTATTTTTAATTACCTTTACAGGTTTTTTATCAACAGAAACGCCCTTGAAGGAACTTCCCATCTGTTAAATGTAAACCTTACTTCTTTGAGCCCACCTTCTTTATCCACATCAGAAATCTAATAGGTATCAGAATATCTAATATATTATCCTTGGTGGCTAATATTTGACTTTATTCCTTTCTTTTTATTATTACTAAATCAGTAGAGAAGCATAAGAACCGGACTTGTGCTAATCCCGTACTGAATGAAGTTGATGACCTCAATCCGATGTCTATGGAACAAGAAACCGAATTGTTTATCTCTAAGAAAAAGCAGTATAATTATCGTATTTTCATGGTTATATGCGGTTTTGTTTTTTCAATTTTTTTGCTGTTTTTATACTTTCTTTTTTTATAGGGTGTTCATCTGATCAGAAAAAAGATGGATTACGTTTGGCTCTTTCTGCAGATATCAGGGGGTTCGATCCGGCTTTAGCAGTTGATGTGCGTAGCGGAAAACTTATATCTCTGGTTTATGACAACCTAGTACATTTTGGTGATAGCACAAACTTAATTCCCGGACTTTCTTCGCAATGGAGTCTTTCAGATAATAGAATAGAATATCGTTTTTTACTTGAGAAGAATGCATACTTTCATGATGGAAGCCCCATAACTGCACAAGATGTGGTTTTTTCATTTGAGCGCATTTTAAATTCTGAAACACTTTCTCCTCAGCGGTGGTTGTTTACCCGAATTGAAGGTGCTGATGAGTTTATGGATGGCACTATTTCTTCGGTCAGAGGACTTATTGCAGAAAATGATAGTTCGTTAATCCTTCGTCTAAAAAATCCCTTTTCGCCATTTATTCAATATTTGGCAATGCCGTCAGCATCAATAGTAAATTATAGACAAACAAAAAATATAAAAGAATTTCCAGCTGGAAGTGGTCCTTGGATGCTTTCAAAATGGGAACGAGATGGAGAAATACACTTGATTCGAAATCAAAATTATTGGGGAGTCAAACCAAAAGAAAAAACATTGACGTTTAGAATTCTCTCAGAAGCTATGACACAGTCAGCAGAATTTGAAGCCGGGAATCTTGATTTTATTGATATACCCTCTACTGAGTTTCACAGATGGACATCCCATCCAAATTGGAGTAGTCGTGTGATTCATCATGAAGACTTAAATAGTTGGTATATTGGATTGAATTGTTCAAGACCGCCTTTTAACGATGTACGGATTAGGAAAGCAATGAACCTCTCGATAGACAGAGAAAAACATCTTCAACTGCTTATTCCCGGTGGAACGTTAGCCGGGAGTGCCATTCCTCCCGCATTAATGAGGGGGGATAAAGCCGATCCTTACCCCTTTGACCCTGAACAAGCCCTGCGTCTCCTTGAGGTATCAGGATATTCAAACGGATTTTCAACCGAATTGTGGGTTGGAGGTGGTTCGGAAATGTTTCACGTGCTGGAAGCTTTTCAATCTGATTGGGCTTCTGTGGGAATAAATGTTACTTTACTTCGGAGAGATTGGAATGTGTTTAAATCTGCAATAAAAAGGGGGCAGCCACCAATGTATTATTTAAACTGGACTGCGGATTATCCTGATGCTGAAAACTTTTTATTTCCTTTGTTTTTTTCAACAGAATCCATGTCAAAAAGAAACCGATATTCAAATCCTAAATTGGATAATCTAATCCTTAAAATTCAATCGGTTTCAAATGACAGCAATAGGATGAGTCTGGTTCGAGAAGCAAATGACATACTTCACCATGATGTGCCTTGGGTTTTCCTTTGGCATAAGGGAAGTTATTCCATGACTCAACACCATATTTCAGGCTATGTTCCGAAACTAGTCTTTAATGCTGAAAGATTTATTCATTGGGTAAAGGACGATGGGTAAATTTATAGTTAAGAGAATTCTTCAAACTATACCTGTTGTTTTGGGCGTATTGGTCATCTCATTTTTTCTCATGGTTATTCTTCCGGGAGACCCTGTGTTATCCATGGTTGGGGAACGGTATGATGAAAAAACCGTAACACTCATGAAAGAGCAGTTGAACATAGATCAACCGGTAGCAAGCCGCTTATTACAGTTTGTTATTAATGTTTCAAAAGGAAATCTTGGGAATTCTTTTATCACCGGAAAGCCAGTATTAAAGGAACTGATTGACAAATTCCCAAATACATTTCTTTTGGCTTTAGGTGCAATGGTTATCGCCATTTTGGTTGGAGTCTCCCTAGGGGTTTGGTCATCATTAGCTCCGGGTTCGTGGAAAGATAAACTCATCATGGTTTTAGCTTTAACCGGTATTTCTGCTCCGGTTTTTTGGGTGGGGCTTGTATTTGTTTTGGTGTTTGGTGTTTATTTGGGTTGGTTACCTCCAACAGGATATGGAGGAATTGAATACTTAATTCTTCCTGCACTCACACTGGGACTTCGATCCGCTGCACAAATAACACGCCTTACCCGCTCATCCATGCTGGATACAATGGGGCAGGATTTTATTCTCACAGCTCGAGCAAAAAAATTACCACAGTGGAACATTGTTTTGAAACACGCCATTCCAAATTCTCTTATTCCTGTCTTGACAGTTATTGGTACTGATTTTGGCAGTTATTTGTCCGGTGCGGTCCTTACTGAATCAATTTTTGGGTGGCCCGGAATGGGCAGATTAGCCCTCGAAGCTATTTTAAAACGAGATTTTCCCATCATTCAGGGCACGGTTCTATTTATGGCAATGATGTTCATTATTGTGAACCTTATTATCGATATTTTGTACGGAGTTATTGACCCCCGAATTAGAGCCAATAGGGAAACATAATGAAAAAACTTAAATCCAATAACCTTTTCTCAATTCAACTAATGTTAGGTTTCTCTTTGGTTTTTTTAATGGTGTCATCTGGGATCATGGCTCCTATGATTTCGCCATCTCCACCCCACACTCAAATCCTTGAATTTAGAAACAAACCTCCCGGCTTTTCTGGAACAGTTATTTATTTTCGTCATAAGATAAACTTGCCCATTCAATCGGTTGCTGTACAGTCTTTTAAAAAGGAGACAGAAGGTGTATTTTATACGGATTTTTTAAATCGATCCTTTTTTCTACCCAACAATAAACTTGAAAAAGAATGGGTAAAAACATTTACATTTCTCTTGGGAGCAGATCAATTTGGCAGAGACGTGTTGTCCCGAATTATTTACGGGGCTCGAATTTCTCTTTTGGTCGGAGTATGTGCCAGTACCATTTCCATTTTAATTGGGGTTTTGTTCGGTGGGGTTGCCGGATTTTTTGGTAGCTGGACTGAAACAATACTCATGAGGATAACTGACATGATGTTTGGTTTTCCTGTTCTTTTGTTTCTTATATCTATTACTGTTATTTTTAAACCAAGCTTAACGGTTCTGTTTGTCGCCATCGGTTTGGTATCTTGGCCCGGGGCTGCAAGACTTGTACGAGGTCAGGTTTTGTCGGTTAAATCCCAAGAATATATATTGGCTGCCAGAACGATGGGAATTTCTTCAGGTAGAATATTATGGCGTCACATATTTCCAAATTGTCTATCACCGGTGATTATTATTTATGCCTTGGGGGTTGGTTCTGCAGTGTTGGCTGAAGCAGGGCTATCTTTTCTTGGTTTGGGTGCACAGCCTCCTATACCCAGTTGGGGCTCAATGATAAACTTAGGAAAGGATTTCATCCGAGTTGCTCCTTGGATCTCCATCGCTCCCGGTGTTGCCATTGCCTTGACGGTTTTGGGCTTTAACCTTGTTGGAGATAGTTTAAGAGATTATTTTGACCCACGCATGGAAACTAAAATAAATTGAAATTGCTAAAAAAATTAATCGAAAACTATCACCGTGTTTATCCAAACGAAAAAGCACCCATGGAAATGTTGAGGTATCTCAGATCAGAATCCAATGTGTTTTCAAATATCAATTATAACGGCCACTTTACCGGGTCTGGTTGGGTGGTGAATAGGTCTCGAAACCAACTGTTAATGACTCATCATAAAAAGATTGGGAAATGGCTCCAGCTCGGAGGACATGCCGACGGAGAATCAAACCTTTTTTTAGTTGCAAAACGTGAGGTGAACGAAGAATCCGGTTTAACTAAATTTCATGCGATGAGTGAAGAAATTTTTGACCTGGATATTCACACAATACCGGCTTTAAATTCAGAACCTGCTCACATTCATTACGACGTTCGATTTCTGTTTGAAGCATCCTCAGAATCAGAAAAAATTACTGTATCAAATGAGTCCCTTGATGTAGCATGGGTTCCCATAGAGAATGTAGTGAAATTGAATCCGGAAAAATCTATGAGTAGAATGATTAAAAAAACAAAACTTCTAAAGAGATGATTCTAACCTTAGAAATACTTAAAGATGAAATACAAAAAGTAATTTTATCCAATCTCCGACCCCCTTCTGAACGACGTGTAGGGTTGGAAGTTGAAACCATTTTTTATAATAATAATCTATGCAGGATTCCTGTCAACAGAGGACAAAATTATTCTGCATCAGATTTAATGGGAGATCTTTTATCTTTACAATCAAAAGACAGATATCCACCCACTTATTCACTTGAACCGGGAGGCCAACTTGAATGGGCATCTTCTCCCTTTGTTTCTCTTCATGATATTAATTCACAATTTCAAAATCACGTAAACTTATTAGAAAACCTATGTATCCAACACAATCTTATACCTATTGATTTATCAGTAGAGCCACTTTATAATCCTGATGAGATTGGGTTAATAAATATGAAAAAGTATCATCTTATGAATGATCGGTTTTTGTCTACTGGAAATCTTGGAAAATGGATGATGAGGAACACAGCTTCAGTTCAGGTTAACATTGATTTTGTTAATAAAAAAGATGCTGAAGAAATGGCCTTTGTCGCCGACTGTCTTCAGCCCTTCTGTTCTTTACTTTTTTCCCACTCTCCGTTTATGAACAGCCATCCTGCTTTAAATGAAAATTTTCGTCTTCAAATTTGGAACGACACAGATGGTTCTCGTTGTGGGTGTTTATTCGAACACGGCATCGACACTAATAATCTGATATCCTCCTATAATGATTACCTTTTGAAAGTCCCTGCAATATTTATTCAAGCTAAAAATTCAGAGGTTGAACCTTTTGACGGAACGTTAGGAGAATGGCTTTATAATAAAAAAACACTTGATAGGTTAACTAATGAAAACATCCAATCTGTATTGCACCAAATATTTACTCATGTTCGATTTAAAAATGTACTGGAAGTTCGAGGGGCAGACAGGCCTCCTTTTGGGTTCGAACTTGCCCCTGCCGCCTTTTGGTGTGGACTTCTAACGGCAGAAAAAACAAGAGACGAGCTTTTTGAGAGAGTTCAAGAATGGTCAAGTGCAGAAAAACTGAGCTTAGTTAAATCTTCTGAAAAACTGGATTTAAACAAACTTGGTCCTGAAGGAAAATCTTTCAGTCAATGGCTTTCCATCATTTCTGATTACGCCATTCAGGGGTTAGATGAACGTGCTGTCTTTTTTAATATAAAATCTGAAAGGAAATATCTTGAGCCATTTTTAGAACAAGCTCTTTCTGGGCTCTGGACGTTTAAAGTGCAACACTATTTTAAAAAAAGCGGCCAAAATATTAAAGGGTTTTTACTGAACTCTTACTCAAAAAAATAGGGACGTATTTCAGTTGAAAAAGCCATTAATCGGACTCAATCCTTATTTATTTCATTATCGCAATTCGCTTTGGAACGCAACCAAGGAAACCTATTATAATGCCGTATGGAAAACAGGAGGGTTGCCTGTTACCATTCACCATTCTTTAGCAAGCGTTTCAATCAATGCAATAGCAGACACTCTTGATGGTTTAATCATGGTCGGCGGTCCAGACCTTCCTTGTAATATGTATGAAGGAAAATATCCTGAATTGTTGGATAAAGACGTAATGCTTCCCGCAAGAGAATCCTTCGACCGAGCTGTTTTTTTGGCTATGAAAAAATTGAGAAAACCAATTCTAAGCATTTGTGTTGGCACTCAACATATAAATGTCATTTATGGCGGATCATTGTACGAAGATATTAACGTCTTGATGCAAACTCCATTGGACCATGGTGAATTTAATGGGAGTGTTTCGTTTCATTCTGTAATTATAGAAAAAAATAGTTTCATCTACTCTGTTATCAAAAAACAAACCATAAACGTTGCCAGCACCCATCATCAAGGAATCAACACATTAGGAGAGGGTCTTTCTGTTTCCAGCATTGCTCCTGATGGATTGATTGAAGCAATAGAGGATACCAAAAACCCAGATTCATTTATTGCAGTACAGTGGCACCCTGAAATAATGTATGACGACGAGGATCAATTAAAACTATTTAAGTGGGTCTGTGGACGTAAAATTGGTAGCGGTATTTAAAAATCTTACAAATACATTTACTTTTTAAATCAATATTCGGTTTTGATAATCTTCAAATGCTTTTAGTACCTCGCTTTTTGTGTTCATCACAAACGGTCCTCCTCTGGCTACCGGTTCGTTTAAGGGTTCACCGGCTACTAAAATAATCCGAAGTCCTGTCATTCCAGATTGCCATTTAACATCACCTTTCTGATTATAAACCTGTAATTCTCCTTTAATACGTGTTTGGGGTAACACCATGCTCCCTTCATAAATATAACTGAAACAGTTCCAACTGTCTGGTATTTTACAGAAAAACTCTTTTCCATGATTCAATTGGATATCTAAATACAGAAATCCTGTATGTGATTTTCCCGGGCCCGAAATTCCATTAAATTCGCCTGAAATTATTTTCACTATTCCATCTGAAACCTCAACAACAGGAATCTGGGATCTTGGAATATCTTGATAGCTGGGTTCTATCATTTTCAACCGTTTTGGTAAATTCAACCACAATTGAAATCCCCGAGCGAGACCCTTCTTTTGAATTGGCATTTCACTGTGAACAATTCCTTTTCCAGCCGTCATCCATTGAACGGACCCGTCTTCTAACAATCCTTCATTTCCAGCGGAGTCCTTGTGGTGCCATTTTCCGTTCAAGATGTAGGTTATGGTTTCAAATCCTCGATGAGGATGGGGAGGAAATCCACCTCTATAATCTTGGGGGTTGTTGCTTCCAAATTCATCCAAAAGTAAAAATGGGTCCAGCATGTTTAGCCTTGGACCCCCGATGATTCGGGTCAAACACACTCCATCACCATCCATCGTTTGGCTACCATTAATGGATTGGATAATTTTTCTATCTTTCATTTATTCAATATTATTACAATAAACAATCTAGTTTCTAAACATATTATTTTATTACAGACTTTGGTTTTTTCATAATGGATTCATTTTTGTCATTATAGAATTACAGTGTTAAGTTCGACGGATGGATGGAAAGCATTATCATAATATCACATGGATCCCTGTACTGGTAATCGGATTGAGTGCACTTTTCCTTGGTGGTGTTTACACCTCGATAAACCACCCTTGGCTTTTAGATCAAAGGGCAAATGAACTTCTATTAGGAATTAGGTATGACGACCTTTTTTCACAAAAAATCAATCAATTTCTACCTGGCTATCTAACATTAATGTATCGTTTTTTTGGTTGGTGGCTTGTTTCGATTGGGTTGCTAATATCTACTTATGTTTTCATTACAAAAATGGGAACCCCTTTGGCTCGGAACGGTCTTCATGTGATCCTTTTTATAATTCTCGTTGGAATGTACTGTATAGAGTTTACATTTATTCCTACCACTCCATTTTTGTGGCTCACTCATGGTATTTCACTGTTGTTAGTGATGAGTGTTTTTGGTTCTATAAAATTAAAAAGGTTTGAATAAATGGGATTAACAGACATTCACCCTTTATTTATTCATTTTCCTATTGCACTTCTCTCTACGGGGTTTATGTTTGATTTGTTAGCAATCATTTTTAAAAAAGAAGTGTTTCAGCCCGTAGGGTGGTGGAATTTATCTTTGGGGATACTATCCTCTGTTTTTGCCGTTTTAACAGGATTTGTTGCTGATTGGAATTATGGACATTTTGAGATACCGTTTCCTATCTTTGATACTCATGGTTCTGTTCAGCTTATGTCTATCTTCTGTTATTTTGTGATGTTCGTTTGGAGATGGAAACTGAATAAAGCCCTACCAATTTCTTTTCGTTCTTTGTTGGGTTATTTTGTTTTGGGTCTTGTCGCAACCAGTTTACTTTTTTACGGTGGACATCTCGGAGCAATATTGGCTGGAAGAATATAAAATTTTTTATTGACCATTTTCTTTTAAACAATTTGGTTTTCAAGTTAATTTTTATCTTGGATTCAGGTGGTTTTCTTTATTTTAAACACTAAAATCATTTATTAAAATGACCGATTCTAATTACACTACACCTTCAAAAAAATTGCACACCGAAAGAAATGATCGTTGGTGGTTCGAACCGCTGTGGACAGGTATCGGTTTTTTTGCGTTTGTTCTGTACACAACATGGGCAATGTTTCAAGGTGATTATTATTGGTGGAGTGCTTTTCAAGAGGGATTTGGTGGTTATCTTTCTCCGTTTTACTCACCCTTATTTTTTGTGAACCAAAATGTTAGTGGAGCCGCTCCTATTGACCATGCTTGGTTTGGAGCTTGGCCCCAGTGGATTCCTAATCTCATTCCTGCCACCCCTGCGATTTTAATTTTAGCGGGTCCTTTGTCTTTTCGAATGACGTGCTATTACTATCGAAAATTTTACTATCGTTCTTATTTTTTATCACCACCGGCTTGTGCTGTTTCCGGTATTCCACAAAAAAAATACAAGGGAGAAACAGCACTATTGGTGTTTCAAAACCTCCATCGTTATACTTTTTACATCGCCCTTGGGCTGGTCATAATTCTTTCTTATGATGGGGTTTTATCCCTGTTTAGGGGAGGAAAATTTGGGGTAGGTGTTGGTTCTATAATTCTAATAATAAATCCTGTTTTACTGGCAGGTTATACTTTTGGCTGTCATGCTTTCAGACACATGGTTGGAGGAAACAAAGATTGTTTTTCTTGTCCAAAAGGGAAGCCAACATTTAGATATAAATTGTGGAAAGGTGTTTCTGTTTTAAACAGTCACCACATGTTTTGGGCATGGGTAAGCATGATTTGGGTGGCGTTTTCTGATATTTATGTACGAATGGTAGCAAATGGAACGTGGACAGATTTTAACACCTGGGGTTCATGATGTTGGATATTTCAAACGTACAAACAGTTGAACACGATGTCATTGTCGTCGGTGCAGGTGGTGCCGGAATAAGAGCTGCCATAGAGTGCTCTAAGCAAGGATTAAGTACCGGTCTTGTGTGCAAATCTCTCTTGGGAAAAGCCCATACTGTTATGGCAGAAGGAGGTGTAGCAGCAGCCTTGGGAAATGTGGACTCAAGAGATGATTGGAAAGTCCATTTTAGAGATACCATGAGAGGAGGAAAGTTTTTTAATAACTGGCGAATGGCGGAACTTCATGCAAAACAAGCACCGGACAGGGTCAGGGAATTAGAAGAGTGGGGTGCTGTATTTGATCGGACAAAGAAAGGATTAATCAATCAACGCAATTTTGGTGGACACCGTTATCCTCGTCTTGCCCATGTAGGAGACCGAACCGGTCTTGAAATTATTCGTACACTTCAAGATAAGGGGGTACACCAAGGAATAGAAATTTATATGGAATGTACTTGTTTGGATTTATTAAAATCAGATGGGTGTATTTCCGGAATGGTAGGTATGTGGAGGGAAACTGGTGCTTTTGTGGTCTTCAAATCAAAGGCTGTAATTCTTGCAACTGGAGGTGGCGGTAAGGGATGGAAAATCACTTCAAACTCATGGGAATATACCGGTGACGGATATGGAATGGCGTATGAAGCCGGAGCAGAATTGATGGATATGGAATTCACCCAATTTCATCCTACAGGCATGGTATGGCCTCCTTCTGTGAGGGGGACACTTGTAACAGAGGGTGTGAGGGGAGAAGGTGGAATATTGGTGAATAGCGAAGGAAAGCGGTTTATGTTTGAAAACATTCCGGAACGATTTGTTGCAGAGACTGCGGACTCAAAAGAAGAAACTGCAAGGTGGTTGGCTGGAGACAAGGAAGCTCGCAGACCTCCGGAGCTTCTCACTCGAGATGTGGTTGCCAGAGCTATCAGAAAGGAGGTGAAAGCAGGGAAGGGTTCTCCTCATGGGGGTGCTTTTCTTGATATCGCAACGCAACGCAGTAAAGAAGATATTAAACGGAAACTCCCGTCTATGTATCACCAATTCAAAGTGTTGGCTGAATTAGATATTACAAGAGAGAGAATGGAGGTAGGACCAACCCTTCATTATTTTATGGGTGGCATCCGTGTTGATCCCGATTCACAAATGACAAAAGTCCCTGGTTTGTTTGCTTGCGGAGAATGTGCAGGAGGGGTTCATGGTGCAAACCGTCTTGGGGGAAACTCTCTTTCAGATTTATTGGTTTTTGGAAAACTCGCAGGGAAAGGTGCTTTTGATTATATTCAAACTAACAAAACCGTGGGCTATTCGAGTGAAAAACAAGTTAGATTTATTATAAAAACCGCCACAGGGATTTTAAATCGAGAGTCTGGAGAAAATCCATATTTGTTGCACGAAGAACTCCAAGATCTCATGCAAGACAGCGTAGGTATCGTCCGAACAAAAGATTTATTAAACAAAGGAATATTGGCTCTGGATAAGCTCTGGGATAAATATAAAAACATTAAAGCCCACGGAGCCAGCCAGTTTAATCCGGGTTGGCATGAGGCTTTAGCATTGCGAAACTTATTAATAACATCAGAAGCTGTTGCCAGAGCAGCATATATGAGAGAAGAAAGCAGAGGTGCTCATACTCGAGTTGATTTTCCGGGAGAACAAGACGAATGGTTGAAATATAATGTCGTAATTAAAAAAGAAGATGATGGTAGTATGGGCATTCAAAAGGTTTTACGAAAAGAGCCTAATGCTGAGTTAAAACGAATCGCTGATCTGACCATAGAAGAACTTGAGTCAGAGGTAAGACGGGATCAGTCTGGTAATACGTAATATGGCACTTAGAAAATTTGAAATATTTCGTGGTGATAAATCCAATGGAACCATGAAAAAATATAAGGTAAACGTGGAAAAAGGGATGGTAGTGCTCGATGTAATTCACAAAATTCAAGCAGAGCAAGCAGGGGATATGGCGGTGCGATGGAACTGCAAGGCTGGCAAATGTGGTTCGTGTAGTGTAGAAATTAATGGGAAACCGAAGCTGTCTTGTATGACTAGAATGAACGAGTATTCTGAAGACGAAACCCTTTTCGTGAGACCTCTCAAAACATTTCCCATGATGAAAGACATTGTGACTGATGTTTCATGGAATTATAAACAAAATAAAAAAATTACTCCGTTCTCTCCCAATCCAAAATCTAAAGACAAAAGCGGTAATTATATAATGATGCAGGAAGATGTAGATCGGGTTCAGGAATTTAGAAAGTGTATCGAATGTTACTTGTGCCAAAACGTATGCCATGTTCTTAGGAATCACGACCACAAAGATAGATTTGTGGGCCCTCGGTTTTTGATTCGTTTAGCAAGTCTTGAAATGCACCCCCTTGATAACTCTGATAGAATACCTGCTATAAAAGAGACATTCGGATCTGGAATGTGTAATATAACTCGTTGTTGTACGGACGTGTGTCCGGAACATATTCAAATCACTGATAATGGAATCATTCCGCTTAAAGAGAGGGTAGTGGACCGTTATTACGATCCAATCAAGCTTTTATTTAAAAAGCTTTTTAAAAGAAAAAAATCAGCTTTATAAAAACATCTGTCAGTTTTTTAACTTAAAGTTAACGGGTATTGATATATAAACTCCTACTGCAATTTCCCGTTGTTTTGCTGGTTGAAATCGAGTTTTTCTGATGGCTTCCATGGCAGCTTCGTTTAATCCTGTGTTTGGTATTCCTTTTACAATGCTGACCTCTTTTACTCTCCCTTTTTTATCAATAAAAGCCTTGACATAAACCGTCCCCTCGATTCCTGCTTCCTGAGCAATTTCTGGATATTCCGGTCTGATGGGTGTTTTGGGAACCGGCGGATCGTCATACGGAATAAATTTTACCTGTGGGCCATCAGGAGGAGGTGGTGGTGCACCCCAAGCTTCAAAACTTTCTAAATCTAATTCATCCATTGTTAGGTCTTCGGAAATATCTTCGCTTTCTGATTCGACAGGAATAGAGGGTCTTGCCGGTGGTGGTGGACGGTTAATTTGTTGTGTTTGTGGAATTTCAATTTGTTCAATGACAAATTGTGCCTGTTCCTCCAGAGCCGTATCCCTTCTGAATCGTGGATAAACAAGGAACATGATAATAATCAAAAAAACCGCCACAAGCCCTGTTGCTCGCACAACAAAAGGGTTGGTTGTTCTTAATGATCCGGTATGTTCGATGACATTCATTAATTAACTGCTGTTTTTGTTGAATAATTAAGCTTTAGTGCATCAGCTTTTCTTAGTTCATTATGAATGTTTGACACAAGTCCCATTCTGGCTTCCTCATCTGATTTTAGAGAAACTACAATCTGAGGATTAGAGGATCGTTTTTCGTACATAATGTGTCGTATATCATTCACTGGATATAATTTATCTTCAATTGATATTAACCCTTCTTTAGACACCCAAATATGAGTAGTGTGTCTTTTAGATTTTAACTTTTCAATCCTTTTAGCTTTGGGCAAATTGATGGGAAGTCCTGAATATTCTCTTAACACTGTGGTTACCATAAAAAAGATAAGTAACATAAAAATAATATCGGGCATAGATGCTGTTGGGATTTCGGTGTCGAGTTTTATTTTTTTATTAAATTTCATTAGTTACTCTCAGCAATTGATATTCTTTTGGCATCTGCCATTTTTAGCTGGTCAATAACTGAAACGTAGTCTTTATAACGGGTTTTTTCGTGTGATTTGACAGAAATAATCAATTTTTCATTTTCCGCAATCTTTTTCTTCACTATTCTGCTTATGTTTTTTGTTTCTACCGGATCTCCTCCCAAAAGGACCTTGCCCTGTGAGTTTATAAGACAGTTTAATATATTCTTTTTTCTTATTTCGATTGTGTCTCCTTCTGGAGGGAGGACAATTCCCAAACCCTTGTCCATATCAATTGTTGTGGTTACCAGAAAGAAAATGAGCAGAAGAAAGGCTATATCTGCCATGGAGGATGTGGGGATTTCTCCCTCTTTAAATCGTCTATTTTTCATAGCAATAAGATGCGATTTGTTTAATTTTCTTTTTGCTCCAGCTCATATAAATGATCAACTAATTGAACGGAGTGCTCTTCCATATCAAGCACCAAACTGTCAATTCGGTTGACAAAAATGTTTTGAAATATTTGAATAATCATGGCTGTGATAAGTCCAAATGCTGTGGTTAATAAAGCCTGAGAAATTCCACCTGCTACAACTGCCGGCGAAATATCGTTTGCTGCTTTAATTGCATCAAATGCTGAAATCATACCCACAACTGTACCGGTAAATCCTATCATTGGAGCAATTGTGATTACGGCATTAAGCCAAATCATGTTTCGTTCAAGAAAAGCCATTTCAACGGGTCCTGCATTTTGAATTGCCTTTTCCACTTCGGAAAGCCCACGGTGTCGTCTGGCTAGTCCTGCGTGAAAAATCGCCGCTACCGGTCCACGAGTGGTTTCGCATAATTTCAAGGCTGATTCAACACCGTCACTCTCAAGTGTTTCCGATACTTCATGAAAAAACTTTTTTGTGTTAACTGACGACATCAACAATGAGTAAAGTCTTTCAAGTGTAAAACATAAACCAAAAATAAGTGATATTAAAATGGGCCACATAAAGTGTCCCCCATCAACAAAATATTCTACCATGTAGTTCTCCAAGGTTCATTATTAAAAATAAAATTTGTTCTTCTCTTTGCGTAAATCACGCTCATTTAGCCTTTGAATTTAAAATGATTGTTTGATGAAAACAGAGGCTTCATCAAAATATTTTATTCCCTCATTTACTTGGTTATCTACCATAAGTCGAATTCCAACAGCTTCGTTCCTGCCCCAAATAACACCTGCTATTTCAGCTTTGATTCTTAATGAGAGTAGTGTTTCGTCTTCACGGGTAAAAAGTGAATCCGTTTTAATATCTTCTGTTTCCAAATAATGAAGGAAATTTTGGAATTGTTCAGCTGGAAGATTCCACGAGTTTTTATAGGAACCATACTCACCAAATTGTTCTTTTGATAGGTTCTCGGCGGAATAAATAGAAGCCCAATTAAAAACGGGTCTTTTTCCATGACCCAGTATTTTTTGAACGTTTGAACTAATTATTGATGAGTAGGGTATATGAACGTCTGGTGTTATACCTCCGCCTCCATATACCGTTCTTCCGTTTCGAGTCTTATATTTTGGTCGCAGTTCTTTAAGGGAATCTATTTTTGTTTCTCTGTCTTGAGCATATAGCTCCAAATAATAGGCTCTGTCTTTACCGTCCTCGTAGGGTCTTTGAATGAGCCTCCCACTTGGTGTAAAATAACGAGCTATGGTTATTCGTATTGCCGAACCATCTTTCAATGGCAACTGTCGCTGAACCAATCCCTTCCCAAATGTAGTCTCACCTATTATGAGCCCTCGATCTAAATCCTGTACAGCCCCCGAAACAATCTCGCTGGCACTTGCACTTCCTCTGTTAACTAAAATAATAAGTGGTAGTTGATCATCACCTTTGGTTGCATTGGCAAAAAACACCTGTCCAGACTTGGCTTTTTTTCCCATTGTATAAACCAAAGTATCATCTTTTAAAATAAACAAGTCGGCAATTCCTGCAGCTTGTTCTAAATATCCACCACTGTTGTTTCGAAGGTCCAACAACAACTGTTTCATTCCTTTTGTTTTTAATCTATTAATAGCGCTTTCCACCTCTTGTTTTGTGGTAGCTGAAAAGCGAGTTAATCTTATATATCCTGTAGAATCATCGATCATGGTTTCTGCCCAAACACTATAAATTGGAATATTGTCTCTAACAATCTTAACATCAAATGGTTTTGGCAAACCAATTCTTCTCACGGTTACAGTTACAGGCGTTCCTTTTTTACCTCGGAGCTTCTTAAAAACATCATCTTTAGTGATTTTATATGCATCTTCGCTGTTTATGGCAATAATTTGATCTCCTGGCTGTAAACCGGCTCGTTCAGATGGGCTTTCAGCTACAGGAGTAATGACGGTTATATATCCATTTAAAATATCAAATTCAATTCCAATCCCTTGAAATTTCCCCTTAAACTTTTCATCGATTTCTTCTAGGTCTTTGGGTGGTATATAAACAGAATGGGGATCAAGCTTTTTCATTATCCCGTCAAAAGCACCCTCCATTAGTTTTCCCAGATCAACCTTTTCAAAATGAAATTCATTTATATAAGTAATGATTTGGTTCAATACTTGCATTTTTTCTTTGATTGAACTGAAACTACTTTTCCCTTGACTATAAAGAGATTGATAATTCGAGGAAAAAAGTAAAATCGTTAACGCAATGCTAACTAATAAAATTGGTTTTATTCGTTTCATTTGATACTATTTGTGTTTACACTTTGTGTGGTGAACCCCGAATATATTTCATAAATTGTTAATCAATCCAGTATTCATTTTTTTAATCTGTGTACTTGAAGCGATTATTTTTACAGATGAACATTTTATAAAAACTTTTTATTTATCGTTCATTTTTTTTTAATAATTATATAGGATTTTTTGGTTTTTGGGGTTGTAATTTTGTCTGGTCAATGGAAATAGGATTTATAAAGTAATGGATCGTCTCTTTTCTCCGGAATTTAAAGCAAACCTATTGGTTCGTTGGTTCGGGTTTTGGAACGTTCCTTTGCTTTATTATTGTAAACCAAGAGTCATCTCTATAGACCAAAAACGGGTTGAAATAAAAATCCGTTTAAGAAGAAAAACAAAAAACCATTTAAAATCCATGTATTTTGGTACATTGGCGGTAGGGGCAGACATTGCAGGTGGAGTTTTGGCAATGCAGAAAATTCGAGAAAGCGGTAAAAACATAAAATTGCTTTTTCGTGATTTTCACGCTGATTTTAAATTAAGGGCGGAAGGTGATGTACATTTTTATTGTTCTGATGGAGAAAAAATTGATCATCTTGTTTCTAAAGTTTTGTCTTCGGGTAAACGACAAAATGAATTGCTGAATATTGTTGCCAAAGTACCCTCAATTTCTGATGATGTCGTTGCTGTCTTTTCTGAAACTATTTCGTTAAAACTATAGTTTTCATTCTACATTATTTCATTTTCTTTTTTGATTTAGATAATTTTTAATAATGAAAATATTTTATTCTTGGGTTTGTTCGTTTTCACTCGTTTTTGGGCAAGGGCTTTTGTCTTCTCAATTTATAGCTAGTGGTTTGGATAAACCAATTTATCTGACAGCCCCTTCTGGGTGTGTGGACACTCTTTATGTTGTTGAACAATCGGGGAAAATCCGGACAATATCGAATAGTATTTTGATAAAAAAACCATTTTTAGATATTACAGATCGTGTACACAATCCGCTTTTCCCCGGAGATGAGCGTGGACTTTTAGGCATGGCTTTTCACCCTCGGTTTTATGACAATGGTTATTTTTATCTAAATTATATTTCTAATGACCAAATGACTATTATTTCAAGGTTTTCCATTCAATCCAAAACCACTTTAGAAAAAAGCGAAGAAATCATTTTAACGATTGAACAACCGTATTCAAACCATAATGGTGGACAACTTGAGTTTGGTTATGACGGTTATTTGTATATCGGGGTGGGTGATGGTGGCTCTGCAGGAGATCCTTTCAATAATGGTCAGAACAATAATACTCTGTTGGGATCTATTTTAAGGATAGATGTGAACTCATCCTTTCCATATAGTATTCCTCCTTCCAATCCTGTTTATGAAAACATAAAAAAACAAAATGAAATTTGGCTATACGGACTCAGAAACCCATGGCGGTTCTCTTTTGATGCAAAAACAAATGAACTTTACGTTGGAGATGTGGGACAAAATGGCTGGGAAGAAATTCATTTGATTCCTCACGAGGGAGGCGGGTCAAATCTTGGGTGGAATATTATGGAAGGAAACCACTGTTATCCTGATGAAAAACTGTGCGACAAAACAGGATTAACCTTACCAATCTTTGAATATCCAAACGATGCAAATTATATGAAAACGCTTGTAGGGTTTGCTCAAACAAAACCAAAGATTCAGGGCTGTTCTGTTACGGGAGGATATATTTATAGGGGGGCTTTAATACCTCATTTTCAGGGTCATTATATTTTTGCAGATTATTGTACGGGAAAGTTTTGGAGCTTTGTTTACAAGGATAATAAAGTTACCCATTTCAAAAAAAGAACCACCGAGTTGAGAGATGGTACCGGAAAAAAACAATTTTATGTTTCTTCTTTTGGAAAAGATGGTGTTGGTGAACTTTATTTTCTTGATTATGAAGGTTCTGTCTATAAAATTATAAACGGTTTGCCAAAATAAATTTGAAAAACTTTATCAAAAGTTTGCGACTGATAAATCCCGACTAATTTGACTAATGAATTTGTTCACAACCCCTTTTTGTTTATATACTTTTTCAACTTGCGAACAAGCATGCAATACTGTGGTATGGTCTCTTCCTCCAAAAAACAAACCGATTGAATGAAGTGTGTTTTGGGTTAGCTCCCTGCACAAATACATAGCAATATGCCTCGTTTTTACCAATTCTTTTCGTCGAGAAGGCCCTACTAATAATTTTAAAGGTACACTTCTTAATTCTGCTACTTTTTTTACTATATCCTCCAAGCTCAATTCTACAATCATTTCTTTCCCTAGCTTTTCCTTAATAACTTGTTCTACTAAGGTTCTGTTTATTTCAACACCATATAATGAAGAATTTGCCAGAAGACGAATAATGATTCCCTCTAAAACTCTAATGTTTGTTTTAATATGGGTGGCGATAAGTTCGGTTAAATCATAAGGAAGTTCTAGACCGTTTTGCTGTGCCTTTTCTAAGAGAATTGCAACTCTGGTTTCAAAGTCTGGAGGTTGAATGTCCACTGAAAGTCCAGACTGAAATCTGGAAACTAAACGCTCTTGGAGTCCCTCCATGTCTCCGGGGTAAGTATCTGCCGATAATACGATTTGTTTGTTCAATTGATACAATTCATTGAATGTATGAAAAAACTGCTCCTGTGTTTGTTCCTTGCCTTTAAAAAACTGAATGTCGTCAACAAGTAAAATATCAGCTTTTCTATATTTTTTTGTAAACTCGTTGTTTGTGTTTTTTTGAATGCTGTTGATAAACTCTTGAGTGAATTTTTCACTGGTTTCTAACACCACTTTTTTCTTTACATCCTCCGATAAAATTTGATTCCCAATCGCATGAAGTAGGTGTGTTTTTCCTAACCCGACACCTCCATAAATAACAAGCGGATTGAAATTTGATTCACCCGGGTTTTTGGCAACGGTTACTGCGGCGGCTTTTGCAAATTGACTATTAGAACCTTCAATAAAATTAGAAAATCTTTGATTTTTATTTATAAATGTAACTCTTTTGGGGGGTGCTATGTTTTTCCTATCATTTACGTCTGGCTCATTAATTATTCTACCCGCTTCTGTGGAAACTGTATATTTTATATTAATTTTGTTTCCACGACTATTCATTACTTTTTTATCGATTATATCACGATAGTGTGTGTCCAGCCATTCAAAGAAAAATTGATTTGGAACCTCTAAGATAAGTTCTGTTTCGTTGAGTGCAACCGATTTTATAGGAGCAATCCACGTATTGAACGCATGTTCCGGCATTTCTGTTTTTAGTGATGTCCTTACAGAGTTCCAAACCGATTGATGCATCAGTATCTTTTCCACAAGTTATCCACATTTCTTTTTCTTCTCATTTTCGGTTTAAAATTAATCAAAAATACGAGTGTTTCCCAATTATATATTTTATGAATTAAAGATATATTTGATTGTTTGGGGATTTGTTTGGGGATTTCATGGTTGGAAAATAATTTATTGAAAAAAATTTGGCTTTTTTACATTATAAGTGTAGCTTTGCCGGCTAAATAAGAGGATTATTTTATGAAAAGGACATATCAACCTCATAATAAAAAGAGGAAGCGCACCCATGGGTTTAGAAGTAGAATGGCGTCTAAAGCTGGTAGGAGAGTTTTATCCCGGCGGCGTAAGCGGTGCAGAAAGTCTCTTTCTGTATAAAATAGATATGTGTATAGGGTTTGTTGTCAAAACAATAGACAAGTTTATTTTGACAGCCCTGAAGATTGTTCTCTTCGGTTACAAACTTTGTCTCTCTCCCTTTTTTGGCTCTCGGTGTCGTTTCAGCCCCACCTGCTCTGATTACGCAATGATAGTTTTGACAAAACATTCTTCTTTCATCTCTCTCTTTTATATTCTTAAAAGGTTATTTAAATGTCATCCTTTTCACCCAGGGGGTTTTGATCCGATATAAACATGGATAGACGCTCCTTATTGGCGCTTTTTCTTATCGCTTTGGTGTTCATTGCGACACCTTATTATTTTAAACTTATTTCCCCCGAACCGCCAATTGTAATAAAAGAAAAAGAACCCTCAACAATACCCAATGTTGAGCCTGCAAAACTCATTGCATTACCTAAAGATGACATATCCCCTCAAAATATAGAGGAAAAAACTATTTCCGTTGATACGCCTTTATATTCCGCTGAATTTTCCACATACAATGGAGGATCCATAAAAAGTTATAAATTGAAAGACTATTTAGGGGCTGACTCATCTGCAGTAAATCTGATTTTTCAACAAAACCTAAACAATCTATTTATGTCCTTTGTTGATATAAATGGAACTTTTAATTCTTTAAGTAACTCCTGGAATACCTCTGAAACCAACCATAGTTTAGATGTTTATGATTCTCCTGTTTCTTTAGAGTTTTACCGCACTTTTGGGAAAGAAACAATCGTTAAAACGATTGAGGTCGACCCGCAGTCTTATGTAATAAACATTGTTACTGATTTGACTGAGATCAGTGATGATATTTCAGGTAGCACATATACACTGGGTTGGGAAGGGGGGCTTCCTCCTACAGAGACTAACCTTTCTGACGATGTTTCTTATTTTAATGGATACGTTTTTCAGGCGGACGATGCATATGAGTTTTCTAAAGTAGCTCCAAAACTGAAGAAAAGCTCAAACGGTGAGCTAGCGGAAATCCGAGGTGCTACTGAGTGGGCTGCTGTAAAAACAAAATATTTTGCTGCTGTTTTGCTGCCAAAAAATGGTAGTGATGTTTGTTGGGGAGGACAAAAACAAATTCAAATGGGTGATGTTTCTATTCCTTTGTTTAGTATGGCTGTTGGGTTAGAAAAAGATCGAGCCTCTACTACAGCTTTATATTTAGGGCCCTTGGAATACAGTTCAATTAAAAAAGTAAATGCGGGAATTCCCTCCATAATGAATTTTGGGTTTTCGATAATAAGACCCATTAGTAAGGGTGTCTTATGGCTTTTGAAGTCCCTTCATGTGTGGATTCCTAATTATGGAATTGTCCTTATTTTGTTTTCTATCCTCGTTAAAATTTTGGTTTACCCTCTTACCAAAAAAAGCCATCAGTCCTCTAAAGAAATGCAAGCTCTTCAACCAGAAATAGCAATTTTAAAAGAAAAACATAAAAACAACCCTCAAAAACTAAACCAAGCAACCATGGGGCTTTACAAAGAACATGGGGTAAACCCGCTGGGAGGTTGTCTTCCTATCTTGCTACAAATGCCCCTGCTTTTTTCTTTATTTCAGGTTTTCCGATCTACCATTGAGTTAAGAGGCGCTTACTTTGTTGGTTGGATTACTGACCTTTCTGCCCCTGATGTTGTTTTTACCTTACCGTTTTCCTTGCCTCTTTATGGAGATGGTGTTGCCATTCTCCCTTTGGTTATGGGAATTACAATGTTTATTCAACAAAAAATGATGCCAACACAGTCTTCTGGTCAACAAAAGTTTATGGCTTATTTTATGACAGGATTTTTTGTTTTGCTTTTTAATACTTTCCCTTCTGGACTAAATTTATATTACACTTTGTTTAATGCTCTTACCATACTCCAACAAAAATATCTTACACCCTCTGTTCCCGAGATTGCATCTACACAGAAAAAATGAGATCGGCCGATACAATTGTAGCAGCCGCTACTCCCTATGGTTTTGGTGGAATTTCCGTTGTCAGAATGAGTGGTGCCGATTCAAAAACCATAATTGAATCCCTTTCTCTCTCTAAAAAACACAAACCTGTTTTTCAACACAAAAAAGTTACCCTCGTTAGGATTTTGGATAACAACAGAGTCCCTTTTGAGGAAGGATTGGTTACATATTTCAAAAAACCTTTTTCTTATACAGGAGAAAATGTGGTTGAAATTTCCTGTCATGGAAATCCATCAATTGTAAATAAAATTATTTCCGTTTGTTGTGATTCCGGTGCACGAATAGCTGAACACGGAGAGTTTACAAAACGTGCTTTTCTTAACGGAAAACTCGACTTAATTCAAGCAGAGTCCGTTGCCTCTCTTATACAATCAAAAACCGATGTTGGGGCTTCTTTAAATTTTAAAATACTCGATGGAGGTCTGTCCAAAACCATGGGAGAACTAAAAGAGTCTCTGGTTAGTCTGCTGTCAAAGATTGAATTTGAGCTTGATGTAAACGAAGAAGACCTACAGCCAAACCTTGAAAAAGAAACTCTAAGGTTTTTAGACACGTGTGAATCTCTACTAAACAAGGCGGCATCAAACCATAGCTCATATCGGATGTTAAATGAAGGTGCAAATGTTGTGATTTGTGGAAGACCTAATGTTGGAAAATCTACCCTTCTCAACCTTCTTTCCGGCTCAAACAGGGCAATTACCAGCCCACAACCGGGAACCACGAGAGACACCATAGAGTCTTCCATTGTTCTTGGAGGCTACCCCGTTAAACTGATAGATACTGCTGGGTTTCGCTCTTCTAAAGATGAAATTGAAATAGAAGGCATCGCAAGAACAGAACAAAATATATCAAAGGCAGATTGTGTTCTTGCGTTAACCTCTGTAGACTGTGATTTGACACCTCCGCCCTTTGATTGTGAGAAAAATACTATGATTTATGTCATTAATAAATCTGATCTGTGTACCCCTGTTTCCCTTGGGTTATTAAAAAAGAATTATCCTGATGCGTGTGTTTTATCAGCTAAATCTTCTGACGGAATAGAGAATCTATTGCGTGTTATTAAAAACAAACTTGGGCGAGCTCCATCCCTTGGTAGTTCCGTTCCTTTGGTAACGTCCCGACAAAACCAGATTGTAAAAAACGTTTTACACTGTATTAATGGTGCTAAAAAGCTTATATCTGCATCCGATAAATCCCCTTATGAACTTATCGCTTTTGAACTTCGTGATGCTCTGGGGTATTTAGATTTAATTATGGGGGAAACCATTACGGACGATATTCTTGATAGAGTTTTTAGCGATTTTTGTGTGGGTAAATAGTTTCACGTGAAACATTCTGTCTTTCAAGTGGATGTGGTGGTTGCGGGTGGCGGACACGCAGGTATTGAGGCTTCTCTTGTATGTGGAAAGCTAGGACTGTCCGTAGCCCTAGTAACAATAGACACCTTGGCTATTGGGAGAATGTCTTGTAACCCAGCAATTGGAGGACAAGCAAAAGGACAAATAGTAAGAGAAATTGATGTTTTGGGTGGTGTAATGGGTCGGGTGGCAGACATATCTGCACTACAATATAAAATGCTTAATAAGTCAAAGGGGCGAGCTGTTTGGTCTCCCCGTGCCCAGATCGATAAAAGACAGTATGAAAAAGAAGTGGTTTGTCAAGTATCCAAAAACAAACATGTCCATGTGGTTCGTGGGGAGGTTGTAGATGTTCTTGTTGTTGGAGGTGCTGTTTCTGGTGTTTTGTTAAGGTCTGGTGAAAAAATTTCGAGCAAGGCTGTTGTGATTACGTGTGGAACCTTTCTCGGTGGGCTTATTCATGTTGGTGATCAAAAAATAAAAGCGGGACGAATGGGAGAGACACGCAGCCAAGGAATAACGGAGTCCCTGTCTCTTCTTGGTTTTCGGTCTGGAAGGCTTAAAACAGGCACGCCTCCTCGGCTTAAAACATCCTCTGTTGATTTTACAAAATGTAGTGTGTCTTCGGGAGACAAACATCCTGTTCCTTTTTCTCATTTTACCTCCGTTTTTACCCCACCCAACGTGCCATGTTATTTAACCAAAACCAACAAAAAGAGTCATAAGGTTATTCAGAAAAACCTTGAGTCTTCCCCCATGTTTTCTGGAGACGTCGGTGGGACAGGGCCACGGTATTGTCCATCCATAGAGGATAAAATATTTAGATTTTCTCAAAAAGACAGCCATGTTCTTTTTTTAGAACCAGAGTGGTATTGCTCGGATCAAATCTATTTGAATGGTTTTTCTACCAGCCTTCCTGAAGCAATTCAAAAACAAGCATTAATGTGTGTTTCCGGACTCGAAAAAGTAGAAATATTGAGGCCGGGATACGCAATTGAATATGATTTTTTCCCACCATCACAGCTTAAATCAACTCTTGAAACCAAATTAATATCTAATCTTTTTTTAGCCGGGCAAATTAACGGCACATCTGGATATGAAGAAGCTGCTGGGCAGGGTTTGGTTGCAGGAATAAATGCAGCAATGTCTATTCATGAACGAGACCCTTTGGTTTTAACAAGAGAAAACTCATATTTGGGTGTAATGATTGATGATTTAATCACCAAAGACACCCTCGAGCCTTACCGAATGTTTACATCCCGTGCCGAAAACCGCTTGTTGTTGCGGTATTCTAATGCGGACAGAAGGCTGCTTGAGTTAGCAAAAAGAATTGGTGTCCTCTCTAAAAATGAGGTTGTGTTGTTAGAAAAGAAAATTTCTCTTACTGACTATTATATTAAACAAACAAAAACCTCTCTCTCCCCCCAAACAATTAACCCCGCTTTAGAAGCCAAAAACGAAACACCTGTAAATCAAAAAATTCCTTTTAAAGAGGTTCTTAAGCGTCCATCTGTATCCTTATCTGATTTTTATCCATTGTTTTTTAAAGAAACACAGGAAGAAGAATCTCTGCCAGGACACCACACAAAAGAATCTTTGCTTGAAGCCGAAACAACCATTAAATATGAAGGATATATCAAAAGACAAAATGAGCACTTAAACAGAATAAAATCTAACCGAGAAAAACCAATTCCCTTTGGTTTTGACTATAAAAATCTGGTCGGTTTGTCTTCCGAAGCCAAAGAAAAACTAATGAACATTAAGCCTGAAAACCTGGGACAAGCCGGGAGGATTTCTGGAATAACACCATCAGACATCTCTGTCTTGTCGGTATATTTGTACAAATAAAATGGTTTCACGTGAAACAGAGTCGTGGACCATAGACCAATTTTTATATTGGCATAAGAAAAACATATTAAACGAACGTTTTGATGAAACGGTTGATATGTCTATTGATGCTCTTTCTGTCGTTCTTTTGTCTTTGATAAACGCTTCTGATGGATTTGCTGTTGTTCTATCTCCAAAAGAGGCTGATGCCTTTTTGTTTTATTCATCCTGTTATGGTCTTTGTTCTGACTTGTCGTTTTTTTTGCCCGGGCAGAGCATGTCTGGTGTGGGGGTTTCAGGCTTTATAACCGAAAACCAACGGTTTCGTGAAGAGGCCTGTTTTGTGATGAGCCGTATGAAAAAAAGAGGGCTGTTGTTTTCTTCTCGGGATGCCGTGGATAGTGTTCTAATGCCAACAGTGTCGGACAATAACAAGCCGCTGAAATTTTCTATCAACACTAAAATAAAAATGTCTTTTGTGGTTCACTATCTCAATCTCTGGGGCTATATAAAAACGGATCGGGTTGTTAATCCTTTATATTATTCTGTAAGAGGTGGGATTTTGGACATTTTTCCTGTAAACTCAAGGAACCCCGTTCGGGTCGAGTTTTTTGGCGATACCATTGAATCAATAAGGTTGTTTAATCCCTATTCACAGCGTACCATAAAAAAAACAAATCGGGTTATGATTCTTCCCCGTGGTTCGGAAAGACAACAAAAAAAACAACCAATTTCCTCCTTTGTTCGAGAAAAAAAGGAGATATGGGAGTGGGAAATAAAGCAAGCAAACCCTAACCTTTACCGTTTAAAATTAAACAAAAAACAGCATGAGTTATCTTGGGGGTCATATCTCCCTTTTTCAAAGAAGCTCATTCTCTCTTTTTCCGAGAACAATATAAATAAAACTTGTTTTGTGTTTTCTGAAAAAAACGGTCCCCTAAGGCTCCCTGACCCTTTTCAAAAGCCATCAAACATAAAACGAGTTAATGCAACGATTGGTTCTGGGTTTTTCCTTAAAGAAAATGTGGCTGTTTTGGGAACAAACAATATTCCAGAGCTATCCGTTTCCCAAAAATCCCGGTGGATGATTGATGGAGATGGTGGAGCTTCTCACTCTAAAATATTAGACATTTCTGACCTTGAGTGGGAAGAGCCCCTTGTTCACGAAGATTTTGGCATCGGAACCTATCGTGGTTTAGAGGTAACCAGCGGGGGAGAGTGTATTAAATTAAAATATGCTGATGGTGGTGCTGTATATGTTCCAGTAGCCAGCTTTCATAAGATCCACCGCCTCGTTGGCGTTCCTGATGGATCCATTAAAATATCGTCCTTAAAAACAAAACAGTGGGGGCGGAAAAAAACAGCAGTAAAACAATATGCGGAAAGCATTGCTGGAGATTTACTAAAAACATATTTGGAAAGACAAGCCTCTCGTGGATTTTCATACACCCACAACGGAGACTTATACAAGGCGGTTTGTGAGTCTTTCCCGTATAACGAAACGAAAGATCAGCTTGTTGCATTAAAAGATGTGATTCTGGACATGAAACGCTCCGTTCCTATGGATAGATTGATTTGTGGCGATGTTGGTTTTGGAAAAACTGAAATTGCAATTCGAGCTAGCATAATGGCAATAGAGAGTGGTAAAATGGTTTTTGTCTTGGCCCCAACTACGGTATTGGCAAACCAACACTTTATTAGCTTTTGTGGACGGTTTTCCCCTTTGGGGGCTCGTGTTGAGCTTTTATCCAGATTTAGAACAAAAAGAGAACAAAATGGTATTATTGAGTTGGTAGGTAATGGCAAAATAGATGTTTTAGTTGGTACACATCGCTTGCTCTCTGATGATGTTAATACAGAAGGTTTAGGTTTAATTGTCATTGATGAAGAACATCGTTTTGGAGTTAAACAAAAAGAAAAAATTAAGTCCCTAAAGGCTTCCATAGACATTTTAACACTTACTGCAACACCCATTCCCAGAACATTGAAACAATCCTTGACTGGAATGAAAAACATAAGCGTAATAAACACCCCCCCCAAATCAAGAAAACCTATTAAAACTTTTGTCCTTTATTTTGATTGGGAGAAAATATTTAAGATTATTGAAGCAGAGGTCAACCGAGGAGGACAAGTTTACTTCGTCCATAATAATATTCAGTCTCTACCGTTTATCAATGAAAAAATTGAAACAAAGTTTAAGAACTGTATTGTTCGCTCCGCTCATGGTAAAATGAACAGTAGGGTTCTGGAGAAAACAATGCTTGGTTTTTTCAATTCAGAAATTGACATTTTATGTTGTACCACTATCGTTGGATCAGGGTTAGACATTCCTAGTGCAAACACGATGATTGTCAACAACGCCCATTGTTTCGGGCTTTCACAACTTTATCAGATTCGTGGTCGGGTTGGCAGAAGCGTTCAACAAGGATTTTGCTATCTTTTTGTTCCAAAAGGCAGAGCTGTTGAGGGGGTCGCCTTCCAGCGATTAAAAACCCTTGAGCAAAACACAAGTCTTGGTTCCGGTTATAAGGTTGCACTAAAAGACATGAATATAAGGGGAGCTGGAGACCTGTTTGGTACGAAACAAAGTGGTGGGGTTTCAAGCGTGGGGTTTCATATGTATAATAAGATTTTGAAAGAAGCTCTCGATAAAGAACGTGGAATAAAACACGAGAAAAACATCCCAAAAATTTCTACTGCCTTTTCTTCCGGAATACCAGAAGACTATATGCCTCTCGCTGAAGACCGTCTATATTTTTACCAAACATTAGCATTGGCAAGCTCACTAAAAAAAGTTAATGACATAAAAGAGGAGGTAATCGATCGGTTTGGAAGGGTTCCTGTTGGTGTCTTGTTCTTGTTGGAGATTTCAAGGCTTCGTGTTTTGTTAACCAACTCTTCTGTTCAACAAGTATATATTCATAAAAAAGGTCTCGATCTTTCCGTTACCTCTTTGTCTCCTTTTACCGAGGTTGAAGATTTTTATACTCAAATCTCCTTATCTTTTGGAATCAGAAACAATGACATTTTATTAAAAAACAAAAAAGACAAGCGTTTATCCGTGTCGTTAAACGGAATGGAAATTCAACCCGATACTGTGGGCAACGTTATTTCATCTTTTGAAATGATGTTTTTAAACAATTAGGCATGTTAAATTTCCTGCTTTAAATGTTTCAATATAAAAATTTAATCTTGTCCTTTTTGGTGTGTTTTTCTGTTTTCTGTTCCGATAAAAAAGAAAGCAGTTCTTCAAAAATACTGGCTCGTGTTGGAGACAACTCTATTAGTATCAATAACATAGAAAGAATTTATGGTAAATATCCCATCGATAGTTTGCTTGTTTATAATTATCTTTCAAGGTGGGTAGAAAATGAATTATTATTTCAGGGCGGAGTTTCTCTTGGGCTTCACCATGATGAAAATATTTTACAAAAAACTTCAACATTTAACAAAAAAATGGTCGGGAATGCTTTTCTTGGCCTCAACCAAAAAGAGAAAAAAATAAAAGCTGATGCCATTAGAAATTACTATAAAGTCAATAAAAATGAATTTAAAAGACAAGTTCAGGAGGTGGACATCGTTCGTTTTACTGCAAGGGACAGGCCCTTAGCCCTAAAAATAAAAAACCGGTTAAGAAAAACACCCATTAATAAAATCTCAGATTTTATTTCTAAATATAACGGTACCCAAGAAAAGATTAGGTTTGGTGGTTTTCCCCCAAACATTAACCAGAAGGTTTTTAGTAAGGATCATTTTAAAAAGGGGAACATTTTGGGTCCTTATTTGGTTGAATCCGTTTATCATGTAATTAAAATCGAATCTGTTTATAAAAAGGGTTCATTTTTGGGAGTAGATATTGTTTATGATGAAATTTATCAGCGACTAAAAAACTTAGCCTTTGCATTAAGGTTAAGAGAGGTTGTTGATAGTTTAAAACTAGAATTTAGTGTAACTATTGATAGTCAAAATATTAGGAGTTTGTTTTAAAATGAAGTTTGTTTCGTTATTTTTGTCCTTCGGGTTCCTTGTAGCACAGGATGCTGTTTTTGAGGGCATTTCCGCTGTGGTTGGAAATGCTGTTATTTTAAAAAGTGATGTATCCCAGTTGGTATCAATGACAGCACTTCAACAAAACATTGATCTAAAAAACAACCCTGAGGCTTTTTCACAACTTCAATCACATGTGCTTCAAGGATTGATTGACCAACGAGTAATTATCGAAATGGCTAAGATAGATTCTGTCGAAGTTAAACCAAAAGATGTTGACGATGCGTTGGATCAGCAAATCGAAAAAATCATTTCTCAGGCTGGGAGCAAGGCTCTTGCAGAAGAATATCTCGGTCAGTCAGTTAAATCTTTTAGACGAGAATTTTGGCAAGACATGCAAGACCGATTAATAACTGAGCAATACCAATTTTCATTGCTCAACAAAATAAAAATTAGTCGAAATGAGGTTGTTCTCTTTTATGAAGACTATCATGACAGTCTTGGTTTTCTGCCTACTCTTTATAAAATAAACCACATTCAAATACCTGTTACAGCAAATAGTAACGCACTTTCAAAAGCATTAAACACCATTACTGATTTGAGGAATGAAATTTTATCCGGAGTCTCTTTTCATTCTTTAGCCATTGACCATTCGGACGATCCTGGAAGTGCAAAATCTGGTGGAGATTTAGGTTATGTACAAAGAGGTTCGCTGGTAACTGAGTTTGAAGCCATCGCATTCACCCAAGATGTAGGAGTTGTCAGTCACCCGGTTTTAACCGAATTTGGATATCACGTTATAGAAGCTTTGGATAAACAGGGAGAAAAGGCACGTATCAGACATATCTTGATAAAACCAGAAATTACAGAAGCCGATGATGTAAAATCTTATCAATTAGCTTTGTCAATAAAAGATTCGGTGAATAACATAGGTTTATTTAAACAGTTTGCAAAAAAATACTCCAACGATAACAGCACAAAAAATATCGGTGGAGACTTAGGGTGGATAGATCCATCCATTTTTCCCATACCTGAGCTTAATCAGGCCATTCGGTCAATATCTTCTATTAATGAGTGCAGCCTTCCGTTAAAGTCTTCTG
Organism: uncultured bacterium; assembly: GCA_964496365.1. Taxonomy (GTDB): domain Bacteria; phylum Fidelibacterota; class Marinisomatia; order Marinisomatales; family AB-629-J13; genus AB-629-J13. Next base: position 67,545 of record CAZBZK010000001.1, read on the forward strand.
TTGGCTATCATTTGGTTTGGGTTTCAGACATAAGACCAGGTGGAAAGCCAACTCTTGCTGACCATTGGACAGAAATAGAAGAAATAGCCTTAAACCATAAAAAATCAAAATGGTTTCAAGATTGGCTTACAAAGGCAAAATCTGTTTTGTTTATTTCGGTATTTGATCCATCGTAGTTTTATTAACATCATTATCCACAACGACCCTGTTTTATGTTTTTTCAGTATTATCCTCATTTCTTTAAGATAATATTCACATTTTCATAATAGTTTTAAACATAAAGAAACCCTTTAAATAAAAACCTTTTTTAATTGATTTTATTTATTCACAGTTCGTCTTGGATATATTTATCCACATTGTCCACGTGTATATTATTATTACTAATTTAATACTTAGTTAAATTTAAAAACCTTCGACAATTTGTCTTTTTCTCAATTTGTCTTTAACACAAACCTATTTAAATTTGGGGACTTTATTTGCAATGAAATTTTCAACTACCAAAACGGATCTCCAAACAGCCTTACAAAAACTCTCAAAAATTGTACCCACGAGGTCAACCATTCCAATTCTTGGAAATGTATTGATTTCTCCTGATAAAGGGTCAATAATTATGAGAGCAACGGACCTTGAACAAACCATGGTATTAACCATACCTGCCAGTATTAAAGAAGAGGGAGTTGCCGTTATTCCTGTTGATACATTCTTAAACATTACCAACGAATTGCCTGACGGAAGAATATCGTTGACTGTGGATGACCAACAAAATATTTCATTAGAAAACGAAACAGGAAAATATGATTTAAAAGGAATGGCACCTGAAGAGTTTCCTGCACCACCAGAGCCAGATGAACAAAAGCCTATTTTCTTTTCATCAGAATTATTAAAGTCCGTGTTTCAAGTAACAGGTTTTGCCATAAGCCGAGATGATTTAAAACCAGCATTAACAGGAGTATTATTTCAATTTGGAGAATCTAATCTTACTACCGTTGCGACAGACGGTCACCGGTTAGTAAGGTTTATCATTAACAATTTTGAGTCGGGAGATTTTTCTGGAGATATTATTTTACCCAGAAAGTTTTTAAGTTTAGCTCAAGCCCTTTTGGTACAAACAGACACAGTTGAATTCCAAATTGGCAAGAATCATATCACAGCATCCTTTGGGAGCGATATGATATATACACGAATCATCGGAGAAAGATATCCTAATTACGAAAGCGTCATTCCTAATAATAATGATAAATCAATAACCATTGATTCACAAGAAATTGTATCTGCTGTTAGAAGAGTTTCTATCTTCTCAAATAGAACGACTCAACAAATTGCGATTAAAATTGATAATGGAAATTTAGAAATAGCAACCGAAGACCCTGAAAAAGCAGCTAAGGCAATAGAAACACTTTCTGTAGAATATTCAGGAGAACCGATTACCATTGGGTATAATGCATCCTATTTGAAGGAATTATTATCATTTATTCCAAGTAAAAACGTTGTATTAAAATTAAACACCCCCATTAGTGCAACCGTTTTTTATCCGGAAAAAGCAGAGAAAGATAAAGAAATCACCATGTTGCTTATGCCGATTCGGCTAAACGATTAACAAAAGCACAAACAACACAGGAATTGAAAACAGTAATGCTTTTTATTTGGAAGGGAGATGTCCATAAAAAAGCTTGAAATTGAATGTTTTAGAAATCACGATAAACGCTCATTCACATTTACCGACGGAATAAATATTATTTTTGGAAAAAACGGATCAGGAAAAACGTCTATCTTAGAAGCAATACATTTACTGTCGCTGGGAAAGAGTTTTAGGACACCCAACCGACGCTTATTAATTCAAAACGGGAGAACCCAGTTTACAACAAAAGCAGTTTTCGAAAAAACACATGTTAAAAAAATAGAGTGGAGACAAAACATTAAAGGGGAAAAAAAAATTAAAGCAGACGAAAATCCCGTGAGTAAGATAAAAACACTAGTAGGAAAAAACCCCACCGTGGTATTGTCTCCTGATGAACCGGTCGTAACAAAAGGAAGCCCATCTCAAAGAAGAAAGTATTTTGACAAAGTGTTTTGCACAGGATCCAAAACCTACTTAACCATATTAGAACAATTTAATCGAGCGTTAAAACAAAGAAATGCAGGTATAATTTCCCATTACGAAGGAAAACCATATTCCGTATCTGTTGAACCATGGAACGAAACTTATGTCCAATCTTCTTTTCAATTATGGGAAGAACGAAAAACAATGTTTAAATTGTATAATTCTCTTTTTAAAAAACCACTTAATAGGGAAAAAGCACATAGAGCAGAGTGTGTTTACTCCGTTAGTTTTCCTGATGATAAAGATAAATTCAGAGTGAAAATTGAAACAGAAAAAAGAAGGGAATTAATTTATAAACGAACATTAAGCGGACCACACCAAGACAAAATTAATATTAATTACAAAGGGGAGGACATAAGAAATCATGGATCACAAGGCGAACACAAATGGACACTTGTGTTATTAAAAAAAGCAGAGTTTTCGCTTTTTAAACACTCAAATCATACCAAACCGTTTTTTTTGCTTGATGATCTGTTTTCAGAATTAGATCGAAGCAGAAGCAACGATGTATTAAGTTTATTAAGAGGAGGAACACAAGCCCTGATCACGACAACGGACGTGGGTCACCTTAAAGAGTTTGGTATTACTGATTTTTCATCTATTAATATGAGCAATTGATGGAGCACCTAAAAGAAGCACTAGACAGGGCTCTAAAAAAAACAGGAGCTGATGGGTTAATAGAGAAAGGAAGGGCGATTGCTATGTGGCCTACGATTGTGGGAGATGAAATTAGCCAAGCAACCGAAGCAACCCAAATGGATAACGGTATTTTATATGTAAAAACAAAATCTCCGGTTTGGCGGAATGAGCTTATATTTCAAAAAAAAGAAATTGTAAAAAAAATAAACAAACACTTAAAAAAACATATTGTAAAAGACCTAAGGTTAATTTAATGACGGAAACAAAAAAGACAACATATAGCGCAGAAAAGATAACGGTCTTAAAAGGACTAGAGGCGGTTCGCAAGCGTCCGGCAATGTATATTGGAGATGTAGGAAAAAGAGGTCTTCACCACCTAGTTTATGAAGTAGTGGATAACTCAGTTGATGAATCTTTAGCGGGATTTTGTACGAAAATAAAAGTTATTTTTCACAAAGATGGATCCGTTTCCGTTGAAGACAACGGGAGAGGAATCCCGGTTGACATTCACAAAGAAGAACAAAAACCAGCGTTGGAGGTTGTTATGACTCTGCTCCATGCAGGAGGAAAATTTGATAAAGGGAGTTATAAGGTATCAGGAGGCCTTCACGGAGTAGGTGTTTCAGTTGTAAATGCTTTGTCGGAATGGATGTATGCAGAGGTACATCGTGAAGGAAAAAAACACAGACAAGAATATAAAAGAGGAATAGCAAACACAGAAGTTAAAGTAACGGGGACAACAAAAAAAACAGGCACAATTATTGTATTCAAGCCAGACCCGGAAATGTTCGAAATCACAGAGTTCGAATATGAAATCATTGCAGATAGACTTAGAGAACTCGCTTATTTGAATAAAAACCTGTCTATCGAAATTAGAGATAACCGAAAAGAAGAAAGCATTACGGAAGTCTTCAAGTTTAAAGGAGGTGTAAGCGATTTTGTAAAATATTTGGATGAAAACAACAACCCCATCCATCAAAAAATTATTACCGTTTGTAGGGAAGACACGGAAGTTCCGGTTGATGTTGCCTTCAGATATGCAAACTCCTATAATGAAAATATTTTGACTTTTGTAAATAATATTAATACAATTGAAGGCGGGACACATTTGTCTGGATTTCGCTCTGCCTTGACAAGGGCAATGAAAAACCATGCAACAAAAAACAACTTAATAAAACAGAAAAAAAACGAAAAACTTAATTTAACGGGCGAAGACTTTAGAGAGGGACTTACTGCAATTTTAAGTGTGAAAGTAGCAGAACCACAATTCGAAGGACAGACAAAAACAAAACTAGGAAATGGGGAAGTAAAAGGAATTGTTGACAATCTTGTTTATGAGGGGATTTTGGATTTTCTTGAACAAAATCCGTCCATAGGAAGAAGAATTATTGAAAAGGCTTTGTTGGCAGCCCGTAGTCGTAGCGCTGCACGGAAAGCAAGAGAACTTATCCGCAGGAAAACAGTACTAGGCGGTGCTTCTTTGCCAGGAAAACTGGCAGATTGTTCTAACAAAGATCCTGCATTTTGCGAATTGTATTTAGTGGAGGGAGATTCTGCAGGAGGCTCCGCAAAACAAGGTAGAGACAGGCGAACGCAAGCTATCTTACCGCTACGAGGAAAGGTGATAAACTCGGAGAAAGCAAGAATTGACAAACTGCTTTCTAACAACGAAGTTCAATCTATAATAACCGCTCTTGGAACCGGATTCGGAGGAGACAGTGATAGCTTAGGAGAACGCTCAACAGGAGATTTTAATGTGGAAAAACTTCGCTACCATAAAATTATCATCATGACAGATGCTGATGTGGACGGCTCTCACATTAGAACGTTGCTATTAACTTTTTTCTATCGAAAAATGAAAGATATAATAGATGGGGGATATTTATATTTAGCCCTCCCTCCACTTTATCGAGTTTTTCAGGGAAAAAAGGAATTCTATGCATTTGATGATAACGAAAGAGACCGCCTTACTGAACGGATGAAACAGGATAATAAGTCCCAAAAAATTAACATCCAGCGATACAAAGGGCTTGGAGAAATGAATCCCGGACAGCTTTGGGAAACCACCATGAACCCAGAAAGACGAACGCTATTAAAGGTAACGGTTGGAGACGCTGAACAAGCTCTCAAAACATTCCAAAACCTAATGGGAAGCGATGTTGAAGCCCGGAGGTCATTTATAGAAACCAACGCAAAATTTGTGGTTAATTTAGACGTATAATAGATTAGGATACTGACAATGGTTGATTTAAACAGAAACAACACCTTACCCAGAGACATCGTGGATGAAATGAGAGAAAGTTATCTTAATTATTCCATGTCTGTTATCGTATCCAGAGCCCTGCCAGATGTCAGAGATGGACTAAAGCCTGTCCATCGTAGGATTCTGTACGGAATGAATGAATTGGGCTCGCAATGGAATCGTCCATATAAGAAATCAGCAAGAATTGTAGGTGATGTATTGGGGAAATATCATCCGCATGGAGATTCGTCTGTTTATGATGCCTTGGTGAGAATGGCGCAGGGGTTTTCAATGCGTTATGGACTAGTTGATGGACAAGGAAACTTTGGATCCATTGATGGAGATAATGCAGCAGCCATGCGTTACACAGAGTCAAGAATGACACGGCTTTCCAGTGAAATGCTAAAAGACTTGGAAAAAGAAACGGTCGAGTGGACATTAAATTTTGACGAAACACTTAAAGAACCCTCTGTTTTACCCTCAGCGGTTCCTAATTTATTGATAAACGGTTCAGAAGGAATCGCCGTTGGCATGTCAACAAAAATTCCACCCCATAACTTAACAGAAGTCATAAATGGTCTCATTGCCCTAATAGATAATGACAACATAGAAACACACGAACTTATGAGCCACATTAAGGGTCCCGATTTTCCAACATTTGGGTTGATTATGGGGAAGGATGGTCTAGAAAGTGCATATACCACAGGGAGAGGAAAAATAAAAATGAGAGCCCGGGCTCATGTTGAATCCACAAAGTCGGGAAAAAACAGCATCATTGTTACCGAAATACCCTATCAGGTTAACAAGGCAACATTGATGGAGAAAATTGCAGATTTGGTGAGGGATAAAAAAATAGAAGGAATCAGCGATTTACGAGATGAGTCTGATAAGGATGGTATTCGGGTTGTTATCGAAACAAAAAAAGATGCTATTCCTGAAGTAATTTTAAATTTATTGTACAAACACACGCAATTACAAGACACATTTGGAATTATCCTTTTGGCCCTCGTTGATGGTGTACCCAAAATAATGCCACTAAAAGAGATATTAAAGCATTTTATAGATTTCAGGCATGAAATAATTGTTCGTAGAACTCAATATGATTTAAAAATTGCAGAAGCTCGAGCACATATATTAGAAGGACTAAAAATTGCGTTGGATAATATAGATGCTATAATCAAAATCATTAGAGGAAGCAAAGACCCCGTACAGGCAAAAGAAGGTTTGATGAACAATTTTAATCTTTCGGAAAAACAATCACAAGCTATTTTGGAAATGAGACTTCAAAAATTAACAGGCTTAGAAACAGAAAAGATAGTGGAAGAATACAAAGAAACCATAAAAACAATTGCCTACCTTAAAGGAATTTTAGATAGCCGCACGCAAAGAATGGATATTATTAAAAAAGAGCTGATGGGAATTCGTGAAACATTTGGTGATGAACGAAAGACAGAAATAATTCCTGTGTCTACTGATTTTTCAATTGAGGACATGATTGCAGAAGAAGAAGTTGTTATCACAGTTACTCATAATGGGTATATCAAAAGGACAGCTGTAACGACCTATAGAACACAAAGAAGAGGAGGAAGAGGAGTACAGGGTGCGATATCAAAAGATGAAGATTTTGTAGAGCATCTTTTTATTGCAAACACTCATAATTATATTCTGTTTTTTACGGACAAAGGGAAGTGTTATTGGTTGAAGGTGTATGATATTCCTCAAGGGGGAAGAGCCACAAGAGGCAGAGCAATTGTTAATTTAATTGGATGTGAGTCGGGGGAAAAAGTCAATGCGTTTGTGAGCGTGAAAGAATTTGATGATGATCATTATATTGTCATGGCAACCCAAAACGGAACCGTGAAAAAAACAGTATTATCTGCGTATGGCAACCCAAGGAAAGGAGGTATTTATGCCATTGAAATAAGGGAAGGCGACATGCTAATAGAAGCACGAATTACAAATGGGGAACACGATATTCTTTTAGGAACTCACGAAGGGAAATCAATTCGATTTTCAGAAAGTGAAATAAAACCCAAAGGAAGAAAAACAATGGGAGTCATTGGCATTACACTTAGTTCAAAAGAAGACAAGGTCGTAGGAATGTTGATTGTGAAAAGAGAAGGAACCATATTGGTAGGCACAGAAAAAGGATACGGAAAAAGAACAGATGTGATTCAATATAGAACACAAACAAGAGGAGGAAAAGGAGTTTTAACCATGCGATGTACGGAGAAAACAGGTAAGATGGTTAATATTATGGAGGTGGTTGATTCTGATGATTTAATTGTTATTACAGACTCAGGTGTATTAATGCGACAACCCGTAGCAGACATCCGAACGATTGGAAGAGTAACCCAGGGCGTTAGGCTGGTAAAGCTGGATATAGGCACAACAATTTCCTCCATTACCAGAGTGACTCATGAGGATGAAACACCGAATAGAGAAACGGAAACAGACACCGATCTACTAACCAAAGAGATAGACGTTGAACAGGAATGACCATCGAAGACAACCTGAAAAAAATTCGGGAGAAAATTAACAAAGCAGGACAACAATCAGGTCTTTTGCAAAAGACAGAAATAATAGCGGTAACCAAAACACATCCTTTTTCAGCGATACAAACATGCTACAATTCCGGGGTTTTTTCGATTGGAGAAAATAAAATTCAGGAAGCACAAGTAAAATTTCAATCAAAACCAACACTGCCCAAATTAAAAAAAAGGTTTATAGGACATCTCCAGTCCAATAAAGTCAAAAAATGTTTAGAATTATTTGATACAATTGATTCAATTGATACAGTAAAAATTGCTGGAAAAATTAACAAAACAGCACAAGTTCTAAACAAAATAATTCCGGTTTTACTAGAGGTCAATATAGCAAAAGAACCGCAAAAGTTTGGATTTTTTTCAGATGAGATTGATAAAATGCTGGAATGTTTTGAATGTTCACATTTACACATACAAGGGCTTATGGCTGTCGCACCAGCACACAAAACAAAAAAACAAAAACACATTGCATTTAGAATATTAAGAGAGACAAAAGAAACCCTAAACAAACAAAAGCCAACAGGATATCAGAATTTGACAGAACTTTCCATGGGAATGAGTAACGATTTCGAATTGGCTGTGAAGGAAGGATCCACACAGGTTAGAATAGGAACAGCATTGTTTGGAAAAAGGAAAGCAAACTGAAAACCATTGTATTGGGTTCAACCCCGGAACATTTCGGGTTGGACCTTGCAAACCCCATAGGAAAAAAGGCATTTACTTACTTTAAAGAAGGAAACAAATTCCTTTGGTATAAAGAGAGCCTTCCTTCTTTAGAGTGTGTTATGGCATCGGTTTCAAAAGAAAAGACCCTTTTGTTTTTTGATAGAATAAAAGGGTCCCAAGAAGCCATTTCCATCAAAGACCATGTGAATATTTCCGGTTTAAATGGATTGATAGGACAAACACCCATTCAAAATTTTCCCATGTTCCCTGATATGACAAACATTTACATTTCAGCAGAAGGATTCGCTCAAAAAACCGTTTATACTGTCGGAAAGAGCAGATTTTCTGAACCAAGGTCATCTAATAAAATTGTGTCTGAAGCTATTGGAATTTTGGCTCCACTATTTAAGTACATCGAAATAAAAGTAATGGGAATCGGAATTCCTTACAACATTGCTGAAAACGATAAAACGATTAATAACTGTATTCAGAAATTGGATGTGTACTAAATTAATTTAGAAATTTCGGTTCCAAGCCGTACATTATTAACAGCAAGAGCTACATTTGTCTCAAGGCATTTACCGTCAGTTTTGTCGTTTAGATCTTGTAGCAAAAAAGGAGTTAGCTCTGGACCGGATATGCCTGTACTTTTAGCCTTTTTTGCTGCTCTATCTATAACATTGGTTAGTTTACTAAATGGAATCTGATAGTTTTTGGGTACGGGATTTGCAACTATAAGCCCAGAGCGAACTCCAGAAAGCAGATGGTGTTTCCAAATGTCTGCAATTTCTTGGGGTGTTTTTGCCGTGACGTCAACAGGCAAGTCCGAATCTCTGGACCAAAAAGAAGGAAAACGACTGGTTTGATATCCAACAATCGGAACACCAAAAAACTCAAGGGCTTCAAACGTTTTTTGCATATCAAGAATAGCCTTTGCTCCTGAAGTTATTACAATGATGGGTGTGCGACTAAGAGCAAGAAGGTCTTGGGACATATCAAATTGTTGAGAAAAATCTCGATGAACACCACCAATACCGCCTGTACAAAACACAGATAATCCAGCTTGATTTGCTATGTGTACCCCAGCAGAAACGGTAGTGCCACCAGACCATTTTTGAGACATTGCAATTCCTATATTTCTGTATGAAATTTTTTTTAAATTATCTCGATTCATCAAGGTTATTAATTCCTTTTCTGATGATCCGATACATATACCTCCGTCTTTCATAGACAAGAAAGCAGGTGAAACACCGGAATCTCTACATGCACGAAAAGCAGAATGTATAAAAATTTTTCCACTTTCTAATGGCATACCGTGAGTCAGAATTGCTGTTTCAATGGAGACGACCGGCAGACCGGAATCAATTTTTTTCTTCAATGAATGTTTTATTAACAATGCGCTTCTCAAATTTTCTTTATCAAACACATAGGAGAAATTAGAAAAGATAAGCGGAACGAATGCTTCGTATTTCTTTGATATTTTTGCAAACGCCAACAAGTACCACACAGAGAGCATAGCCTACCAAATTAAATGTTAATATCTAAAAACAAAGAAATTTCAAAAGAGATCATAGTTCTTGCCATTCCAGTTATAATTGGAAACGCAAGTCGAGTATTAATGAGCCTTGTTGATATGGCAATGGTTGGGAGGCTGGGGGTTGAAGCTCTCGCTGCCACAGGAATGGGTGCTCTGTTGGTTTGGACGATCATCACGTTTTCTCTTGGTCTTAGGACAGCAACCCAAACCGTAGCCTCAAGAAGACTCGGACAGAAAAAACCAAACCAAAGCGGAACAGCGATGCATAATGGATTAATAATGGCAATTATTTATGGCGTTCCAATTTCTGCCTTAGGATTTCTTTATGCTGAATTCTTTGTACCGTTTTTTCTTTCGGGGGAAGCAGGTTTCTTGTGCCAAGAATACACAAGAATAACAAGCCTTAGTGTTTTGTTTACGTCCATTGGGTTCATTTTTCAAGGTTTTTTCACAGGTGTGGAGAAAACAGAATACCACATGAAAGTAACGGTAACCAGCAACATTCTAAATGTTTATTTGAATGCTGGACTTATTTACGGATCGGAAAATCTTTCAAAGATTTTTACCGACATTTATGGATACGATTTAAGCTGGTTGTCCTACGTATGGGGATGGACTCATTTTCCTGAAATGGGGGTAGCGGGTGCGGCTACAGCCACTGTTATTTCATCTTTATGGATGGTAATACATTATTGTTATTTTTTATTTAAGGCTAATATTAGGAAACGATTTAGTGTGTTTCGATTTCGGTTTGATTTATCGATGATAAAAAAACAATTACATCTTGCTATTCCCATGGGAATACAAGAAGTGTTTATAACGGGAGGATGGGCTGTTTTTTACAAAATTGTTGGAATGATCGGCGTAATAGAATTAGCAGCGACAGAAATAGTATTTCAAATTATGCATGCTTCCATTTTACCTGCCATAGGCGTTGGACAGGCGTGTGCAACCTTGGTTAGTAAACATATGGGAGCCAATAGTATAAAAAAAGCAGAGAAGAGTATTGTGGAAAGCATTCGTTGGTCGGAAATAATTATGGGATCAATTGGGATAATATTTATTATATTTCCTGGAATAATCATTCCAGTTTTTACTACAGACCCAAAGATTATTTCTATTTCAATCGTTGGTTTGAGGGTCATCGGAATTCTCCAGTTTTTTGATGCAGTTGGTTTGACGCTTTGGTTTGCACTAACAGGAGCAGGAAATACGATATTTCCAGCACTAACGGAGTCAATTTTATTGTGGGGAATTGCATTGCCAGTAAGCTATTTTTTAGGAGTGAAAATAGGTTTAGGGTTTTGGGTACCATGGACAGCACTATCCTTGCATGTTGTTATTTTTGCTTTTATTGTTGCATGGAAAGTTAAAAAAGGAGACTGGAAAGAGATTGAAGTCTGAGTGAAGATTTTTTGTAACTTTTAGGTTCTGATTGTTTACTTATCCATGGAAAAAGATACCCAAGACATAGATCCCCAAGAAACCAGAGAATGGCTGGAATCCGTTGACGACGTGTTGAAAGAAGGAGGACCACAAAGGCTTAAATTTCTTTTAGAAAAATCAATTAAATACGCAGAGCTTCATGGAACACGTCTTCCTTTTAGCAATACGACCCCATTTATTAACACAATTCAACCACACGAACAATCAGCCTACCCCGGGAACAGAGAACTTGAAAGAAGAATAAAATCTATTATCAGGTGGAATGCCATGGCAATGGTGGTGAGAGCAAATAACAAATCACCGGGAATAGGAGGACACATTTCTACCTACGCATCTAGTGCCAATTTGCTTGAAGTTGCATTTAATCATTTTTTCAAAGGGGAAAAGCATCCATCGGGAAGTGATTTAGTGTTTTTTCAGGGACACTCATCGCCCGGAATTTATGCCCGGGCTTTTATTGAAGGACGTTTGTCAAAAAAACATTTAGAAAACTTTCGCCGTGAATTATCGCATGAAGGGGGGCTTTCGTCTTACCCGCACCCTTGGTTGATGCCTGATTTTTGGCAATTTGCAACCGTTTCTATGGGGTTAGGACCGTTGATGGCTATTTATCAAGCTCGGTTTATGAACTATTTAATTGACAGAAAGTTTATGCGAAATACCGGACGAAAAGTGTGGGCTTTTTTAGGGGACGGAGAAATGGATGAACCGGAAGCCATGGGTGCTTTAATGATGGCAGGTAGAGAACAATTAGATAATTTAATATTTGTGATTAACTGCAACCTGCAAAGACTCGATGGTCCTGTGCGGGGAAACGGCAAGATAATTCAAGAACTTGAAGGCGCTTTTCGAGGTTCGGGATGGAACGTAATAAAGGTTATTTGGGGAAAGGACTGGGATCCCCTTTTAGAAAAAGACAAAACAGGATTACTTCTGAAAAGAATGGAAGAGGTTGTCGATGGAGAAATGTTAAAATATATTGTGGAGGGAGGGAGTTACATTCGAAAAAACTTCTTTGGGAAATATTCGGAATTAGAAGAACTTGTAAAAAACTACTCAGATGAAGATCTTCACAGTCTCCGGGCTGGAGGTCACGATCCGGAAAAAATGTATGCAGCCTATAATGAAGCAATCCAACACATAGGACAGCCCACCGTTATTTTAGCAAGAACGATAAAAGGGTATGGTTTGGGAGAAGCAGGGGAAGGAAGAAACATTACACACCAACAGAAAAAATTAAATGAAAATGAATTATTAAGTTTTAGAGATAGGTTTAAAATTCCTTTATCAGATGAAAAAGCATCAAACGCCCCCTTTTATAGCTTTTCAAAGGGAAGCAGGGAGCTAAATTATGTGTTAGAAAAAAGAAAACAATTGGGGGGGGTTCTTCCATTAAGAAAGAAGCATTCAGATAAAATTTCCTTACCAAGTATCGAAATTTTTAATGAACTATTAGAAGGAACAGAGGAAAGACAGATTTCGACCACAATGGTTTTTGTGCGTTTATTGACATTGTTATGTAAAGACAAAACCATAGGAAAACATATTGTCCCAATTATTCCGGACGAAGCCAGAACCTTTGGGATGGACCCCTTGTTTAGACAACTTGGAATTTATTCTCATTTTGGACAGCTATATGACCCGGTGGACTCAGACCAGTTTTTATATTACAAAGAAATAAAAGAGGGACAAATTTTGGAAGAGGGTATAAACGAAGCCGGTGCCATTTCTTCCTTTATAGCTGCCGGAACTTCTTATAGTAACCACGGCATTAATATGATTCCATTCTACATCTATTATTCCATGTTTGGTTTCCAAAGAGTATGGGATTTTATTTGGGCTGCTGGTGATATGCGAACCCGTGGTTTTTTGCTGGGAGGAACTGCAGGAAGGACTACATTGAACGGCGAAGGACTTCAACATCAAGATGGACATAGCCACCTAGCCGCAGCCGCTACGCCAAACATAAAGGCTTATGATTTAGCCTACTCTTATGAAATCGCCACAGTGATTCTCCATGGGATGAAAGAAATGATAGAAGAACAAAAAGACGTTGTTTACTATTTAACAGTTGAAAACGAAAACTATTCCCACCCTTCTATGCCGACTGATGCTGAGGATGGGATAGTAAAGGGAATGTACAAGATACGATCAACAGAAAATCCAACACTTCGATTATTAGGATCTGGGCCCTTAATGAAAGAAGTTTTACTTGCTGCGGATTTATTGGCAGAAGACTGGAAAGTTGATGCAGGAATTTGGTGTGTAACAAGCTTTAGCGAGTTGAGAAGAGAAGCGGAAGAAATAGAACGATGGAACCTACTACATCCGGAAAAACAACAAAAAAAATCACATTTAGAGAAAAAGCTAAAAAATGACCGAGTTCCGACAGTAGCAGTATCGGATTATGTAAAGATGGTATCAGAGCAAATAGCTCCATATGTACCGGGACCTTATTATGCGCTGGGTACAGATGGATTTGGGAGGAGCGAAACTAGAGAAAACCTAAGACATTTTTTTGAAGTGGATCAATTTTACATTGTCTTGGCAGGAATTCGGGCATTAGCTCTTTCAGGAAAAATTGAAAAGACAAAAATGCATGAGGCGATGAAAAAATATGATATTAATCCAAAAAAACCCAGCCCCATAACCGTATGAATGCGTTGTATGTTTTAACCCTTCCGCACTTAGGTGAAGGAGTGGACTCAGCAGATGTAAGTGAGGTTTTGGTTTCAGTTGGGGATAAAATAAAAACAGACGATCCTGTTGTTGTGCTTGAATCAGAAAAAGCATCTATGGAAATTCCAATTGATACAAGCGGAACCGTAAAAGAAGTCTTTGTAAAAGAAGGAACCACGCTTTCTGCTGGCGATGAAATAATTTCAGTTCAAAGAGACAAGGTAGAAAAAGGGACCGATTTAGAATCTCAACCAAACACCGAGAAAGATACCAAGGATATAAATACACACCCTCCGATAAACACCCCTAATATTTCAATAAATCAAGAAGAAAAAGAAAAAAACTTCAGGACCAGCCCAAGCGTTAGAAAGCTATCAAGAGAACTCAACATCAATTTGTCCACAACCAGAGGAACAGGAAAAAAAGGGCGAATCACAAGAGACGACCTTATAAACAAAATAAAAGAGAAAATGAAAACTCCCTCTGCTGTTGCTCAAAAAGAAATTGATTTTTCTCAATGGGGACCGATCAAAACTCAAGCATTAAACAAAATAAAAAAAATTACGGGGCAACGATTAGAATTTGCTTGGCAATCCATTCCACAGGTGACACAATTTGACAAAGCCGACATAACAGAATTGGATAAATACAGGCGAGAAATAAACGAAAACAAAAAAACGAAAAAAATTACATTTCTCCCTTTTTTAATTAAAGCAGCTGTCCAAACTTTAAAAGAATTTCCAGAATTTAACTGTTCATTATCCGCTGATAAAGAAACATTAATATTCAAAAACTACTATCACATTAGTATTGCCGTAAACACCTCAGACGGCTTGGTTGTGCCCGTAATCAAAAACGCAGATAAGCAAAACATTAAATCAATATCGGAAGCGTTAGGTGACATGAGTAAGCGAGCCAGACAAAAAACACTAACACCTGACTATTTTATGGGAGGAACGTTTACGATTTCGAGCTTAGGAGGCATAGGCGGAACTTATTTTACACCCATTGTAAACCCACCTCAGGTTGCTATTTTAGGAGTATCAAGATCGGTGTGGGAACCATTGTTTTCTAAACAAGACAATAAATTTATTCCCCGACTTATATTGCCTTTTTCCATCAGTTACGATCACCGGGTGATTGATGGAGCCGCCGCCGCCCTCTTCACAAAACATTTTCAAGAATCTCTCTTAAATGTAGGAGGGTCTAAGCATAAAAAGTGATGGATAAACTTTGCACAGATATCGCTGTTATTGGGGCTGGACCCGGAGGGTATGCAGCCGCATTTCGTGCTGCAGATTTAGGAAAAGAAGTAGTCCTCATTGACAAAGCAAATTCGTTAGGTGGAGTTTGTTTAAACAGAGGCTGTATTCCCTCTAAGGCGTTATTACATCTATCAAAACAAATTGACGATATAAAGGAGATAAAAGAGAAAGGAATCTTGTTTGGTGACCCTCAAATAAAATTAAACGCTATTCGCAAATGGAAGAACAATGTTATTTCAAGCCTGGGTTCTGGAATTTTACATTTGGCAAAAGCAAGAAATGTACATATTCTAACAGGAGAAGCACAGTTTAAATCAGAAACGGAATTAGAGGTGAAAACCGACGAAAACAACAAGAAAGGTGTAGAATTTAAAAACGTAATTATAGCCACAGGATCTAAATCAGGAAGCCTTCCGGGATTACCTATTTCTTCCCGACGGATAATGGGTTCAAAACAGGCTTTAGAACTGTCGTCAATTCCAGAAAAACTTCTTGTGGTTGGAGGAGGATATATTGGACTTGAGTTAGGATCCGTTTATCACTCACTTGGGTCAAGGGTGTCGGTTATTGAAAGGTTACCGAACCTTTTGACGGGGGCAGATGCTGATTTGGTAAAACCATTACACAGAAACCTCTCTCGACGATTTGAAAAGATTTATTTAGAAGCAGAGCTGATGTCCGCAAAGGAAACAGGCTCAGGGGTTCAAATTCAAATAAAAAACAAAAACAGAGAAACAGTAGAAATTTTTGATTCTGTTTTAGTTTCCGTAGGGAGAAAACCGAATACAAAAGGACTACATCTACATCACGCAGGAATTGAAGTGAATGAAAGAGGTTTTATAAAGGTAAATAAAACCCAACAGACCAGAACCGAAACAGTTTACGCTATTGGCGATGTGGTCGGAGAACCCATGTTGGCACATAAGGCAGCCTATGAAGGAATTATTGCTGCGGAACATATTGCAGGATTGTCATCCCGTTTTGATACCAGAGCAATTCCAGCTGTGGTGTTTACTAATCCTGAAATTGCATGGGCAGGGCTTACCGAAACGGATGCACGTGAAAAGTCCATAGTTTACAAAAAAGGAGAGTTCCCATGGGTGGCCAGCGGAAAAGCACAAACATTAGGGTTTCGAGAGGGTAAGACAAAAATATTATTTGATCCCAAAACGAGTCAAATACTTGGAGGAGGAATTGTAGGGCCCGGAGCAGGTGATCTGATTTCTGAGATTGTCTTGGCAATTGAAATGGGAGCCGATGCAGAGGACGTGGGACAGACAATTCACCCGCACCCTACACTTTCGGAATCTATATCAAATGCTGCGGAAGTGTTTTTAGGAACCGCAACCGAAATTTATATCCCAAAAAGAAAACAAAACGAGGAAAAAATATGAAAAGACTGATTATTTATCTCTCTGTTCTATTGATATCAGTACTATCCTTTGCCGAAGAACCAACAGGAAAAGAAAAAAACACCGGTAAATCAGGGAGAGATTCCACCAAAACAAAGAAGAAGAAAATAAGTTTGGAAAAAAAAACCAAAGGAATGGATAAAATTCAAGGACTTTTTACGTTTTATCAAGACACAGCAGATGGTTCGGTATATATGGAAATACATAAAAACCAAATTAACAGGGAATATATATATTTTGGCCATGCACACGATGGGATTGTGGACGTTGGATTCAACCGCGGATCTTATCGTTCCAGTAAAATTTTTTCACTCCGAAAATATTATAACCGAATAGAATTTGTTACTGAAAATTATTCATTTTATTTTGACCCAGAAAATCCACTGAGTAAGGCTTCTGGTGCAAATATTAGCAAGTCCATTATGTCTTCCAATAAGATAATAGCTGTAGATACGCTGAAGAATAGATACTTAATAAAAGGTGACGATTTGTTTCTCAAAGAGAGATTACTACAAATTAAATATTATTCTGCACCTAACAGTAAGCGGTTTTCACTAGGGAAGCTAAGCAAGGAAAAAAGTAAATATGTAAATCTTCGAAACTATCCTAAAAACTCTGAAATCGTAGTTCAATATACCTATGACAATCCGACACCAAAAAATCGGGGAAGAACGGGAGTTACAGATGCCCGCTCTGTAAACCTTATCATTCAACACAGCCTAATGGAAGTGCCAATAAATGATTACACACCAAGATTTGACGATCCAAGAATAGGTTATTTTACAACCAGAGTTACTGACATGACGTCCACCAGCCACACACCTTATAGAGACTTAATTCACAGATGGAATTTGACAAAAAAGAACCCTGATGCCATCCTTTCAGAGCCAAAAACCCCGATAGTATTTTGGATTGAAAACACAACACCATATGAGTTCAGAGATGCTGTTGCGGAAGGTGTGTTGGCGTGGAATAAATCGTTTGAAAAAGCCGGTTTTAAAAATGCAGTACAAGTAAAGATACAGCCTGACGATGCAGATTGGGATGCAGGCGATATACGCTATAATGTGTTAAGATGGACGTCCTCTCCTTCTCCTCCTTTTGGGGGATATGGTCCCAGCTTTGTAAATCCAAAAACAGGTCAAATTTTAGGTGCAGATATTATGTTAGAATACGTTTATTTCACAAACCGTGTCAAATATGACAAGCTGTTTGATCCACAAGGAATGGAAATCGACCCGTTTTTTTGTCAGATGGGAGAGTATATCCAACAAGAAAACATTATAGGCTTTATTTCAACAGAGGTCTTGTCTCCGGGCGAATCTACCAAAAGACAGCTGGTAAAGGAAGCCATAGTTCGACTAGTGTTACATGAAGTGGGACACACATTAGGATTGAATCATAATTTTAAATCCAGCCACTTACATAGCATGGAAGAATCCCATAATTTAGCCCTTACAAAGGCAGTAGGACTTACGGGATCCGTTATGGATTATGTACCGGTAAATCTCTCCTTAAACCCAGAAAACCAAGGACAATATTATTCCACAATTCCCGGAACATACGATGATTGGGCGATTCAATTTGGTTATTCTTCTTCATATTCGGATGCAACCGAGGAAAAAGAAAGACTGGAAGCAATATTATCTCTTTCTACAGACCCTGAACTTATGTTTGGAAACGATGCAGATGACATGAGAGCACCAGGCAAAGGAATTGATCCTCGTGTCATGATAGGAGATATGACTAACGAACCCATTGAACATGCTGAACAAAGAATTAAATTAATGGATAAACTTATGAGAGGACTACGCAAGAAATATACAAACCAAGGCATGTCATATCATGCAACCAGGGATGCGTTTAACGTGTTAATGAGAGAAAAAAGATCCTGTGCCGCTACAATTTCAAGGTTTGTTGGCGGGGTTTATGTAGACCGATCAAAGTCTGGACAGCCCGACGCAGAACTTCCATTAAATCCCGTTCCTTATAGAACACAAAAAAAAGCCATGAAAATTTTAAAGGAATATGTGTTTTCTCCAGAATCAATGTTCCCACCAGATTCGTTGGCGCATTATTTACGATACCAGAGAAGAGGGTTTGATTTTTTCAGGTCAACAGAAGACCCAAAATTTCACAGAACAGCACTCTACACACACAAATCAATTTTGAGCCACTTATTGCATCCAAGAGTATTACAACGAATTATTGACACCCAAATATATGGAAACAGATACACAACTGAGGAAATGTTTGATAACTTAACGGATGCCATATTTACTGCAGATTCAAAGGGAAAAGTAAACTCAATTCGACGAAATCTACAAACGGAATATGTGAATAGCCTCATAGGAATTACTGGAATAGGACAAAGTAAAATTTCAAATTATGATTACATTTCTCAGTCTGCTTCCTTTTCCCAGTTAAAGAAAATTATCAAAAAAGTGTCCAATCGCATGGTGAAAGACAAAGGGACAAAACAACATCGGGAGTTTTTACGCTTTAAAATCACCTCCGCAATAGATAATAAATAATTGGAATCACGAGTGGATGTTATAGGTATCGCAGCTATAACTTTTGACGGATTTATTGCAAGGCATCGTCAAGAGCGGGTGAATTGGACTAAAGATTTATCCCTCTTCAAAAAACAAACATTAGGACACACGGTTGTTGTGGGCTCATATACAAAAAAAACGATTGGAAAAGAATTAACAGGAAGACAGACAATTATCGTACACCGTAACGATAATCCAAGGGAAATTTTAAACAAATCTAATAAAAAAAAGTGTTTTGTAATTGGAGGGGGAAAAACATTTTCAAAGTTTGTCGATTATTTGACTCATTTGTACATAACACCACATCCATTATTATTTGGAAGCGGAATTAAATTATTTGACAGCCATACAAAATCGGTCAATCTAAAATTTGAAAAAATGGTTCCGGTTATTCAGGAAGATGGAATTTTTCAATATCAATTTAGAATATCTCGTTAGATTTTAATAAAATTTGGTGATTTTCATCACAGACGACCATTGAAAGATAGTATTATATTTCCTTTCTGTGTTTTTTATTTCTGTGGACAATCAGAGAGAAACCAAATCTCTCTTCATTCAGCTCATCAAATTTATATTTGAGTTTCTTCTATAGGTGCTAATCCTTTACAAATTTCCGGTGAACATATTTTTCCAATGAACAAGTAAAACAAATGAAAACAACAATTAAATACACACTTTTTACGTTTGGAATACTTCTTGTAATTGTAATTGGATTGAGAACGTACCTATATTCTCCGCTTCCTCTTTATGAGGGTGAAATAGAATTAAGCGAGTTAAAAGATACGGTTCATGTGTACACCGATGAGTTTGCTGTGCCACATGTTTTTGCGAAAAACGAAATGGATTTGTTTTTAACAGCCGGATATATAGCCGCAAGAGAACGGCTGTTTCAAATGAGCATGGTTGCTTATGCGGTAAGGGGAGAACTGGCATCGGCCCTTGGAGATGAGTATCTATCTTCTGACGTCTATTTGAGAACATGGCGAATTCCTGCAATTTCTAAACAAATAGCAGAAAACATGTATCCAGAAGAACAAAAAATATTAAAGGCTTTTTGTCATGGAATCAATATATATATTTCTCAGGCAATGAATGATTTACCGATTGAGTTCAAAATTTTGAGAATTAAACCACTTTTTTGGCGACCGTCTGATGTAACTGGATACGCTAGAATGATGGCACACGAAATGCAGTCTTCATGGAAATCTGAAATTGTGTATGGAGCTGTTGCTGAATATTTTGGAATGGATAAGTTATCAGAAATTCATCCAGAATTTGTGTTGGACGAGCCAACAATTTCAAAAGGATTGAAACCGGTTTTCGACCACATTCTAACTCAAGAAACCAAACTGAGAGACTTACTTGGATTTAGATCCCCACATATTGGGTCGAACAGCTGGGTGTTATCTGGCAAAAAAACATCAAGTGGAAAACCGTTATTAGCTAACGATCCCCATTTAGAATTTTCCCAACCAGCCCGTTGGTATGAAATGCATTTGAAAGGAGGAAAATATAATTCTAGTGGTGTATGTATAGCCGGAATCCCAGTTCCGGTTATTGGGAACAACGAAACATGTGCCTGGGGATTTACAAACAGCATGGTGGATGATGTGGATTTTTTTATTGAAAAAATAAACCCGGAAATTCCAAACCAATATTTGCACGGAGATGAATGGAGATCAATGAAGCTGGTTTCAGAAACTATTCCTGTGAAAGAGGGAAAAGACACAACCATAGTTGTAAGATTAACACATCACGGGCCTGTGATTAGCGACATTCATCCTTTGTTAAATAACAATAAGGAAGTAGTATCTATGGCATGGACAGGTCATGAGAAAACCAACGAAATGAATGCATTTATGAAATTAAATACTATGAAAAACTGGGATGACTTTACAGAAGCGGTAAAGAATTTTGGAGTGCCGGGACAAAACATTATATATGCTGACACAGCAGGAAATATTGGATGGAGACCAGCAGTTTATATCCCAATCCGCAGAGAAGGAAACAGCTTGATCCCAAGACCTGGTCACGACCCAAACTATGATTGGAAGGGATATGTACCCTTCGAAAAAATGCCTTTTATTTTTAATCCTGAAAAAGGATATATTTCTACTGCAAACAACAAAACAATCGGTGAAGAATTCCCTTTTTATATTTCCGGGTTATGGGCAGATCCAAGTCGGGCTGATAGAATAATAGAATTAATTGATCCAATGGAATATGCCACCGTTGATGACATGAAATCAATACAGCTGGATATGGTCTCACCATTTGCAAAAGAAATATGTTCCCTTTTGTTTCAATTTGATTTAGCCTTTGATAACGATAAAACAAATAAGACAATTTCTTCCTTAATCGCTTGGGACGGCAATGAAAATGCACAATCAGAAGAAGCATTATTTTTTCATTCAATAATAAACGAATTAGTTAAAAACATTTATGGCGACGAACTTTCTTTTTTGGGAAAACATTATTTAGAAGCATTTTTGGGTATGAAATATCTCTATACTAGGAACCTAAGAAGGATGTTAAAAAACCCCAACTCATCCTGGTATGATAACATTTCCACACCTAAAATAAAAGAGAAAAGAATAGACGTAATAAAAACATCTTTGAGAGATGGAATTAATAAAGTATTTGATGAATATAAAAAAGAGAATAAAAGTTTAATATGGGGTAAAGCACATTCGTTAACACATACCCATTTATTAGGAGACATAAAAATATTGAATAATATTTTCAATTTTAATGTGGGGCCGTTTCTTTCCGGAGGATCGGATAAAACGGTAAGAGCAGGAGGGTTTAGTTATTTAGAACCTTTCAACCAGACCGCTGGTGCGTCCATGCGCAGAATCGTAGATTTTGATAATTTAGATGAAATTGATTTCATTCTTCCAACGGGGCAATCTGGTTTATCTCACAGCCCACATTATAAAGACCAATCAGAACTATACCACAACGGAAAATACAAAACCACGCATTTTAACGAAGCCCAAATAAAAAAAAATAAAAACTATAAAAAACTCCTACTTCTGCCTAAATGATAATTTTCTTACTTGTTTTTCTGGCTTTTTCCGGATTTATCTTAATTCATTTATTAGTGTGGAAGCCAAACCCATCAAGTCACTTTTTCCCCCATAAATTTCCACTTTTTATTACCCACAGGGGTGTACACAAAACAGTACCTGAGAATACAATTGCAGCAGTAGAAAAAGCAATAGAATCCGGATTTACATTTGTAGAGCTGGATGTGATTGCCGACTTCAATAACGATATTATTTGTTCACATAATATAGACTTAGAAAGAGAAACAGAAGGACATGGTTTCGTTGATGAAAAAGAATATAGCGAATTACAGCATATTTATTGTAGATCAACAAATGGTAATCATGAACAAACAAACATCCCTCTTTTAAAAACCATATTAGAAAAGTTTAGCAAGAAAATAAATTTTGTACTGGATGTAAAAACAAGAAGGCCCTTGGACATCACTCCATCCAAGAAAATCGTAGAGCTTGTAAAAGAGTTCAATTTGGAAAATTCAATAATTGTTTCCAGTTTTAACCCGCTGTTTTTGCTGGTTTTAAAATGGCTTGAGCCAAAAATACTTACAGGATTTATTTTTAAAAACCCAACACACTTGAAATTGACAAACATTATTCATCCGGACTTTCTCCACCCCAGAGGAGACATTGTCGATGAAAAATTAATTAATTATTCAAACAGTAGAAACTTGCCCATAAATACTTGGACAATAAACAATACTTTGTCATGGAATTGGTTGTCTTCAATGGGGGTTTGTGGAGTTATTACAGATGAAATCCCAACATCCATGGCAAATAGACAAAACAGAATAGTTGAATAAAATTTCTATATCCAGGAATATATAGTGAGAGAAAATTACGTGGGGGCAGTTAAACAACAAGAATTAAAATGAGTGTTCATGTGTATACGTGTCAACGTGAACACCTGAGCACATCGGACTTAAATATTTTTAGTGCTTAAAGCACCGTGTGCCGGTAAAGATCATGGCGATGCCATATTCGTCGCAAGCATCAATCACTTCTTGGTCTCGAATAGACCCACCGGGCTGGACCACCACTTTAATTCCTGAATCTTTGATGGCGTCAATGCTGTCCCGAAATGGGAAAAAAGCGTCGGAAGCCAAGACACCGCCCTTTACATTATCACCACCTTTTCGCAATGCCATGTGGACTGCATCTACACGGCTCACTTGTCCTGCGCCGAGCCCCAATGTGGTATTGTCTTTGGCAATCAAAATACCGTTGGACTTGGCATGGCGGAGCACCTTCCATGTAAATAAAGCGGTTTCAACATCTTGACCTGAAGGCTGTGCTTTTGTTACCGTTTTAAAATCTTCACGTGTTAATGTTTTATTGTCAGTGCCTTGAACCAAAAGACCACCGTTCACATTTCGGACTTCAAGTTTGGGCGTCCGTTTTCCGAATTTGCTAATTTCAAGTACACGCAGGTTTTTCTTCTTTTTGAAAATGTCCAGCGCTTCTGGTTCAAAGTCCGGCGCTAAAACAATTTCCACAAAGACGGATGTAATGGCTTCCGCTACTTCCTTGGTGCAGGTACGATTGAAAGCAATAATGCCGCCGAATGCAGAAAGAGAATCAGCATTAAAAGCGCGAGTGTACACATCCAAGAGATCGTTCCCCGTGGCCACACCGCAAGGATTGGAATGCTTCACCACTACGCAGGCGGGATCGTCAAACTCCCGTACGCAAGCCAATGCGCCGTCTGCATCCATAATATTATTATAGGAAAGCTGCTTCCCTTGATGAATGGTCGCATTCAAAATATTCGGCTCTGTGTTGCCGGGTGTTTTATAGGACGCAGCGGATTGATGGGGATTCTCACCATAGCGCATGGTGGAATGTTTTTCAAAGGTGAGCGAAAAATCATCAGAGAGCGCGTCGCTCTTTAAATAATTATGAATGATGGTATCACATTGGGCTGTGTGCCCAAAGGCTTTTGACGAAAGTTGCTGTCTTGTTTCAAATGAAATTTCGCCTGATGACAATTCATCGGTGATGGTGGAATAATCTGACGGATCAACCGCCACACAAACCCAC
>CAZBZK010000002.1:0-66414 GCA_964496365.1 uncultured bacterium
GGATCGAACCGACGACCTCTTGAATGCCATTCAAGCGCTCTCCCAACTGAGCTACGGCCCCAAAAATTAATGTTGAATTACGAATTAATGAAAATAAAGCAAACACAAGCACAAAAGTTATTAGTGTTTTCTCCTCTCAAACAACTGAAAATTTCGGCTAAACACTTTTGATCGAACAATCCATGCCGATGTGTACCCTCTCTTCTTGATTTCATTTTGAAATATCTCCGCTTCGTTCCGGGACACAAAATTACCGATTCGTACTTTATAAACCGGTGCATCAAAAACAATATAGATTTTTTTATCTGTTTGAGATTCTAGTATGGTTTTAAGACTGTCAGCAGATTGTGAGTATCGTGTAGCAAATACTTGTAATCTATATCCATCCAATTCTTGTTTTGTAGTATCAATTGATGATGAGTCAACCACACCCATTGGAGTTGAAAGAAATGAATGGGTAATTTGTCTCCAATTCGGTTGTATATCTTTTATTCGGGATGCATCAAATACTTCATTTTGTCTGTTTTGGGACCATGAGAATGTTAGACATAAATTCCCAGTTAAAAGTATGAAAATTAATTTTTTTATTTTCACAATATTCTCAACTGCTCAGATAAAACCCAACCTTTTTTCCCATCCAATAAGGAAATTTCAACCCAATCTCCTTGTTCCGAATCAATCGTTACCTTGATTCCTTCGTGTATTTTAAACAATACTGCATCATCACGGATGAAAGGACCGGAAAACGCATTTAATTCTTTAGCAGTAATAATTGCTTTTTTATTATCAGATTTATCCCAATATTTATCCAAAGTAATTCCATGTAGTATCAAGGTAATAAATAACATGAATTGTATGATAAACCCTCTCAAATTAACATAAAATAATTTGGATGATAAATAATAAAGAGCTAATACCAAAACACAAAAGGAAGATAAAATCAAAAATTGAGATAAGGTTAGAATGGATTTTAAAACCCTGTACCATTTTAATAGAAAAAAAGATTCTGGCACATTGATCCGATCTTGCACATGTGTATTTGCAAGATCCAAATTAAAACCAGAATCTTTGTCCAATGGATTTAATGCAATCGCTTTTT
Source organism: uncultured bacterium (assembly GCA_964496365.1). Taxonomy (GTDB): domain Bacteria; phylum Fidelibacterota; class Marinisomatia; order Marinisomatales; family AB-629-J13; genus AB-629-J13. The sequence continues at coordinate 1,100 of CAZBZK010000002.1, forward strand.
CATAAGCCCAAATGGATTGACCATAATTCCCTAATTTGTAATAAGCATTACCTAAATTATAATATAAATTTTCATGATGGTATCCTTGTGAAAGAATGGTTTCAAAATGATTCACCGCCCTCTCATTATTTCCGGAATTTAATAAGGAAATACCCGCCTGAAATAGAGAATCAGGGTTTTGGCTGAACCCTACACAGAAACAAATTAATAAAATTAATCTAATTTTCATGTCTATTGATATTTTTTAGTAATAAAATTGTCTCATCAATAATACTACTTTTCGAATGTGTACCCTCAGGTGAAAATCGTGCTGCATCACATCTATTCAAAAGTTGAATGATACTATTAATCTCTTCCGTGGAAAGTTGGGAACTTAACAAAAACTGAATGCGAGACGAATCCAACTTATCGGTTTGAAGAAAATATTTTTCTTTTAAATATGTGTATAGGGTGGATGTACACAATTCAAATTCATCTTCTCCTCCCTTTTTTAATTGGGTTATGGCTTTCTTCAAGGCTTTTTTTGATTGACGAAATGCCTTCCCGTCATCGCTTATTTTACGATAATTATTCACCATTCCGGGAACGATAAATCCGCATACTGCTAATGTATAACATAAAACTGCTGTTATGGGAATTCGGTTATTTTGATTCCAATTTGGGATTTCAGTCTTGTGGTATCGGATGTCCTTTCCTATAAGAGCGATTTCTGATTTGGTTAATCCTTTAGGTGACGTTACCGGAATTTTGCCGGGTGACACCGATATTTGAATTGCATTCGCTATAGTTCTTTTCCATTGTTCTGATTTTGGTTCGAAAAAAGGTAACTCAACCTTAGGTAAATTAAATCGTCCGGTTTGTCTTGGTATAACCACATATTCCCATCGCATATTTCCAGTAATTTTATCTCTAAATGAATCTTTTTTTAGTTCACTTACAGGAGGGAATACTTCTAAAGAATTGGGAAATATGATATCGGGTAAACTGAAAAGTGAAAGGTTACCTGTCCCTTTCACCTCTATAAAAAATGTAACGGCTTCATTGGTCTTAACATTTTGATTATCTACTGAAGTTTTCACCGTGTATTGTCCTACAGCACCGGTAAAATCTGGAGGTTTTCCCTCAGGAAATGACTTAACATTTATTGATTTTGATTCAGATTTTAGAATTTTTTTTACCGTTTGTCGAGATGAGAAGGAACCAAAAACATCAAAAAATGGGTCTCTTCTCTTTGATTTCTTATTTTCTACAACTATTTGAGTGTTTAAGACATAGGGATCAATTGGAATGGTTCCTGTCTTCGTAGGAAATAAAGCAACGGTGTACAGTTTCGCTTTTTTATACCGTACCCCTTTCACATTAACTTCTCTCAAATTTATTTGGCGTGGAGAGTATAGATTTTCTATCCAAAACCCAACAAACTCAGGTATTTCAACGCTCTCAATGGACAGATCTGATTGGGTGAATAATTGATAAGTAACCGTTATTTGTTCACCCGGAAAGGCTGTGTGTTTATCCACATCCATTTGAATAAAATATTTTTTTGAATTCCCTCCCCGTTTATTTACGAGGGTATTATTCAATACTTTTATTGGAATTTGTTTCGTTCTAAATCTTGCTTTACCAACTGTTACAGTTAATGATGGAAGGAGTATGGTTCCTGTTTTTTTTGGAGACAATGTCCAAGATAAACCACGAGTAGATGTCATCTTACCGTTTACCCATGATATGTTAGTTTGCTGGCTGGGACCGTTTACCACCAAAAAATTTTTTCTCAAGGGTGAGATATCCGCTTGTGGCGAATCATCCCCGTCAACAGATTCAATTTTTAATTCAAGTACATCATCTAAAGATAAGGATGTGCGGTCAACGGTAGCACTAACGGTAACACCAAATGCAACCTGAAGAAAAAGGGGCAGAACCATGATCATAAAATGATATTGGATTTTGTAACAATACATTTTGGATGTTACCAATCTTTCTCCATTTTTCTGGATTTTGCTTTTCTTACCATTTGACGTCTTTTATTTACTTTTTCTTTATCTTTTAGTGCATTCAGAATAGCTTGAGCGTTCATTTTGTTTTTTGATGTATCTGCAGGAACTTCATTTTGGTCTTTTGGTTCTTGTGGTGCCTGTTTTTGTTCACCAGATTCCTGATCTTCTTTCTTTAATTTTGAAGTGTTTTCTTCTTCTTTTTGTTCCTTATTCTCTTCTTGGTTATCGGATTTTTTTGATTTTGATTCTTCATTTTGAGATTGGTTTTGTTGTCCTTTTTGACTTTCTTTTTTAGATTGCTCTTCTTGATTTTCTTGATTTTCTTTTTTGGATTGGTCTTGGGATGATTTATTTTGTTTTTCCTCATTTTTATTGTCATCCGAATTTTCGTTTTTATCTTGACTTTCCTTGTTATTTTGTTGGGTCATTTGCTGAACCAATTCATAATTCCATTTAGCATCCAAATCATGGGGATTTAATTCTAAAGATTTTCTAAAATGGCTCATACTTTCTTCCATTTTTTTCTGTTGAAAATACAAACTACCCAAGTTATAGTGAGCCTTTGATTTAAGTAAGTTATTTTCAGAAATAGATGCTTTTTTAAATGCAGATTCTGCAGAAATTATATCCTTCGATTGCAATAGAGATGCACCTAAACCAAAATGTACTTCATCATTTGATTCTTTGGTTTTCAACATTGATTCATAATATTGAACAGCTTTTTCGTAATCCCCATTTTTAAAATATGTTAATCCCTTGTCCTCAGCAGAAAAACCAATTCCGGTCATAACACTTATAAAGAAAATGATAGATAAAAAAGTGAATCTCAAGTTTTTGTCTCGAATTTTTTTGTTTTTTTTGTGGGAATTATGATAGCCGTAACCAAAAGTAATAGAGATAAAACACCGAAAACTTGAAATTGATCCTCATATTCTGAAAATTCATGGGTACTGATGGTTTTTTTTTCCATTTGATTAATGGCAGTTGTGATTGCTTTATGATGGGCAGCACGATTATCAAATCTTACATACTCACCTCTGCCAGCGGTAGCAATATCCTTGAGAATGTTTTCATTTAGTGCAGAAGTAATTAATTTTCCCTGTCGGTCTTTTTTATAGGATGTGTTCCCGGAATTCTTATCGGTTACCGGAATAAGTGAACCGGATATGGAACCCACTCCAACCGTATGAATTATAATCCCAGTTTGAGAGGCTTTTTCAGCGATTCCGATTGCCTCCCCTTCATGATCTTCCCCATCCGTAATTAAAATTAGCACTTTAAATTTTTCACTTTCAACCGAGAATGCAGAAAGTCCTGTATTTAAGGCTGAACTAATATCTGTTCCTTGAGTCGGAATCATGTTTGTATCAATTTCTTCCAAAAATAAAATTGCGGCTTCATAATCAGATGTCAAAGGAAGATACAAATGGCTGGCACCAGCAAATACAATGATTCCAACCCGATCTCCTTTGAGTTGTTTAATTATTTGAGTCATTTCAAATTTTGCTTTTTCCAGTCTATTTGGCTTTACATCTTCTGCATTCATACTAACCGAAACATCCAATGCGAAAACTAAATCAATTCCCTTCCGTTCAATCGGTTTTACCTTTGATCCAATTTGAATACCGGAAGCAGACATGATTAAGAATAAAAGCCCTAAAAAGCGAATTCTGTATTTCCATGTGGTTTTTTTAATATCAATATGTTCCATTAATTGTTTTTTTAAATGGCTTGATTTTAAATTTAATTTGGTAGAAATAGACGATCTCTTAATACTGAGAATGGGTAATATTCCAAGAATGATGATAACAAATAATACAATAGGAAACCGAATGTCCATCAAAATGGTCTCCTGAATTTAATCCTCTCAAGGAATTCGTGAATGAGCCCTAAACATAGAGCTGGAATAAGAAAAAAACCATATAATTCATTATATCTTGTGTATTCTTTTACCTCGATCTCAGTTCGTTCCATGCGATCAATTTCCGAATATATCTCTTCCAACGATTCTTCATTCGTGGCTCTGAAATATTGACCATTGGTTCGTTCCGCAATTTTTTTCAACGTTTCCTCATCAATTTCGTTTTTTACATATCCCCTTTTCGGAATGAAGGTAGTTGCCTGAGTAGTCCCTGCTCCGATAGTGTATATTTTAATATTAAATTCCGTTGCAATATCTGCTGCAGTTAAGGGATCTAATTCTCCAGCATTATTACTGCCATCCGATAATAAAACCATCACTTTACTTTTCGCTTTACTCCCTCTTAACCGATTGACTGCATTCACGATTGCCATGCCGATTGCAGTCCCATCGTATTTTCTTTCGGCAACCGTCACTTCTTTTAATAAACTTCCTAAAACTTCCTTGTCCATTGTTAATGGACATTGGATGAATGATTCTCCTGCAAAAACCAGTAAACCCATTCTATCCCCTGCTCGACTCTTTATAAAATCGCCAGCTGTTTCTTTGACAGCTTCAAGTCTATTTGGGTGAAAATCCTCCGCCAACATACTACTTGAAATATCAAGAACCATGACAATATCTACCACATCAACTTTGGATTTCTCCAATTTATCCACTTGTTGAGGTCTCGCAAGCCCTATAATGATCAAACCTAATACCGTGGATGACATAACCCTTAAAAGGAAATGCCTGAGTCTTCCTCCAGTTTTAAACGATTTGATTAATAATTTTTCTGATGAAATTCGGAATACACTCTCTTTGTGAATACCAAATTTTCGATACCAATACTCCAAAATAGGAATGATAATCAAAGCACATAAAAACCATGGATTTTCAAATGTCATTTTTAACACATACCCATATTATATAAGAAAGACTACTTTTCAATGAAATTAGACTAAATAATGACACTAAAGATTGAAATGGAGTGCATTAGTTACAAAAATTATTAGGTTGGATAAAACTAATCTATGGGATTTTATGAATCAGTTTCAATAAAATGACATCCAATTGAGCCCAGTCAATATGTCATTCCTCAATTTCACAATTCAAAGTTCAATTCCCATGTTTTTCTTTCGAAGGGGCTTTAGTTCCATCCGGTTCGCCAGCATCTTCAATTTCTTGTTTTGCATCATTCATTGCACCTTTAAATTCCTTGATTCCTTGCCCCAGACCCTTGGCCAATTCAGGAAGGCGTTTTGCACCAAATAGAAGTAATACTACCAGTAATATAAGAATGATTTCCCATGGTCCTAAATTAAACATTGCTGTTTCTGTATGTATAAGTCATACGTGCTCCTTTTATTGTAGATATGATGAGTTCCACTTTATTATCGAAAATATCGTAAGAAATAATAGGAAGTGGCTAATCCTACCAAACCGATAAAATTTAAAGAAATAGTTAACCCAAATTTCAAGGTTATCACTATGAGATTTAATACAATCACACCTGAATCCATCCCAGCTAATCCTGCAAAATCCAAATTGATTCCCGTGAGAAAAAACTGTTTAACCACACCTTCAGGCATCATCCATCCAATCATTTCACCTAATAATGATCCAATCACGGTTCCACTAAAAAGTACAATGAAAATAAATCCTAAGGATTTTTTATTCAACAGAATCCACCTGATTGTGAAGCCCATTCAGTTCGGAATTTCCCAATTTATTATGAATGACAAAATTAATAATATTGTAAATAATGTATCCCATTAAAATAGGAAATAACACCAATCCTTTCCAGATGAAAAGAGTCACTATAAATGAAAATAATCCTAACAGTCGAATGGTATTATTTTTACCTCTTTTCAATGATAAAATTGGAAGTTTATTAAATCGTAACGGGCTAACCATCAGAAAACCTAAGATTACCATAAGAACCAAAATAAGCCGTGGATCTCCCATAGAACCATTTATTTGGTAATGAAAAAGCATAAATCCGTATAATGTTAAGGCATTTACCGGAGTTGGAAGACCAATAAAATATGGTTTATCTTCTTCGGAATAATCCAGATTAAATCGAGCTAATCTTATGGTTCCGAACATAAGTGGAATGAAACTAATCATTCCCCCAATGATGGGTTCCATTCCATGTACATACACAGTGTAAATAAACAATGCAGGTGAGGCACAGAATGATATGGTGTCTGCAAAGGAGTCAAATTCAGTGCCAAATCTCGAGGGAATATTTAAAAGTCGAGCTATCTTACCATCAACGGCATCAAATGCACCGGCAATCAAAATAATCCATCCAGCTGTGACCGGTTTCCCATCAATGAGTAATCCGATGGAGAGAAAACCAAAAAACATATTAATCACGGTCAATAAATTTGGAATGACTCTCTTGTTAAATTTTTTCCTTTTCCGTTTAAAGTGCTTACGTTTTCTTCTCATTTATTTTTCCTATAATTGTCTCCCCGCCTTTCACTTTTTGACCAAGTTTTCCAGAGATATGTATATCCTTGGATAGCATCAAATCGACTCTTGATCCAAACATGATAAATCCAAATTTATCTCCTCTTTCTACTTGATTTCCTGGTTCCGCATAACATTTAATCCGCCGGGCCAAAAGTCCAGCAATTTGTTTGATTTTGATCAATCCTGTTCTGGATTGTATATGTACGATTGATTGCTCATTTTCATCCGAAGCAGAATGATTGAATGCCGCCAAAAACTTCCCCTTTTTATACTCTACTTTTTCAATGGTTCCGCTAAACGGAATTCGATTCACATGAACATTGAACACATTTAAAAAAATTGAAATTAAGGTTGTTTCTCCAATGTCTGGGTCATTTATTGAGTTTATTTGAACAATTTTCCCATCAGCTGGAGATACGAAAATTCCAGATTCATCAGGGGTCTCTCGTTTTGGATCTCTAAAAAAATTCAAGCAAAATAAAAACAATAAGCCCGGAATGATAGCTGAGTTTAAAATGAGCGTAGAATCAATTATATGCCCCCATATTCTTAGTAAAACAGTTGCAATTAATAATCCCGTGATGAATGGGACTCCTTCCCTAGTGATCATTTGATATCTTCCTTTGATATAATTTCACAATCATAACAATTTACAATTAATCTTAATTTTTTCATTTAACCATAATCAACCGTTTAATAATACAAATTGGAATTAGTAATCTTTTGCAATTTCATACTCACTATTATTGTTTCACCTGTTCTAAAAATTTTAATGTCAATGTTTTCACCGGGACGAATATCCTGATTTAAAATAACATTTTTTATATCTTGTGCACTGGTAATACTGATTCCATTTACTGAAAGAATAATGTCTGCAACTTCGATTCCAGCCTTATCACTGGAGCTTCCCTTTTCCACTTCCACTACAATGACTCCTTTCACAAATGGTAAATCTAAATATCTTGCAACACGTTTATTCAGAGATTGAACTTGAAGTCCGGTTGAGTAATTTCGGTCAATTTTACCCTTATTTTTTAATTCCTCAGCGATGGTTTTAGCTCGATTAATAGGAATTGCAAAACTAATCCCAATAGATCCTTTTGAGTAATTTGATCCTGTATAAATAAACGTATTGATCCCAACAACCTCTCCCAAACTATTGACCAGAGGACCCCCACTATTTCCCGGATTGATCGCTGCATCTGTTTGAATCATGTCTTGAAATATTTGCCCGGATTCCTGTTGACCAAAATCCATATTTATCGCACTAATAATGCCTGCGGTAGCTGTTGGTTGGTCACTTACATCAAATAGACCATAGGGATTTCCCAATGCAATAACCCACTCTCCAATAATTAGATCATTGGAATCTCCCAATGGTGCAAATGGGAAATTGGATCCTTCCATTTTTAATAATGCTAAGTCTGTAAATCGATCACTTCCTATCACTTCTGAATTGTACTCCTCACCCCCCGGTAAAGTTACAATAATTTCATGGGCGTTTTCAATGACATGGAAATTTGTGAGCACATAGCCATCTGGACTAATGACGACCCCCGTTCCTGAACTTTTTACTTTTTGTCGGTGAAGTTCATAAGGAAAGAAAAACTCAAAAAACGGATCAGAGAATGGAGATCTTCTTGAAATTTCTTTCAATTGAATGACGTTAACACTTGCAACCGCTGGTGAAATATTTTTTATAGCTCTGGTAATGGCACTATTTCGAGAATCATGTAATTCATCCGAACAGAAAATTAATCCATGAACTAATTGTAATAAGAGAAAATATTTAAAAACCATATTCAACTTTTTTTAGAATTAATCCTTCAGGAGGTGCTTTAAAAATACTCACATTCTTTTTTGGAGATGTCAACAAATTTATAAAATCCTCTTCTAATATTTTACTTTGTGCAACCGCTATCAATGTTCCAGTTATATAACGAACCATATGGTGTAAAAATCTATTACCAGTTATGGTAAAAATTACCATTTTATTCTTTATTGTCCATCTAGAATGAAAAATTTCACATACCGTACTTTTCACATCTTTATTCCATTTAGAAAATGACAAAAAATCATGAGTTCCCAATAGCGTTTTAGACACATTATTAAGAAGGTTTATATCCGGATTCGGTATATACCAACATTGATTTTTGAATAATGGATTTGTTCCGATAAAACATTGATAGATATAAGTTCTTTTAATTGCAGAGTAACGAGCATGAAAATCAGGCTTCACAACTTGACAATCAGAAATGTAAATATCTGGAGGACATTTTGCATTCAATGCTTTTTTTAATGTACAAGTATCCAAATCAGTATTAAGATCAAAATGTGCAGATTGTCCCAGGGCGTGAACACCAGAATCAGTTCTCCCTGAACCTGACAGTTTGACGCTGTTCTTTCCATTAAAACTACTTAAAATTGTTTCCAGTTTCTTCTGTATAGTTTTGGAATCTTTTTGAGTTTGCCATCCACAGTAATTTGTGCCATCGTATTGTATATCGAGTTTAAATCTTGGCATTTATACTTTCATTTTACTTACACTATGCAACAATTTATCTACACTGCATCTCTTTAATTAAATAAACAATTTTTAATTGGTTGAATAAAAATTCCAAATCAAAATTGGAATGAAATCTTGTATTCCAGTTTTACTTCATTTTCCCATTCTGTTGGAGCCATCGACAATTGAAAATTTACGTTGGATTTTTTTCTACTAAGATACAAAGCATCCATTCCGGATATAATATGATTTAAAACAATTCCACCTATAAAAAATTTTCCCATGAGAAGTAATCGATCGCTTTGGATTCGTTTGTTTTCAAAATACCGTTTATTGGAGTCTGAATTCCAATTCCAATCCCATTCGGCATCGGCATATTTTTCAATATCATCAAATTCCCTCCAACGTAAATGTTCATCTATAAAATCTGAACGACTATTATAATTTCCAATATCAATCCAAAATTGGCGAGGTTTATTTCCCGAACTGATTCCAGCATTCTCTAGTGCAAATGCTTCGTATGTGTTTTTTTCTAAGTTACTCTTTAAAAAACTTCCACCCATTCCAATCCACAATATGGATTCTGTTATGAAAAAAAATTTTCCTCGTTCAGGTTCATTCAAGGAAAACTCTCCCCAACCTGGAATTGTGAGTGATCTCCAAACATAATGGATATGACTTTTTTGATCATTCAATTGAGCATTCACTCCGTTGAATATCAAAATAAAGGTAAGTAAACTAATCGTTATCGTTTTGTTTTCCATACCATAATTCCCGATGACATGACAATAATTAACGTGCTCCATTTTCCTAAAATATTTCCATGAATAGTAAAATAACTCATGGATTTAAATAAGGGTATTGACGACTTAAACACAACTCGCTCCCCCAACGATTTTCTTTCTTTAATTTTCCCTGTGGGTAAGATTATACCGGAAATACCAGTATTTGCACTCCGAACAATCGTCCTTCTATTTTCAATTGCTCTTAATTTGGCGATTTCGAAATGTTGAAAGGGTCCAGTGGTTTTACCCAACCAACCATCATTCGCTTGAATTGTGACAAATTCTGCTCCTTTTTTTACGAAGGTACGAACCACATCTGGTAAACTGGATTCAAAACAAATCAAATTTGAAAATAAATGCCCCTTAATCATAAATTGTGTAAATTCGTTTCCGGAGCTAAAGTTCCCTTGTCCAAAATTTAAATCATTCAATTTTGGAAACCATTTTGACAATGGAACATATTCAGCAAACGGAACTAAATGCACCTTGTGATACATTTTATGGGGAGTACCGGGTTTAAAAAATATAGAACCATTAAAATAACGATTTTGTCCTTTGTCATCCATATCTCTATCGATGGTTCCTGATAACAACGGGATACGTGAATCATTGACTTTTTTTTGGATAGGTTGTCGGTCTTTTCTCGATAATCTTAAATAAGAAGGTAATGCAGTTTCTGGCCATAAAACCATATCTGGTTTTAACTCCAATGCCTTATTCAATAAATCGTGCATGAGGTCGAAAGTAAACTGCCGTTTGTCTTTTTCCCATTTTTCATTTGGATCAATCGAGGGTTGCGTCACAGATATCGCTAAAGAATCAGAGGGTACATGTTCCTCAATTGATTTAATTTTTGCTTCACCTAGTATCCATAAACTAAAAACAATGATTCCAATGGATGAAAAATACACTATTTTGTTATGGGTAGTTTTCACAGAATGGTAAAACAATACATTAAGTAATAAAATCCAAAGGGATATGCCTGAGGGACCACTCATATCCAATATTTGAATTAATGATAAGTATGAAGATTGAGTGAGTGCCAAATCCATCCATGAAAATCCTAAAGGACCGAAACTCCGTACCCATTCCATACTCACCCACAAAAACGGAACCAACCAAATAAAAAATTTTCCTTGATTTATTAAATACGTAAATCCTGTTGCAAATAATCCCCAATATATTGATAAATAAAGTACAGCCCCAATTAATGACAAAAACACAGGAATGACTCCTGCTCCACTATTAAATCCAATCCAGTACAGTGAAACGAAATGGGCAACCATTCCTGATAAATAACCGTATTTAAATGATTGAACCAAACCACAATCTTTTAAGCAAAACCATAAAGGTAAAAACCCAAACCATGCAACAAATCCAAACGGTAAAGGCGGGTAGGATATACCTATCAATAGTCCCGTCAAAATTGGAAATAAAAGGAATGTTCTCATGTTGGTATTCTGCATACCTATCCCGTTTAATTAAACCGCTGCACCCGCACCTCGATCAAGATAACTTTGTAGTATTAAAGCGGCTGCTGTTTGGTCAATTAAGTATTTATTTTTACCTGTATTTTTATTTTGATTAATAAGTTTTTTTTTTGCAATAACTGATGTTAGTCTTTCATCTTCAAGTATTACTTTATATCCATTCCCTTTTAAATATTCTGAAAATTGTTTAGTTGATTTTGTTTGGTAAGTGTCTTTACCATTCATTCCTAATGGACACCCGATAACGATGGTTTCTATTCCTTTTTTTTGGGTAATCGTATTAATTTCCGTTAATAAATATTGTGGTGATTTATTTTTGATGGTTGTCAAAGGTGATGCAATAATTTGTAATGGGTCAGACACAGCAACACCTACTCTGCTGGAACCAAAGTCTAATCCCAAAATCCTGCCTTTTATTTCCACGGTTTATCTTCCCATTCTCTCTACCGTATCCACTCCTCGAACTATGGAAATCTTTTTTATGACACGGTCTAATTGTCTAAGGTTTCGTACTTGAATAATGATAATCATTTTCGCAATTCCGTGCATTGTCTTTAAATCTAAACTGGTAATATTTACATTGAGACCGGATATACATTCAGTCAATTCTTTTAATGTACCTTTACGATCAACACCAGTAACCTTTAATCTAACATTGAAATGTTCTTTACGTCCAACATCCCATTCCACCGGTACTAATCGATCAGATTCTTTCTGCAATAACGGCAAACTTTTACAAGAGGATTGATGAACAGTTATCCCTCTGCCACGAGTCACAAATCCAACCATCTCATCCCCAGGAATTGGATCACAACATTTTCCAAAATGAACCATCAAATCGGTTATGCCCTGAAGTTTGATCCCTTTGGTTTTTGAACGAGCACTATTGATAAATTTTTCATTTAATTTAGCTTCACTTTCGTTGGAGGTAACTTCGGTTTTAGGGTTTAGCTTTCTAATAATTTTCTTAACGGTGAGTTTACCGTTCCCAATAGCTTCCAATAATTCGTTTTTGGTTTTATAACCAAATTCTGAGTGAGATTCGTTAACTTTTTTAAGTAAAGAAATTAATTTATTTCGTCTTAATGACTTTTCCAGTATTTCGGATCCAATATGAATGCATTCTTCCCGTCGAGCTGATTTTAAATATCGGTTTATATGGGTACGGGCTTTTGAAGTCACAGCAATTTTTAACCAACCATAGCTAGGTTTTTGAGTGTTGGAGGTTAGGATTTCAACCCGATCACCATTGTTTAAAACCGTATTGAGCGGAACGACCTTATGATTGATTTTTGAGCCCAAACAATGGAGACCAATTTGAGTGTGAATTTGAAATGCAAAATCAAGCGGAGTTGCATTTTTAGGAAGTTGTACCAAATCTCCTTTTGGTGTAAATACAAAAATTTCATCATCGAATAAGTCAATTTTTAGTAAGTGCATAAATTCATTTGGATCCGTCGTTTCACTTTGAAGAATATCAATTAAGTCTCGTAACCATTTCACATTCCCATCCAAACCTGATGCATCGGTTTTTCCTTCTTTATAACGCCAATGAGCAGCCACTCCAATTTCAGCTGTTTTATCCATATTTCTCGTTCTAATTTGAATCTCAACCATGTTGCCATTGGGTCCAATTACGGTTGTGTGAATGGATTGATATCCATTTGATTTTGGAGTTGCTACAAAATCTTTAAATCTTTCCTGTACCGGAGAATACAACTGATGAATCACCCCTAAAACAAAGTAACAATCCTCCAATTTATCCACCAATACTCGGATGGCATAAAGATCGTATAATTCTTCAAACGTTTTATGTCTTTTGACCATTTTTCCATAAATCGAAAATATGGATTTTGGTCTTCCAAAAATATCAGAATTCAGCTGAAAGGAATCCAATTCTTTTGAAACCGGGGAAATGATTTGATCAATGACTTTCTCCCGTTGTCTTTTGGTCGCTTTTAACTTTGTTTTTATTTCTTTAAAATGTTTTGGATGAAGAATCTCCATGACTAAATCTTCTAACTCCCATTTCACAGATGCCATTCCCAAACGATGAGCAAGTGGCACATAAACATCACGAGTCTCTCTGGCAATGCGATGCTGTTTTAATCGACTCATATATTGAAGGGTTTTCATATTATGAAGTCGATCTGCAAATTTAATCATGACCACTCGGAGGTCTTTGGCAACAGACAGTAACAATTTCATAAAATTTCCCGCTTGTTTTTCCAGTCTGGTAGTAAACTCAATGTGTCCTAATTTTGTAACCCCATCCACCATTTGTGCAACATCCTCCCCGAATAATTTAGAAATTTGGTTCAGAGAAATATTTGAATCTTCAACCGTATCATGAAGGAGACCGCCAATAATTGTATTATGATCCATTTTCCAATCAGCTAAAATATGTGCAACACTCACACAATGTTCAGTAAAATAAGGTTTCCCCGACAGTCTTTTTTGCCCCGTATGGCACGACTCACCAAACTCAAATGCCCTCCACAACAATTGTTTTAACTCCTCTTCAGGTGTAACAGAAGAAGGGGAAATTTTATTAAATAAAGCTAAAAATGACTTGGGGTATTCTCCAATAATTTGAGGAATAAAACGGCTCAGAGCATTCGCCATTAAAATGGAACCTGTACTTCTTCTTCATGAAATGACAAATCTTCAAAACTAGTATGTTTTGAAATAAAGGTTGCCAATACCGTTCGAACCGGTCCGTTTCTCTGTTTTGCGATATTTATGTGTACTTTTCCGTCGTCCGAATCTTCCTGAGTATAGACAAATGGACGATAAAGAAAAATGACCACATCAGCATCTTGTTCAATCGCTCCACTCTCTCTCAGATCTGACAATACCGGACGGCGGTCGCTTCGGTTTTCTACTGCTCTGGATAATTGAGATAATGCAATGACAGGAAGATTCAATTCCTTTGCTAATCCTTTCAATGACCGAGAAATACTGGAAATTTCTTGCTGACGGCTCTCGGATTGAGGTCCCTGCATGAGTTGTAAATAATCTACGACGATGAGACCCACATCTTTTTCAGCTTTTAGTCTTCTCGCTTTCGCACGTAATTCCAAAATAGAAATCCCCGCAGTATCATCCAGAAAAATTGGAGCTTCCGCTAAGGTTCCCACATTTGTACTTAAATTTTTATATTGCACATTTGGCAGCCGTCCTGTTCGAACCAAATGACTGTCCACTTTCGCCTCGGTGCATAGTAACCTCATTGCCAACTGATTATTCGCCATTTCTAAACTGAAAAATCCAATCCCTACTTCATGATCGACAGCAGCATTTCTTGCAATATTTAATGCTAATGCGGTTTTACCCATAGAGGGACGTCCTGCCAGGACAATCAAATCTCCGGGATGGAAACCGGCAGTTACTTCATCTAAATCGGTCAACCCCGATGGTACTCCAATAACGGTTCCCTTCTTTGCAGCAATGGCATCTATTTGTTCGAATGATTCATATAAAACTTTTTCTATGGGTTGAAACCCTCCCTTCAAACCAGTTTGAGTGATGGCAAAAATGGATTGTTCGACCCTATCCAAAATATCCTCTGCTTTCCTATGGTCGTCATACGCTTCATTGGATAATTCTTGAGCGACATGAATTAGTTGCCTTAATAATGATTTTTCAAGTACAATCTTGGAGTAACTTTCAACATTCGCTGTGGTTGGTATGGATTCAACCAATCCCGTTAGGAAATAAGCCCCTCCAACTGACTCTAAAATTTTCTGTTTTTTCAGACTATCAGAGATTGAAATAGTATCGATTTGCTCGTTATTGTTAAATAATTCAACCATGGATGCAAATATTTTCTGATGAGCCGGTTTATAAAAGTGATTGGGTTTTAACCATTGCAGTGCCTTACTTACCGCTTCTCGACTAGACAACATGGATCCTAATACTGCTTCCTCAGCTTCAAGGGAACGTGGTGGAGCTTTCATGGATTGAGTATTTTTTTCTGCTGACATTTTCCTTATTGATGGATAAAATCTCTAATAAATTGAAAATCAGCCCATGCGTATTTTTTTAAATTTGAATTTCGTAATAAGGCGGCGGGATGATAGGTGACTAAAAGTGGGGTTCCATGGTAATCGTGTAAAGTTTCTCGCATTGACTTTAGGCTGTCTTTGTTTTTTAGTAATGTGGTTGCAGCGACTCTTCCTAATGCAACCACAAGTTTAGGTTTAATCAAGTGAATTTGATGCAAAAGATACCGCTCACATTGTTCAACTTCTTCAGGCAATGGGTCACGATTTTCTGGAGGACGACATTTTAATACATTGCAAATATACACGTTTTTTAATCTTGTCATATTAATTGCGGATAAAATTTTATCCAGCAGTTTTCCTCCCCTTCCCACAAAGGGTTCACCCTTCAAATCTTCATCCCTCCCGGGAGCTTCCCCTACTAAGAGCAAATCTGCGTGAGGATCTCCAACACCAAACACAAATTTGTTTCTTTGTTCTCCCAGTTTGCAATTTAAACAAGTGGATATAGATTCACCAAATTCCACTAAATCGGATGGGAATTTTGAATTTACTGTATTGTATTCACTTCCTTCTTGAAATTCAGTTTTATACAACGTGGGTCCAAAAATATCTTTGGTTTGTTTCAAAAAACGAATTGCATCATTTCGAAGTGAAGATTCTGCCATTACTTTTGCAATAGTTCGGATTCCAAAGGTTTATTCCATTGCAAATCACCTTCCAAAAATTCTTCCACCGCAATACTGGAAGGTTTTTCTAAAATTTCCGATGATTTTTCGTCGGGATAGTCATCCAACACTCCAAATTCTTCTTCTGAAGATTCACGCATTACTTTTTCAACAAGACGGTCTCGCAATATTTGTCGTGCCCGTTGTGAAATAACAACCACAGCTTCATAGATATTAGTGGTTTTGGATTCTATGTCTTTGAATGAAATGGATTTAATATTCATGTATTTTTCCTTTAAGTTCAGTTAATATAATTTGTTTTAATTCTTGGATCGCTTCTGCTAAATCATCGTTTACAAAATTTGCATCAAACATTTTCCCATATTCGAGTTCCATGTGGATGCGGGTTAATCTCTTTTTGATTAATTCTTTATCATCTGTCCCCCTTCCCTCCAGTCGTGTTTGCAAGGAATCCTTGGATGGTGGTTTTACAAAAATAGATAATGTGTGTTCCGGATAAAGAGATTTAATTGCCATGGCACCTTTAACGTCCAACTCCAATAAAAGCGGTTTCCCATGTAAAATGGATGATTCTAATTCATCCTTCATGGTACCATAAAATTGCCCATGGACATCTTCAAATTCTGCAAATTGTCCCCTTTTTATTTTGGATTGAAAATGTTCGTGACTTATAAAGTGGTAATCCACTCCGTCTATTTCAGTTTCTCTTTGTGCTCTAGTTGTACAAGAAACTGAAAAACTTAATTCTGGTAATTCTTTTAAAATTGCTTTACATAATGTTGACTTTCCCGTCCCAGATGGTGCGGATAATGTATATAAAATTTTCATAAAATATTTTGAATTTGTTCTCTAATTTTATCTACGATGGACTTCATATTTATCACATCTCGACTCACATCAACATCCGATGATTTTACGCCCAAAGTATTGATTTCCCGATTTAGTTCTTGTGCGAGAAAATTCATCCTTTTACCTACTGGTTCATCCAATTGAATCAATTGTTTAAATTGTTCAGCATGACTCAAACTTCTGGAAATTTCCTCACTCACATCAGATTTATCGGCCAAAATGGCTATTTCCATATTCATCCTGGATTCATCTATTGGAATCCCATCAAGTAATCCTTGAATTTTTTCCCTGTATTTCTGGATTTTTTTTTCAAATATTCCTGAGGTTTTTTCTCTCAGTCCGGTAATTATCTCTATAATTTCATCGAGCAATATTGTGATATCTTCCGCAGTTTTTTCTCCTTCTTTTTTTCTCATAATATCCACTTGAATAATTGCATTTTCTATGGCTTTCATTACCGGTGAATAATCAATTTGTTTTTCTCGATTATCTACAAATATATCTTTGGATGAAATAACGTCTGCTATATTCAAATGTCTTCCATATTTTTTTTGGATTGTGGATAATATATAATCAATCTGTTCAAATCGATTTTGATTAAATTTTATATTGTCCTTTCCATTGAGTTCACCATCCAGATTAATATTCAATTGAATACTCCCTCTTTCCAATTTTTCCCTAATCAATTTCCGGATAGGGATATCTAAATCAGGATATCCATCAATTCCGGATAACTTAAAATCCAAATATTTTGAATTGAGCGTTCTCAAAGAAACGGTACATTCCCCTTCGTTAAAGGGGGAGGACCCTTGTCCATACCCGGTCATGCTTTTAATCATTTATTATTCCCATTACAGCCTCGAAAATTATTAACATATTTCCACCCATTCAATGTTTTAATTCTCCTTATTGAAACCATTTTTTCAACCGTTTTACATCGAAATTGAATGAGATTATATGTTGATTAATTTGGCTGACACCGCCAATGGAATTCATTGAATAATTGATGGACGTTTTACCCGAAGCAATACTAAATCCAAATGCAAATTTATTCCGACCAGACCTTCCGAATCTCAATGCACAGGCATTTTGAATATTCACTTCAACTCCATAGCGGTACATTCCACCATGTTCTAAAATATTAAAATCGTCATCCAACGTTCTGGTTTTAAATTTTAGACCTCCATCCATAAAAAGATTTACCTCATACCATTCTTCTTGAAAAACAGGAGTAATGCTTCCTCCGAGGAATATTTCAGGATACAAATGATAGGATATATCTGACGACCAATTAATCGGAATTATTTCAATATTTTTTATTTCGAGTCCAAGTGAAAATGATGACCCCCAACTTCTAAAAATACCCGATTTTATAGACATACCATACCCAGTCTCATCTAACAAGGACGTAATAATTGAATTCATTCCAAAACCTATATTCCATTGTTTCCATTTCATTGATTGGTGAATCATCACCACAAACCGGTGTTGGCTGAATGCGGTTATATGTTTGACATCCAATCTATCGTCCCCATTCAGTTCTCCGTCTCCATTGAAGTCCAACAAAGCGTTTCGAGTATCGGGGATATCAAATACACCTTCATGAACAAAAATAATATTTAGTGGATAGGAATTGAATCGGTAGGCTATTATTTCTCTTGTAATTGAATTAGAAAATCCTCCTTCACTCGAAAATAATAATCTTCCATTGGAAAATTGATTCAAACGGGCAGGGTTTATCATTCCCGCATCTTGAGAAAATTTAGCTCCTGTAACCGCATTGCCGATGCCCATAGAAGATGCATCACTGAGGATGGGATAAATTGAATTTCCCTTCAAATTAATTGCCATTTGAATCAGAAAAAACAGAAGAATAATACCCTTATTCATATTAATTCAAATCGACTTGTTTAAACATTATATTTTTCTTTAAGATCAAACAACGCTTGCATTGATTCCAAAGGTGTCATGGAATTTACGTCCATTGAATCTAACTCTTCCCTCAGTGTTTTTTCTTCCAATTCAAATAAAGTTTCCTGTACATGTTGATTCATACTCCCATCTACAGGTGATGTTTCCTTTGTTTGTGAACTATGTTGTAACAATACTTCCGTTGCCCGCTTAATAACATCTTGAGGAAGGCCCGCCATTTGGGCAACATGAATTCCATAACTTTTATCTGCAGTACCTGAAATAATTTTTCTTAAAAAGATGATTTTGTCTTTGTATTCTTTAACCTCTACATGAAAATTAGACAATTTATTTAACGATTTTTCCAATTCAGTTAATTCATGATAATGAGTTGCAAACAGTGTACGAGCTGCAACTGGTGAATGATTATGTAAATATTCTGTAATCGCCCATGCAAGAGACAAACCATCAAAGGTGGCAGTACCACGACCTACTTCATCCAATAGAATAAAACTGTTTTCAGTCGCATTATTTAGAATATTTGCTGCTTCAATCATTTCAACTAAAAATGTGGATTCTCCACCTGCTAAATTATCGCTGGCTCCCACCCGGGTAAACAGTCGATCAACAATTCCGATTTTAGCATTTTCTGCAGGTACAAAAGAACCAATTTGAGCAAGAATGATACACAATCCAATTTGACGTAAATAAGTAGATTTACCTGCCATATTTGGACCTGTAATTAACTGAATTTGATTCGTTTCTGTGTCCAGAATTAAGTCATTTGGAATGAACTTTTCTGTCGTAGGAAGTAATTTTTCAACCACTGGATGTCGGGAATTAATAAGGTGAATGATAGGTTTAGTTGATATCTCAGGTTTTACATAATTGTTTTGAATAGCCAAAACTGAAAATGTGGTTAAAACATCCAATTTATGAATAGCTTCGGCATTTTTTTGAATGTCCGAAGATTGTAATAAAATTTCTTCACATAATTCCTGATAGAGGCGACTTTCTAATTCAAAAATTTTCTCTTCACCACTTAATATTTTTTCTTCATATTCTTTTAATTCTGGAATGATGAACCGTTCACCATTCACCAATGTTTGTTTTCTAATATATCCGTCTGGTACCTTGTCAAGGTGGGTTTTGGTTATTTCAATATAATAACCAAATACTTTATTTACATTAATTTTCAAAGAAGAAATTCCAGTACGTTCCCTTTCTGATGTTTGCAGTTGGGTAATCCAGTCAGAACCTCCTTTTACTATCATTCGTAACTCATCCAATTCTGCATGATATCCATCTGCGATTACCCCTCCTTTTTTTAGTGTAGTCCGGGGATCTTTGCTCAGTTTGGTTTGAATTAATTTCAAGAGATAGGATGTATCTCCAAACCATTTGATTATAGTTGAATATAAATCATGTGGTTCTTTTTGCAAGAAATGGACAATTTCATTAATAGTTTTATATGTATTTTTTAACCCTATTAAATCTCTTGGTGATGATTTATGCCGATTGATTTTTCCTAAAATTCTTTCAATATCTGCAGATTTATCTAACATTTCTCTGAGAGAATAAAGCATTTTTTTTGATTGTACAAATGAGTCCACTATTTCAAGACGATCATTCAATCTGTATTGATTGGTGAGTGGATTAT
The DNA here is from genome assembly GCA_964496365.1 of uncultured bacterium. Taxonomy (GTDB): domain Bacteria; phylum Fidelibacterota; class Marinisomatia; order Marinisomatales; family AB-629-J13; genus AB-629-J13. Next base: position 21,372 of record CAZBZK010000002.1, read on the forward strand.
GAAGCCACTTTTTCAATAATCGTCCTCCTCCATTTGTAACGGTTTCATCTAGAACATCAATCAATGTACCATGTGTTCCTTGAGTGGATAAAGAATGGAATATTTCCAAATTCCGAATGGTAAAATTATCTAATCCCATGATAGAATCAACTGTAATGGGTTTTATTTTTGAGATGTGGTTTAAGGGTGATTGTAAATTTTGTTTTAGGTGATAAATCATCCCCCCTGCAGCGGAGATACCTAAGGGGTAATCCTCACATCCAAATCCTTTTAAGGATGGTGTTTTTAATTGTTCGGTTAAGAGTCTATAACAATGATTAAAATCAAAAATCCAGTTTTCCATTTTGGAAATGAATGGTTTTTGTTTGCGGTACCATGTTGATGTAGAATAAGTATAATCGTTTGGTACTAATACCTCTATTGGCGAAAATTGATGCATAGATTCTGTTAAATTTCCTTCATCTGTTTCCCCTAGGTAAAACTCCCCCGTGGACTGATCTAACACGGAAAACCCCACTCTACCTTTTTTTGCAAATATGGAAAAAATAAAATTATTTGAAGTGTGTAACGATTCAGTTTCAGGTGATAATGTCCCCGGAGAAACCACTTCAATCACTTCACGTTTTACAATTCCTTTAGCGAATTTTGGATTCTCCACTTGTTCGCAAATCGCTACTTTATGACCTGCTTTAACAATTTTTGGAAGATAACTATCTAAAGCGTGATGGGGAAATCCTGCTAGGGGAACGTCTGCTGCAGCACCATTGGCTCTTTTCGTCAACACTATTCCCAGAATGTCTGCTGTTATATTCGCATCCTCATTAAATGTTTCGAAAAAGTCTCCCATTCTAAACAAGATGATACAATCTGGATACTTTGATTTAATTTTATTATACTGATGCATTAACGGAGTTCCCTTTGAAGAAATTGAATCCGAGGTGCCCTTTTTAATCATTTTTTGAGCTGAAACAGCCATGTACTTTAATGGTTAAGCATGGTTGAAAAATTGGTTCCTTTTAATCGATCATTTCCTTTCCGAATGGTTATGCCGATTTTATCTAAATATTCCAAAAGGGGAATAGCAGTTTTACGAGAGAGATCCGTTATAGATTTAAAATCAGAAACACTCAAAATATCATTGGATTTATAAAATGTTTTCAGCTTTTTATTAAGAAGATTCCAGTCTGACATACTCATCCAAAACTGATCGGAAATATTAATCGTCTCTCCGTTTCGTTTTAATACATGGAGGAATTCAAGAATTTTGTTCGAGTCAAATTGGGTATTAACACCAATCTCGTTTACGGAAACGGGAAGGAATTTTTTAAGCAGGAACATATTTTTTATCCTTTTTAAATCTTCCATATCATTAGGATGAATCTCCATTTTAAAAGATTTTAATGCAACCCCTCCATTTTTTACCGAAACATCTTTGTCCCCCATTTGGGATAACATGAAATCAAACCAACTCCGACTATATCCCAATTCAGACCGGGCAGATTCTAAATTTAAACGATCTCGATACGGATGATCTTTGTGAAATCGACTGAGTAAATCAATCACTTCACGCTGACACTTTGATTGTGATTCCTGAGAAAACACAAATCCATTCTCAAATTTTAAACGATTTTGCTCGATTAATTTTGTTATGTATTCTTCTGATTTAGAGAATTTTTTCGACCACTCTTTTGTTGAAAATGGAGATTTGGTTGTGGCGTTTACAAATTGAAGAAATCTTTCTTGAATATTTAAAGAAAGCATTTCACATAATCCCTTCTGTGTTGTCCATGATCCTATGGGGTGTTGGTCTAATATGATACCACCACCGATGGTATCAGTGGGAGAATAGGATCGGATAATAAAACGATCATCCATAGCGATAGAAATCGGTTTTTCTAACTTCATTATAACATTGATGGATTCTCCAGCGGAAATTTTCTTCGGTATAAATATAATCTTCCCAATTATATCCGATGTTCCTACATGAATTCGAATTCGTTGTTCTGCTTTTATTTTCCAATGAGTAGATTTAATTAGATGGATATTTGCAATCATCCGAGTTGTCTGATTCATGGAATTAGGAGAAACAATTTCCGCCCCCCGCCAAACATGGGAATAATCAATTCCGGAAATGTTTATAGCTGCCCGGTCACCTGTTGAAACAAATTCAACTTCTTTTCCATGGCTTTGCAATCCTCTAACTTTACCCGTTTGATTCATCGGCAGAATACTGATTTGAGATCCCACCTTAACCCCTCCTCCAATTACCGTTCCGGTTACAATAATTCCAAACCCAGTTTTTTGAAATACACGGTCTATTTGTAATCTAAACATCCCATCACCTTTAGACACGTCCTCCTGACCCTTGAGATCAATAAGTGTATCCTTTAATTTGTCAATACCAATTTGATTTACTGAGGAAGTTTTAAGTATAGATTTTCTTTCTAAAACGGTTCCTTTTGTCTTGTCTCTAATGTCTTCCTCGACCATTTCAATCCATTGGTCATCCGAAATTAAGTCACATTTAGTCAATACAATTATTCCATCTGGAACCCCCAATAAATCGATGATGTTTAAATGTTCCATCGTTTGAGGCATAATTCCGTCATCTAGTGCAATCACCAAAATCACAAAATCTATAGTGGAGACTCCTGCAACCATGTTTCGTATAAAACGTTCGTGTCCCGGAACATCGATAATGGTTATTCGGTCATTTAAAAATGCAAATCCTAAATCAATGGTCATTCCCCGGTCTTGTTCTTCTGACAATCTATCGGTATCCACACCGGTCAATGCTTTTACAAGTGCGGTTTTTCCATGGTCAATATGCCCAGCGGTTCCGATAACGACTTGATTCATCCTAAATTTTCCTTTATTAATTGGACAACGAGTTTATCTTGGTCCTTTAACACCGCTTTAAAATCTATAAAATACTTATTTTCATGTATGTATCCGATAAGAGAAGGGTGTCCATGTCTAAAAGTCTTAGCCAATTCTTTTGGTTTCATATTATTGGATGAAAATACCAATGCCGCACTGGGTAAAGATTCTGCAGGCAAAGACCCACTTCCCGCTTCAACTACGGTTTGAATAGAGTGAATCCCATACGTTTTTTTAATTTTTGTGGGAAGGGTATCTAATATTTTATTTACTCTTTTTAATAGTTTTTTTCCCGGCTCCGCTAATAATGAAAGCGTTAAGTTTTTTTTAATTTGTGTCGAAGTTCCAATGACTTTTAAGGTTTCTTCCATAAACGCTATGGTGAATTTATCACATCGAACCGTACGGTAAATTGGATTCTGAAGGCATCTATTAATGATCCGCTGTGATCCTATCATGATCCCAGACTGTGGACCTCCCAATAATTTATCACCTGAAAAGGTAATAAGTTGAGGTTTCATTTTTACAATTTCATGAACCATACTTTCTTTAGGAAGACCTAAATTTGAGAAATTTTCCATTGCTCCACTTCCTAAATCTGCCATCACTGGAATCCGTTTTTTTCTACCGATTTCAACCAAAGTTTCCAGAGAAAGGTCCCTCGTAAACCCTTGAATTTTATAATTAGAAGTGTGTACCCACAATAAGAGTTTTGTATTGGAATTTATTGCCTGTTCCACATCTCTTTTATGGGTTCGGTTTGTGGTTCCGACTTCCCTCAAAATACCACCACTTTTTTCAATAATATCCGGAATCCGAAATGCTCCACCTATTTCGACTTCTTGTCCCCGGGATACGACAACCTCTTTGCCCTCCGCTAACGTATTAATTCCCAAGAGAACTGCGGCAGCATTATTGTTGACAATTAACGAGGATTTACCACCCGTTATTGCTTTGAAATAATCTTGTATGTGATCTTGACGATTTCCTCTTTTTCCAGAAACCAATTGAAATTCTAAATTTGAATACCCTTTTAAAGTTTTTAGCCCACGTTTGACAATTTCGGAGTGAAGTGGTGCCCGACCTAATCCTGTGTGGAGAACAATTCCTGTCCCGTTAATTACCGATGTTAAACTACCTTTGGATTTCCACAATATTTCGGTTGTTATATTTTGAATAATTTCTTGTCTGGTACTAAATAATTTTTCAACTTTTGCTTTGGCTCTATATTTCGATAAAATTTCATTAATCCAATACGTTAATAGTTTTTTATTATTGTCGGTTATCTTTGTTACCTCGAGTAACACCTCAGATACAGAAGGAATAGTTTTTAATTGGTTTTGTTTCATGTTCAATACACTAAAATTAATTAATTATCCATAGTTAAACTTTGTTCACTTTTGTAATTAAAATCCAATTAAAAAATAAAGCTGGAATTAATATAAATCCCATGATTGGAAAAATGAAATGTACTCCATATTTTTCCGCAATAAATCCACCAAAAGCTGCAGCACCGGAACCAAATCCTATGTTTAGAAAAAAATTGATTCCATATCCTAGACCTCGATGGGATGTATTCGTTAAATTTGCTAAAAGTGAATTTGCAATAGGCTGCCAATTAAAATGGACAATTCCTAAAACAAATGCCGCAACAATTAATATATATCCAGAAACCAACCCCATTAAAATAAACATAGGAATATTTAAAAAAATAATCCACAATAAATAGTTAGGAAGTGAAAATTTACCTCCTGCCCATCCTCCCATTGCTTGACCTAATATCCCTGCTAATAAAACTAAAGTTGTAAAAAGTCCTCCTCTTAATGTATCCGAAAACCCTAATAATAATTCCCGAGTTTCAAATGCAAAATGAACCGGCATAAATGTGGTAAAACCCGTAAATGAAAATCCCATTAATATTGAAATTATAAAATAATATTTTAAAGCAGATTTATTGGTTTTTTGAATTGAATTTTGATTGGATTTTCGATGAATCCGTGATTTCTCCCAATTTTTTGAAATAATTAACGTAATAAAAAATAAGAATAAATTTATGACAACAATGGATACATATGCATATCTCCATGATCCCAACTCCGTACTAATTGCTCCAATCATCGGACCCAATGCCAATCCAACGGATCCTCCCATTCCGTGAATTGCCATTCCTTTTGATAAGTTTGAGGAGTTCCGAGAGATAATGGTTAATCCTGTGGGATGATAAATACTGGAAAAAAGACCGACCAAAATCAATCCCAATATCAGAATAAAAAGTGATTGAGCGGTAGCTACAATTAAGCCAGAAAATATAGTCCCAATTTGAAAAACCTTCAGTAATGAAGATGTCCCCAATTTTTTTTCCAGATAACCAGTAGGTAGAGCTCCAAAGCCATACATGAATGTACTTATAGATGCAATGACACCCAACATTGCCAGTCCGGTCGTAAATTCATCCCTGAGAACCAATATGATGGTAGGAAAAATCAGCATTGTACTGTGAACACTGAGATGGGATACAGTAGTAACTCCCAGAATTAATTTTTCTTTCGGATTCAATTTAAATTAGAGCGAATATAAATAAAAAACCCTCACAAATATAAAGAAGCGAGGGTATTCATTTTTAAAAGAGGAAATTATCTTCTTTCAGAAATTCGTGCAGCTTTTCCTTTCAACTTTCTTATATAATTTAACTTCGCCCTTCTAACTTTTCCTTTCCGGAGCACTTTAATATCGGCAATCATTGGTGAATGAAGTGGAAATATTCGTTCAACACCAACACCACCAGAAATTTTTCTGACCGTAAAAGATGCTTCAACACTTCCACCTTTACGGCTGATCACATCACCTTGAAATTTCTGGATCCGTTCTTTACCTCCTTCTATAACACGATAATCTATAGAAACACGATCCCCTGCTCTAAATGTGGGAATTGAGTCTTTTAAATATTCCTTGTTTAATTCGTCTATTTTATTCATTATCTTCTCCATTTTTATCGTGGGTAACATATTGTTCCCATAAATCTTTTCTTTTTTTTAATGTTCTTTCTTTTCGTTTTTCATGCCGCCATGAATCAATGTCCTTATGGTTTCCATTCATTAATATTTCAGGAACAGAAAATCCATCAATTTCTCTTGGACGTGTATAATAGGGAGCATCCAATAATCCGTTCATAAACGAATCAGATTTAGCAGATTCCAAGGTGTTTAAGACTCCCGGAATCAATCGAACGATACTATCCAACATCACCATTGAAGCTATTTCGCCACCAGAGATAACAAAATCTCCCAATGAATATTCATGGGTAACGTATTTATCAATTACCCGTTCATCAATTCCTTTATAGTGTCCACAAAGAAAAATAGAATGTTCCACATGACTGAATTCTTGTGCAGACTTTTGATTCCATTTTATTCCCTGAGGTGTTGGATGCACAATTCGTATAGAATCAGCTGTTCCCCACTTTTCCACAATATAATCGATTGCTTTAAAAAATGGATCTGCCATCATGACCATTCCGCCGCCACCTCCATAGGGTTCATCGTCAATCTGGCGATAATTTCCATGAGAAAAATCCCGTAAATTGATAACATCAATCTCAGCCAGTTGATTGTCCACAGATTTTCTGACAATGGTTTCTCTGATGAATTGATTCACCAATTCTGGAATTGGGGTGATTACTGCGAATCGTTTCAATTTAATAATCCTTCCATTGGTGAAATGACGATCACTTCAAACTCCCAGTCCAAATCTCTCACAATTTCAGGAATAACCGGAACCAAGAATTCTTGCTTTTCGCTTTGAATTACATAAACATCATTTGAAGGTAGCCAAAGTATTTCTTTCAAAATGCCAATGGAATCCCCTTCTTCTGTTATGATATCAAATCCCAATAAATCTTCCGATATCCAATTTATCTCATCATGCTCAGACACACCGACATACACATACTGTCCAAGGATGGATTGGGCAGATTGCCGGGAATTTACGCCTGAAAACCTGTATCGATGGTGTTTTCCTGAAGGGATAATTTCTTCTAATTTAATTTTTGTGTTTGCTGATTTTGAAAATCCTAAAAAAAGTGGTTTTTCATCAATATATTCATCAAAAAACCTTGATAGCGGTTTACATCGCACCTCTCCTTTTAGACCGGACACTTTGGTCACTTTCCCAATCGCAAATAATCTCTTCATTGATTTTATCTATCAATTACTTCCAGTTTAGCTCTTTTACCACCTTCTTTTGCATTGATTGCAAAAACAAGGGACCTAATTGCCGAAATATTCCTTCCCTTTTTTCCAATTATTTTTCCATAATCACCATCACCTACCATTAACTCATAAATGATCTGGTTTTCTAACTCATTCTTTTTGACTTCCACCTCATCTGGTTTATCAACCAAATGTTTGACTACCATTTCAATAAATTCCTTCATTTCGTATGACTCCTTTGAAATTAATTTTATTTTTTTTCGATTAACTTGAGGAAGTTTCTTCCTTATTATGTTTTATTTCTTCTTCAGGTTTTTGTTTGATGTCATCTGTTGAGTTGTTTGATTCATCTGATTCCTGAGCATCTTTATTAGAGTCTTTTTCCTTCGCAGTTGGTTCTACCTTTTCTTTTTTAGTAGATTTCTCTTCGCCTTCTTCTTCAGAATCAATCTCGGCTTCTTCGATTGGTTCAACCTTTTTTTCCTCAGAACCTTTTGCATCTGAATCCTTATCGTCAACTGAATCTATTTCCCCTGAGTCAACTGCTTCATCTTCGGATGTCTGCTCAGTCTCCTCTTTGGGTTCAGCATTATTTTCATCAGGATCTTTGGGACTAGCATCATCACTATCAGAGGGTTCTACTACATCTGATTCATTTGACCCCTCAGCTGATTTATCGTCTTTATTCGGTTCATCAGTTACATCTGTTCCTTCTTCCGTTTTTTCTATGTCAACTTCAGACATGTCATCCTGTGTATCTTCTCCCATTTCAGAAGTTTCAGTTTCAGTTTCAGGTGTGGCATCCACTTCATTTTCTGTAGTTCCTTCCTCTGTTTCACCCACTTTATCTGAATCCAGTTCCGTCAATAATTCCTCTTCATCTTTTTTCTTTTTTTCAGAATCGGATTTTTTCATTTGTGACAATTCTTGAGCTTTCTCCAATCGAACTTTCAAAGTTTGCTCACGGTCTAACTCCCACTTTTGCATATTTTTTTCAATATCCTCAGCACTTTGACCTCTACGAATCAAATGCCATTTATGCCCAAGTCCAGTTTTCTTCATCAAGTTTTTTACTACATCTGAAGGTTGAGCTCCTTGAGAAAGCCAATATAAAATTCGATCTTCTTTCAAGGTAAAATTTTTATCATTATTGATGATGGGATCGTACCAACCTACTTCTTCAATCGCAGCGCCGTCTCTTCTTTTTCTGGAATCAATAACGATGATGCGGTAAAACGGTCTGTTTTTTCTGCCCAATCGTTTTAATCGTATTCGTGTAGCCAATTTTATCTCCTTAATTAACAGTCAAGTATTGTGCCGCAGATCTTTTTAAATGCGGAAATGATTTTTTTGTCATTTGTTTCATTAATTTTTGTAATTGAAAAAATTCTTTTATCACCTTATTTACTTCCTGAACCGAGCGTCCGGAACCATGGGCAATTCTTTTTCTTCTGCTTCCATTTATCATTTTTGGGTGTGTTCGTTCGTACTGAGTCATGGATTGAATAATTGCCTCAGTCCATACCAATTGTTTTTCATTCACTTGATTGGGCATCATCATTTTCTTTTTCGCCATGGGCAACATTCCCATGACCTGTTTTAATGATCCCATTTTTTTAACTTGTCCTAATTGTGATTTAAAATCATTTAAATCAAATGATTCACCTGACAACATTTTTTTAACGGATGCTTTATTATGTTCATCCAATGTCGCTTGAGCTTTTTCAACAAGCGTAACCACATCTCCAAATCCAAGAATGCGGTCAGCAATCCTTTTTGGATCAAATACCTCCAATCCGTCAAGCTTTTCTGACACTCCCAAAAATTTGATGGGGACTCCTGTTACAGCAGACACTGAAACAGCTGCACCTCCTCTCGTATCTCCTTCCATTTTTGTCAGTACGATTCCGGTTAGCGTTAGTGTATCAGAAAAAATCTTTGCTGAATTGACTGCGTCTTGTCCCGTCATTCCATCCACTACAAAAAGCGTTTCATTGGGAATGGTATTCTCTTGAATTGCCTGAATTTCTTCCATCATTTCACCATCAATGTGTAATCTTCCAGCAGTATCCAAAATGACGTAATCAACTTTTTTCAACTCTGCTTCTTCAATTCCACTTTTACAAATATCAACAGGATCTGATTTCCCCTTAGAAAAAACGGGGATATTTGCTTGGTTTCCTAAAATCATTAATTGGTCTATTGCAGCAGGGCGATAAACATCTGCGGCTACTAACAAGCTATTGAATCCATTTTTTTTCAAATGGGATGCAATTTTGACTGCAGTCGTGGTTTTACCAGACCCCTGCAATCCAGATAGTAATATTTTATTAGGCTTTTTATTTGAAGAATTTAAAGGAGATATTGTACCACCCAAAAGTGATACTAACTCATCGTGTATAATTTTTATGAAATGTTCTCCGGGTTTTATCGATTTAATAACTTTGGTCCCTTCTGCACGTGTTTTAACTTTTGTTATAAAGGATTTTACAATCTCATAATTAACATCTGCTTCTAACAAAATTATACGAACATCCCGTACTGTACTCCGGATATTGGATTCTGTGATTTTTCCCAGCCCTCTTAAAGATCGGAAAACAGACTCAAATTTATCAGATAATTTATTAAACATTAAATATTGGTTTTAGTTTAGCCCATAATTTTAATGTATTTTTATTATGTACTAAAAGATTTTCTACACAAATATTTTTTTGGTTATTTTAAAATCATTTCAATTTAATCTGTTAAAAGTGTATCTATGGAAAGAAATGAATATCATATTTATTCTTAAATTTTTCAGTTTAAATTCATACCCGAAAAATGCCTGAATTTTACAATAAACTAAAAAAAATACGAACTGAACGAGGAATTGAATTAGATGAAATTCATGCTCGTACTAAAATCAGTCTTCGATTTCTGAAGGCTATCGAGGAAGGAAATTTTGCAATCCTTCCCAAACCCTATATTCGCTTATTCTTACGGGCTTATGGGACAGAAATTGGATTACCACCAGAAGAATTAATTACCAAATTTGAAACCTTCATTGGAGACACAAAATCAAAACCAGTTTCTGAAAAAAAGAAACATAAAGAATTAACATTTGAATCTGAAGATAAGCCTGAGGACAAAAAGAAAATTGTTCACTTAAAAAAATCACCAAAAAACAATCGGGATAAACTAATTAAAAGTATCCTGCTTCTCACAGTATGGATTTTTGTTTTATTCATTATCCATAAAAATATTAATACAAGTACTCCAAAAGAATTAGGAGTACATTTAGACAACAACACTACCTTTGCAAATCCCATTGATTTAAATTTTATTGAGTCTTATTCTGAGGAACATGCCATTGAATTTGTACCTCCCTATTCCCTTTTTATTCAAACAGATCGCAAATTGGATGTTTTTGTTTTTTCCGATTCCATTCATACCTCACACCTAACACTATTATCTGGAGAAACCAAAACTCTTAAAATTGAGAATAAAACAGAATTTATTTTCGAACACTCTTTAAATGTGATGATTAATTTGTTGGGGCCAACAAATGAAATTCCAGTTCTTCCGTTGCACAATTTCGAAAATCCAGTGAAAGTTATTGTTTCGGTTGACCCTCCTTCGTATTCATTGCATAAATTTTCCCCTAATCCAAAATAAAATACCATGGGTCAATGATTGTCTAATTGATCCATAATCCAATATAATTAGCATTCACCATTGAATTCTTTTTGGTGATTTTTCCTCATTATTGTTATCAAAACCAGAATATTAAATTATTTTCTTAAAATAATTGAAAAAAGATTTTGACTTGAGTGGGTAAATTTATTAGACTTGTGGGTAATAGTGGGTAATTATCCCTTTCGTTGATCCATAATGTCACATAATCCAAATACATTCACAGGTGAATATTCTTATTCAGTTGATCCTAAAGGCAGGGTCAACATTCCGGCAAAGTTTCGACAATCTTTGTCGCCTGAGAATAATAACTCTTTCGCAATCACCAAAGGAATGGATCCGTGTATTTGGGTATATCCAATCACAGAATGGAACAAAGTTCTAGATAAACTCAGGGAACAGGCTTCTTCAATCATTAATCGTGCATTTACTCGAGAATATACTCGATATGCAACTTCACCCACCTATGATAAACAAGGTAGAATTCACCTGACCCAAGATTTACTAAATTATTCCAAAATTGATCGGCAAGTCATTATCATTGGTATGGTCAATAAAATTGAAATTTGGAATCCTGAACTCCTGAAAGATTTTGACCAAAAGGTATTTTCAGAAAACCAAGATGCATTAAATGAATTGGCTGAGAAAATTATATTGTAATGACTGCTTCTCTTCATCATATTCCAGTTTTGGTGGAGGAAGTAATATTTTTTTTAAATATCGATCCCAATCATTATTATGTGGATGGAACTTTTGGTCTAGGCGGACATGCCAATCATATTTTAACCAATCTTTCCGAAAAAGGGAAGCTCATTGGAATTGAACGAGATTCAGAGGCAATAAAAATGTATCAGAATGGTCTTTATTCCTCATCTCCTCTTTTGTCTGTATATCACGACTCCTATCATCAATTACCTAAAATATTAAAAAAGGAAGGAATCCCAAATGTAAGCGGCATCTTGCTAGATTTGGGATTATCTTCGATACAATTGGTATCCAAATCCAGAGGATTCTCTTTCGCTCAGGAATCCTCATTAGATATGCGATTTAATGCAAAGGAAGGGAAAACTGCTTCTGAAATGTTGGACCGTATGAATGTAAGTGAAATAGAGCAGATTTTAAAAAAATATGGAGAGGAAAGATATTATAAAAAAATTGCATTCAAAATAAAACAAAACGGTCCTATTTGTTCCACGACTGATTTGAGTGAAATTATCAGAAAATCAACTCCTCCTGCTAATCGAGTTAAAACTCTTGCCCGAGTATTTCAAGCTATTCGAATTGCTGTAAATAAAGAACTATCCATTTTAGATCAATTTTTAAAATTGTTCATTCATAGTTTAAACCAATTTGGAAGAGTGGTCATCATTAGCTATCACTCGTTGGAAGATAGAATGGTAAAACATTCATTTAAGCAACTAAAGCAGGAAGGAATCATTAATATTTTGACCAAAAAGCCAATCACTCCTACACAAAAAGAGATAAAATTGAACCGTCGGAGCAGAAGTGCAAAATTAAGAGCAGCAGAAAAAAGGTAAACTATGGCTATTAAAAAACGCAAATCCAAACACTTTCGAAATTTAGTTGACACATTATTTTTTTACCTCGTTACCTGTTTATCATTCGGTGGGTTGGTCCTATATTTATGGGTATTCACAGAAATAGATGATTCCCTATTTGCTCTTGACATTCAAAAGAAAACTGTGGAAGAATTAATGGATGAAATTTATATCCTGCAAAGTGAAATTGACGCTCTATCAAAACCGAATATCATTGCCAAAAAAGCACAGAAAAAATGGGGGATGGTGTCCGCTAAGCCTGAATCAATTTCCGTACACATCAAACCCGGAGAACTCAGCAGTTTGTGACGAAATCTTTTTTAAATTTTCGCTCTCGTATCACAGTGGTAACCTGTTTTGTTATATTAGCATGGTGCGGTTTGAGTGTCCGGTTGTTTCAAATTCAAATCCTCAATAACGAATTGATTAATGAGAATGGTAGAACTCAGGGAAAACCAAAAGAAATCCTACCTGCATCTCGGGGAAATATATTTGACCGAAATAATGTCCCCTTAACCAGAAATATTTCCCATACAACTCTCGTCGCTACACCGGATCAAATTGTCAATAAATCAGAAGCCAGTCAATTATTAAGTTCTTGTACTTCTTTACCTTCCTCTTTTTATTTTAATAAGCTTTCCAACTCAAATTCATATACATTTTTAGCGAGAAATATTCTTGAATCTCAATGTGGAGAGATTTCCAGATTGGAAGAGTTAGGAGTCCTTGTGAAACGAAATTATTACCGACATTATCCTTTTGGAATGACTGGAGGTCAAATCATAGGATTTACGGACCCTGATAATCGTGGCTTGAGCGGAATTGAAAAACAATTTAATACCACTTTAACTGGGGTAGATGGATGGATTATTAAAAAAGAATCTGGCACAGGGCACAAGAAAAGAGACAGTAGTTATCCCTATAAAAACCCCAGGGATGGTGCTCATTTACAACTGACCTTACATATTGAGTATCAAAATATTTTAGAGGATGAATTGCTGAAACAAGTTAATCACACCCATGCACAAAGCGGTACGGGAATTCTGATGAATCCAGAAACAGGTGAAATATTGGCTATGGCATCTGTGCCCGGTTTTGATCCAAATCATCCAGGAAATTCACCCATTGAAAATCAAAAAATAAAAGCCATTACTGATCAATTTGAGCCGGGATCCACATTTAAAATTGTCTCTGCCACTGTCGCCTTGGATAATCAAATTGTTCAATTAAGGGATGAGTTTTTCTGTGAAAATGGAAGTTTTTATTACAATGAAGTTAAGATTCGTGATCATGAAAAATATGGTTTATTAACTTTTTCTCAGGTGTTGGAACAATCCAGTAATGTAGGGATTATTAAAATTACAGAACTTCTCGATATTCGATCATTTTACCAATATATAAAACGATTCGGGTTTGGAATAAAGACCAATATTTCGTTACCGGGTGAGGCAAAGGGATTGATTCGGGAAACTGAAAACTGGAGCAAAATTTCTCCGGGAATTATTTCGATGGGGCAGGAAATCAGTGTAACTGCACTCCAATTAGCAACGGCTTATTCTGCTGTGGCAAATGGTGGTTTTTTACTCAAACCAACCATTATCAGACAAGTAATGGATCATGATCGCAAAATTGACAGCTCCCCTCGTTCAAATGTTTTACGACGCATTGCATCCAAAAAAACGATGCAATCAATCAGAAATATTCTCAAAAAAACCGTGGATTCAGGCACAGCATCTTCAGCTCATATTCCTGGGTGGGATATTGCAGGGAAAACAGGAACAGCTCAAAAATTTATAAATGGTGCTTATTCGGATACGAAATTTATTTCAAATTTTGTGGGATTTTTTCCAGCGTCCAATCCACAATTGTTGTGCGTTATTCTTATAGATGAACCCAGATCCGGCTACCATTGGGGTGCAATTGGGGCAGCACCAGTGTTTAAAAACGTAATTCAAAGAATTATTAATATGGATGATTCATTCCAAAAGGATGAAATTCAGAAAAAAAAATCCCCAATAAATATTTGGGCTAACCAAAACCAGAGTCAATTGGGATGGGATGATAATCATAATATGTTGGCTCATACCGTTCAAGTAAATAATGAAGAATGTACAGTGCCGGATGTACGAAGAATGAGTCTAAGGGGGGCCGTTCGAAAATTAAAAGAACATGGATTTTCTTATTCGATTCAAGGGTCTGGGATAGTGAGATGGCAATCTCCAAAACCAGATAAAACCATCACCTGTGGGACATTATGTGTGATTGGACTTCATTAAAATGAAAAGAAAATTAATCGAATTAGTACAACATATCAATCCGTTGAATTTGGTGAGGGATGATGTCGAAATAACACGTTTATGCTCCCATTCAAAAAAAGTAATTCCGGGTGATTTATTCATTGCTATTCCGGGATTTTCTGTGGATGGACATCAATTTGTCCAGGAAGCCATAGACAGAGGTGCAGCTGCCTTGCTTGTAAATGGAAGGGATATTGGAAATGTTTCCATTCCTTATGTGTCCGTAGGGAATCCCAGACGGGCACTATCCAAAATAGCCTCAAAATTTTATAAAAACCCTTCTAAAAAGTTAATCATAGTTGGTATCACTGGAACCAACGGAAAAACATCTACTTCCTTTTTATTAAACTCAATTTTACAAGCCGATGGGAAGCAATCAGCCGTTTTAGGAACACTGGGATTACTAACTGATTCTTATGAAGAGAAAGGTTCTCACACAACTTCGGACGCTATTTCCCTTCATAAAACTATGAGTCGGTTGGTGGAAGATCATATTACCCATTTAGTGATGGAGGTGTCTTCTCATTCCATTGACCAATTTAGAGTTGCAGATGTGAATTTTGATTTTGCAGTTTTCACCAATTTAACCCAAGATCATTTGGATTATCATGGTACTATGGAAAATTATTTTCAAGCAAAAGCAAAACTGTTCAAAATGTTACCGTTAAATGCTACTGGAGTAATAAATACCGATTCAGACTATGGTAAACAATTAAAACTTCTTTGTACTTCCCCTGTGATTTCTGCTGCCACCAAATTTGAAGACATGATTCACTTTGAACATTGTCATGTGACCTTGGAAGGAATTACCGGTGTTATTTCCGCTGGGACCAAGTCCTATAAAATTGATTCACCTTTAATGGGAGAATTCAATAAAGAAAATATATTGATGGCGGTTTCGGCGGCACATACCATGGGATTGTGTCCCGAATCCATTGAATCTGGTATTAATAATTGTATCGGTATTCCAGGGAGAATGGAGTGGTTTAAAGCTCCAAATGGAGGCACCATTATTGTAGATTATGCTCATACTCCAGACGCATTTGAAAAAGTCCTTTCTACCGTTCGTTCGCTTACAGATGGGAACATTCATACCGTTTTTGGGGCTGGAGGTGACCGTGATAAATTAAAACGTCCACTAATGGCATCAACCGCTGAAAAATTTTCAAAACATTGCTATATCACCCCAGATAATCCACGAAATGAAAATCTTGATGCAATAAATGCCGATTTGATAGCAGGGTTTACTTCGAATTGTTTCACGGTATTTAAAGATAGGAAGGAAGGATTGAATCGTGCTTTATGTAACATGATGCCTGAAGATGTCGTAATTGCCTTAGGAAAAGGGAGAGATGATTTTCAGGTGATTCAGAATGATCGAATCCCCTATTCAGATATTCATACTATTTCGGAATTTATTTCATGAGGATAAACCTTCCCGATCCATCCGGATTCGCAGAATGCTTTTATTCCGTCACTCAAGTACGGTTAAATGAACCCGTAACCGGAATCACTACAGATAGCCGGAATGTAAAATCGGGAGATTTGTACATTGCATTATCCGGTCAGCGTACTGATGGACATAATTTTGTCCATACTGTTGAATTAGAAGGATGTAAGGCGGTGTTGGTGTCAAAATTTCAAAATAAATGCAAAACTATTCAACAAATAAAGGTTGATAATCCTCTCAACACTTTAGGATTAATTGCAAAACACTGGAGAAATAATGTAACCATTCCTATTATTGGAATCACCGGCACCAATG
The DNA here is from genome assembly GCA_964496365.1 of uncultured bacterium. Classification (GTDB taxonomy): domain Bacteria; phylum Fidelibacterota; class Marinisomatia; order Marinisomatales; family AB-629-J13; genus AB-629-J13. The sequence continues at coordinate 37,753 of CAZBZK010000002.1, forward strand.
GTAAAACCACAACAAAAGAATTAATTAAGCATATATTCAGTGCAGACAAAAATGTACACGCCACGGAAGGAAATTATAATACGTCTGTTGGTGTGCCTTTAACTTTATTAACATTAACCGCCTCTCACGATATTTCCGTTTTAGAATTGGGTGCAAATCAACGTGGTGATATCCGATATTTGTGTGAAATATCAAATCCAACTCATGGACTCATTACCAATATTGCTCCTGCACATTTAGAAGGGTTTGGTTCGGTAGATGATATCGCAGCTGAAAAAGGAGAATTATTCAGGTCTATACATGAAGGATTTTCTTTTATAAACTGTGCGGATGAAAGAATCAATTCCTTGCCTAATTCGGGAAAAAAAATCTCATTTGGGCTAACTCCTGACTGTGATTTTCCCGCTGATATTATCTCAGAAAATGATGGGAACCTTCTATTAATCATTGACTCAGAAGAAATTCCAATTGATTCAAGAAATTTATCTTTTTTGAAAAATGTTATTTCAGCAGCAGCTGTTACGGTCACATTGGGAACTGATTGGAATGTGTTTCGGGAAAGGATATCTACGTTTTCACCTCCCAAGGGTAGGTGCCAAGTTAACACATACAATAACATAACCGTTATTGATGACACATACAATGCAAATCTTGAATCTACAATTGCTGCCATTGATTATTTACAAGCATTTGGAGGAGATGGACGAAATATATTCGTTTTCGGAGATATGTATGAATTGGGTCATGATTCAGAAAATCATCATCGTGAAATAGGAAAAAAATGTAAGAATTCACAATTGGATGCTGTGTATTTGGTCGGGGATGATACTCGATTTACGGATATTGAAATGAATGCAAAAATCTCTCATTATTACTTTTCATCGAAAACAGAGTTAACGCTTAACCTAAAAAAATCTTTACGGGAAGGGGATAAAGTTTTAGTCAAAGGTTCCAGGGGAATGGCAATGGAAACGGTCATTCAAGGATTATTCAACTGATGCTTTATCATTTTCTGTATCCTCTCAAATCCTACTGGTCTGTATTGAACCTATTTCAATACATTACATTTAGATCTGCGATGGCAGCGATCGTCGCATTATTGATTAGTTTTATTTTTGGTCCTAAGGTCATCCACATGCTCAATGTTCACCATATTGGTGAAAAGATTAGATCTACCGGACCAAAAACCCATCAACGAAAACAGGGAACACCCACAATGGGAGGAGTACTCATTATATTGGCTGTACTCCTCCCAACCTTGTTATTGGCAGACCTTACCAGTCCATTTATCCAGATTATTTTATTTTCTACCATTTGGATGGGATTCATAGGATTTTTAGATGATTATTTAAAAGTCATTTTGAAAATTGAAAAAGGATTGATCGCTAGATATAAATTAATGGGTCAACTCCTGTTGGGAATCGTTATCAGTTATTGGATATTTTCAAACGGAAATTGGGCTGGGATTTATTCCTACATACCGGTTCCATTTTTTAAGAATTTTAATTTGGATTTTGGAATTCTATATCCTTTGGTCATTATATTTGTGATTACTGGGACATCGAATGCCGTAAACTTAACCGACGGATTGGATGGATTGGCTGCAGGATTATTAGCGATATCTTTTACCGTATTTGGTGCAATCGCCTATTTATCGGGGAGAGTTGATTTTTCAGATTATTTGAATATTTATTACCTTCCCGGTGCAGGGGAATTATTTATTTTTACCTCTGCAATGGCGGGGGCGTGTCTTGGGTTTTTATGGTTTAACTCTGCACCGGCTCAGATGTTTATGGGAGATGTGGGTTCCTTATCCACGGGTGCTGCATTAGGAACCCTTGCAATTTTATTAAAAAAAGAGTTGTTATTGGTTATTATCGGAGGAGTATTTGTTTGGGAAGCTATGTCAGTCCTTTTGCAAGTGGGATATTTTAAATGGACAAAAAGAATGAAAGGAGAAGGGAAGCGATTATTAAACATGTCCCCAATTCATCATCATTATGAGTTAGCAGGATGGCATGAAACCAAAGTCGTCGTTCGATTTTGGATCATCGGAATTTTGTTAGCATTGTTTTCACTCACAACTTTTAAGATAAGATAATGGATATTTTAAACCAAATTCCCTCCTCGCTTAAAAACAAAAATGTTTCCATACTTGGGATGGGAATTAGTGGTTTGGGTGCAGCGAAATTGTTAACTCATGTAGGTGCGAACGTATTTGTAAGTGAAAAATCGAATATGGAATTATCTTCTGACTATCCCAAAATTTTATCTAAAAAGGGGATTCATTTTGAGCTGGGAATCCATAGCGATGAACTTTTTAACTGCGACCTAATCGTTGTTTCGCCCGGAATTGCGAAAAATACAGAAGTGATTCAAAAAGCAATAAACAAAAATATCCCCATTATTGGTGAATTGGAATTGGGATTTTGGTTCACTAATGCCCCTATTATTGCTGTGACAGGTTCCAATGGGAAAACCACAACATCGAAATTATTAGAATCTATCTGCCAAACTGAGTCGATTCATGGTGTGTTAGCTGGAAATGTTGGAACTTCTTTTTGTGAAGTTGTGCTCAATGATTTATTAAAACCGGACACAAAAAGGTTATTTATACTTGAAGTATCCAGTTTTCAGACTGAATTTTTGAATCATTTTTCTCCTTTTATCGGTATTTTTCTAAATATAACACCTGATCATTTGAATCGTCATGGAAGTATGGAAAATTATATTCGGGCTAAAATACAAATGTCCATCAATCAAAATGAAAATTCCTATGTGGTTTACAACGAAAATGATGGAAATCTTAAACACGTTTTAGAACCTATTCAATCTCATAAAATTCCTTTTAGTCTTGATCCGGATCAATCATTTCGTTTCGGTCTTAATCAAACAAAACTCATAAACAAAAATCATGAGAAATTTATTTCTCTTGACGAAATACAGTTAATCGGTAACCATAATTACTCGAATATAATTGCAGCGGCAACAGCGGCTCATTTATTGGGAATTAAAGATGAACACATTTCCAAATCTATTTCCAATTTTCTACCAATTTCCCATCGAATGGAGCATTTCCATTCTGAAAATGGTATTCAATTTATAAACGATTCAAAGGCAACCAATGTGGATGCAGTAGCCTGTGCTCTATCAAGCTTTGAACGATCAATTATTTTAATCATGGGGGGGCAATTCAAAGGTGGAAATTTAAATGAACTCCTTCCACATACTCATAAAATAAAATCCATCATTGCGTTTGGGGAGGCTCAGGAACTGATTGCGTCAAAATTTAGGGATGCGGCGAGATTGATGCGTTGTAATAATCTCGAAGAATCGGTAATCCTGAGCCGCAAAATTGCTCAGTCGGGAGATGTAGTATTATTGTCTCCCGGTTGTGCTAGTTTTGACCAATTTGAAAATTATGAAGAGAGAGGCAATTGTTTCAAAAATTTAGTTTTATCAGGAGATTAAAAATTTGGGACAATTAAATATAATAAAAAAAAATATTGATCATGTATTTCTTGGAGAAATTTTATTATTGACTGCTTTGGGAATTGTAATGCTATACAGTGCAAGTTCTGCCCATTCTATATTGATTAGTGATGGAAAAACAAATTCAATTTATTTGATGGGACATATAAAAAGATTGGGAATTGCATTGGCGGGAATGACTGCCTTTATTTTCATTGATTACCGAAAGCTTAAAAAATACGCACCGATTCTCATTTATATTTCATTCGGTCTATTGATATTAGGATTAATTATAAAATTTATTTCCAAGGACACATTCCCTGCACGTTGGCTCCATTTTGGACCTTTTACCTTTCAAACATCTGATTTTGCTCGTTTGTCTATTCTAATCTACTTAGCTGCCTATTTGGATACTCACCAACAAAAAATCCAAAATTTTACCTATGGACTCCTCCCTCCCATTTTAATATTAATGGGAATCACCGGGCTCATTGTTTTGCAACCAGATTTTAGCACTGGGATGGTAATTATGTTAATCGGATTCGTGGTTTTATTTGTCGGAGGAGCAAAATTATCTCAACTAACCGCTTGTGCCTCTGTCGGGTTGGTGGTTTCCATACCTGTCCTATTGCTAAAACCATACAGACTAAATCGAGTTATCGCTTGGCTTAACCGTGAAGAATATAATTTATCGGATAATTATCAAGCGATTCAATCCTTAATCAGTTTGGGAAATGGAAAATTTTTTGGGATGGGGTTAGGTAATAGCATCCAGAAAGATCAGTTTTTACCCACGCCACATACAGATTTTATTTTTGCAATTATCGGAGAAGAAACCGGGTTTTTAGGGGGAATGATTTTGTTATTCTTGTTCGTCCTGATTTATAAAAGAGGAATTAAAATTGCCCGAGATTGTACGGACCCTTTTGGCATATTACTGGCAATTGGGATCGGATTTAATTTAATTTGTTATGCTTTTATTAATGTTGCGGTTGTAACGGGTATTTTTCCTGTTACCGGTTTGCAGATTCCGTTGGTCAGTTATGGAGGTTCTGGATTGGTGATTACCTTAATTGAAGTAGGGATTATATTAAATATTAGTCAGGGTAAACGGTCTGTAAATTTATCCAAGTTTGTTACAAAGAGAATTCATGGATGAAATTAGAATACTCATCGCAGGAGGCGGCACTGGAGGACATCTTTTCCCGGCGATTGCCATCGGAGAGAAAATCCAGCATCAATATCCAGATGCAATTATTCATTATATGGGCTCGCTATTCGGAATTGAGTCAAAGGTATTACCGGTGAAAGCTCTTCCTCATACTCTATTACCCATCAAGGGATTGCAACGAAATTTATCTTTTCACTCTTTAATAAAAAATATCACACTTCCGTATTATTATTATAAATCAACCATGATGGCACAAAATTATATCAATCAATTTTTTCCTCAAGTTGTGGTTGGAACTGGTGGTTACGCAAGTGCAATTCCCGTAAAATTTGCCTTGAAAAATAATATTCCTGTGGTACTTCAAGAGCAAAATTCATATCCAGGACTTACCACCCGATTGTATGCAAATAAAGCCCATATGGTTTGTATAGCTTTTGAGCAAGCTCAACACTATTTAAACAGTGAATGTTTGTTAACTGGAAATCCTATTCGAAGTGACGTCCTTTGCGGAAGTAAAAAAAATGGAATGCTACAATTTCAATTTAGCGAATCCTTCGATACCTTATTTGTGTTTGGTGGAAGTCAGGGTTCTATGGTGTTAAATCGTTTAATGGAACAATCCATTCAACAGTTAAAAAAATCTAATATTCAAATTTTATGGCAGACTGGTGTCCGCCATTTCAACCGGTATAAACAGTTTGATTCTGAATTTATTCGCATCGTTCCATTTATTGATGGTATGGCTGATGCTTATGCGATCAGTGACCTAGTCGTGTCTCGTTCCGGTGCGTTAGCTGTATCGGAACTTATTTCTGTAGGCAAACCGAGCATTTTAATTCCCTTCCCTTCTGCAGCTGAAAATCATCAGTTTAAAAATGCAGAATCTTTATCTACCAATGAAGCTGCCACCATTTTAAATGAAAAAAATTTGAATGCATCCGTTTTAATTAATACCATTAAAGCATTATTGAGAGATAAATCAAAATTAAAATCCATGGGAATGAAAGCAAAAGCAATGAGCAAACCAAATGCCACCCAACATATTGCTGACCAAATAATCAAACTCGCTCTTGCCTAATGTTTCGAAAAGTAAATAATGTACATTTTGTGGGAATCGGTGGAATAGGAATGAGTGGAATTGCAGAGTTATTATTAAATCTCGGATTTACGGTAACAGGATCAGATTTGCAGAAGTCTCCACTCACCACCACTTTGATTGATAAAGGGGCTGATATTCAATTTGGACATAAAAAATCTAACGTATCTGATTGTGATGTTCTGGTGTATTCCAGTGCAGTTGATTGTTCAAATCCAGAAATAATTGAAGCTCAAGAAAAAAACATTCCTGTCATCAAACGTGCGGAAATGTTAGGGGAATTAATCGCTGTAAAACCCACCAGTATAGCGGTGGGCGGCACCCATGGAAAAACGTCAACAACTTCACTGATTGGCACCGTATTGACTGAAGCACACTTAGAACCAACACTTGTAGTTGGTGGACATGTAAAAAATATTGATTCAGGTGCAAAACTCGGAAGGGGTGATTTTATTGTCGTGGAAGCAGATGAGTTTGACCGAAGTTTTCTCGCATTGCGTCCTACAATTAGTATCGTTACAAATATAGAATTGGAACATACAGATTGTTATCAAAATCTCACCGAATTACAAGATGCTTTTTTAACATTTTGTAACTCGGTTCCGTTTTATGGTGCCGTAGTTGTTTGTGCCGATTCACCTGCTTTGGTAGAAATATTCCCAGATATTAGACGGTCAATTTTAACATACGGATTAACGCAACATTCAAATGTTTCAGCAAGAAATATTGTACATTCAAAAAATAAAAGTACTTTTTTGGTAACTCGAAATAGCAATCTTCTAGGTGAAGTAGACATTGAGGTTCCCGGAAAACACAATATTACAAATGCCCTAGCTGCGGTTACTTTAGGTATGGAATTAGGCATACCATTTTCGGCAATTTCAAGAGGGATTCAGTCTTATACAGGCGTAAAACGAAGATTTGAAATCAAAGGTATCATCCATGATATTATGGTTGTGGATGATTATGCACATCATCCCACCGAAGTAAAGGCTACTTTAGAAGCGGCAAAAGACGGATGGAACCGCAGAATTGTCGTTGTGTTCCAACCCCATCTTTATTCGAGAACTCGAGATTTTTATAAAGAATTTGCTGAAGCTTTATGCAAAACAGACATATTATTTGTTACAAATATATTCCCATCTAGGGAGAGTCCGATTGAAGGTGTCACAGGAAAATGGATTTCGGATGAAGCTACCAATCTAAATCATACACAGTCTAATTATGTAGATAATGTTGATGAATTGACCTTGGAATTGGATGCCTGTATCGAACCAAATGACATAATCATTACCATTGGAGCAGGGAACATTTGGAGATTTTGTGAACAATATTTTAATCATCTATCAGAAAAAACACATCTTTAATGAATCATGGTAAGGCAATTTCCGAAATGATAAATGGCACATGTTTAATGAATGAACCCATGTCAAAACATACTACTTATGGTATTGGTGGACCTGCGTCTTTTTACATTAAACCAAAGAATGAACATGAGTTAAAATCCATTTTGTCATACGCATCTAAACATTCTATCCATGTATATTTCGTCGGTTCCGGTTCAAATTTGCTTGTGTCTGATGACGGAGTGAACGGAATTGTCATTTCTCTAGATAAAACATTGAAAAAAATAAATTTTCTAACAGACACAACCGTTTATGCTGAGGGCGGTGCTATGTTAGGAACCTTGGTAAAATTAACCGGGAAAAATCAGTTGACTGGGTTAGAAAGTTTAATAGGAGTCCCGGGAACTTTAGGGGGAGCACTTGTAATGAATGCAGGTGCCTTTGGGGGTGAAATTTCTAAGTATTTATTATCGGTGGATGTCCTAAATAAAAATGGCACAAAAAAACAATATAGTTCCAAGGATATTCAGTTTCACTATCGCTCTTCCAGTTTTTCAAAAGATGAAATAATTATAGGTGCTACCTTTGAATTGAAAAAAGCAGATCCATTAGAAATTCAACATAAAAAAAGAACTGCAAGTTTCGGAAGGAAATCAACCCAGCCTCTTAAAGTCCGTTCCGCTGGGAGTGTTTTTAAAAACCCTGACACGAAGGCTGCTGGATATTATATTGATAAAGCCGGATTGAAAGGTACCATAAAAGGGGGTGCAGAAATCTCAAAAAAACACGCTAATTTTTTTGTAAACCATGGAAACGCAACCGGCAATGATATAGCATATCTCATTCGACTGGCAAGAAAAACAGTTAAGGAAAAATTCGGTGTTTATCTTGAATTAGAAGTTAAAACACTCGGTTTTTTAGACGGAGCATTTGAATCATGAAAAACCTGTTTAAAACCTTTTTTTCCATATCATTAATTCCCATTTTTTTGAGTATGATTTCCATGTTAATCTGGGTTTCTATACAGTGGGCATCCATATCTGATTCATTAAACATTTCTAACATAAATATTACAGGCAATACGCTCATTTCGGAAAATGAGTATTATCAACTTACGGAGAATATTCACAGTCAATCCATATTGTCAATTGATCCGGTATCCCTAGCTACCACCATTGAAAATCATTCCCATGTGAAATCCGCAAAAATCAGCCGGAAATTTCCAAATGAAATCATGATAGAAATTACAGAAAGAAAACCGTTAGCTATTTTGAACACCAAAACACCTTTATTTTTGGATACGGAAGGACTGTTAATACCATTAAGGGGATCTTTCGGTGATTATAATATTCCTGTGCTGTCTCACATGATCAAAAATGATACTCAAATATCGGGAATTAGGAAGTTGACATCAAAATCCATAATGACTGCTCAATATATTCTACATTATATGGTAAAAAATTTTCCGACTTTATATGAAAATATTTCAGAATTACGATTGAACCAACAAGAAGATTTTGAATTTATTTTACTACACCAACCGACTAAAGTGATTTTAGGAAAAGACGATCTCAAAAGAAAACTATTTGTTTTAATGAGGTTTAATAACCAATTAATACTCCATCAAAAACAAATCACTGATTTTAAAAAACTGGATTTGCGATATGATAGACAAGTGATTGTTCAGGAGTGGACATGATAGGAAAAAGAACGTTGATGCAAAATAATTCTGTGATCGCAGGTATTGATATCGGTTCTGCGAAATGTTGCTGTTCCATCGGAAAAATAGATCAGGATTCTGAAAAAATCAATCTGCTTGGTATTGGCGAAAGTCCATCTACAGGTATGAAAAAAGGTTCAATTATAGATCGGGAAAAGGTAATTGAAGAAATCATGAATGCTGTCCACGAAGCAGAGTCTATGGCAAATATTAAAATTGACCATGCTCATGTCACTATTTCTGGAAATCATATACGTGGACTCAATACACAAGGAGCTATCGCAATTCATTCTAATGGACAAAATCAAATCCCCAATTCTCAATCCATTCATCAACAGGATGTTCAAAAAGTTCTGGATATGGCAAGAGCAATTTCCTTCCCTGTGGATAGAAATATCCTTCATATAATCCCACAGGAATATGTGATTGACACCATGGAAGGTGTTATGAATCCCATTGGAATGACAGGTCGCAGATTGGAAGCACGGGTACATTTAATTACGGTGGCTATTTCATCACTAACCAATATTAAAGATTGTGTTGAAGAATCGGGAATTTCTGTTGACGATATTGTATATCAGGGATTGGCATCTGCCTTGAGTGTTATCTCAAATGATGAAAAAGAGATGGGTGTTGCCGTGATAGATATTGGAGCAGATACGTCCGATTTAGTTATTTTTCTTGATGGTGGGGTCAGGCATAGTGCTGTGATTCCAATCGGCGGAAATAGTATCACCCAAGATATCGCCATGATGCTACAAATCAGCACAACAGAAGCAGAAGACATAAAAAATAAGTTCGGGTCCGCCATTGCATCCATGTCAAGTACTGAGTTAGAATTTGACTTGCCATCACAAACTGGGTCCTTAAACCGATCGATTAGTGAGCATGAATTATCCAGATATATTGAGGCTCGTGCAAGTGAAATCCTTCAATATATTGCCAGAGAACTGTCCAGAGCAGACATAAATGGATCCTTGACTTATGGGATTGTTCTCACAGGTGGAGGTGCACAATTAAATCACATGGCAAAACTATCTGAGGAGATTTTAAAAACAAAAACCAGAATTGGACATCCCATCCATTTCGGGAACAGTATTAATCTTGGGAAGGAACCAAAATTTTCTGCATCCTTGGGATTACTAAATTGGCAGGATTTTATCTTCACCAAAGGCAAGATTCCCAATGGAGAATTCAGAGGGATTGGCGGTGCCATCACAAAATTTTTTGAAAAACTTTTATCATGGTTCAGAGGATTTTTTTAAAAATTGAATATGATAAACCACTTTAAATCACACATACCCATAAGGAGAAACTAATGCTATTCGAATTTGATCCAAACGTTCAACAAAAAGCAAAATTAAAAGTCATCGGAGTCGGTGGTGCAGGAGGTAATGCTGTAAATCGTATGATTAATGCCAATATGTCAGGTGTTGATTTTATCGTTGTAAACACAGACGCACAAGATCTTGAAAATAATTCCGCAGAACACCGCATCCAGATCGGTAAATCTCTTACCAAAGGATTGGGAGCTGGTGCCCGGTCGTCCATAGGGCACGAAGCCATGACAACAGATAAGGAAGCCGTTCAAACACTCATTGAAGGTGCTGACATGATTTTTATTACCTGCGGAATGGGGGGAGGAACTGGAACTGGAGCGGCACCGGTGGTTGCACAGATTGCCAATGAGTTAGGTATTTTAACGGTAGGCATTGTAACGCTACCCTTTAATTTCGAAGGACCACGAAGGATGGAACGAGCATTGGAAGGTATATCGGAAATGCAGAAAGTCTGCGATACCGCTATCATCATTCCTAATCAAAAACTGATGTCCATAGTAGATAAAAACACAACCTTACCGGAATCATTCTTATTGGCCGATTCAATATTACATCAGGCCGCCAAAGGAATATCAGATTTAATCAATGTTCATGGTATGATTAATCTGGATTTTGCAGATGTTGAAACCATCATGAAAAACATGGGTCAAGCTATCATGGGAACAGGATGTGCATCCGGTGAAGAACGGGCCGTATTGGCTGCACAACAAGCTATTTCAAGTCCATTGCTTGATAATGGAGTGATAAGTGGTGCCCAAGGTGTTCTTGTCAATATTACCGGTGGTTCCAATTTGACTCTTCACGAAGTGGATGAAGCGACCGGTATTATTTTTGAAGAAGCGGGAAAGGATGCGAACATTATTTTTGGTGCGGTTATAGACGAAAATATGGTTGATGATATTCAGGTTACCGTCATAGCTACTGGATTTAAGCAACCGGATCAAAACCATGTGCCTGTAGAAAAAACCGATGAACCTGAATACAAACAGAGTCAATCCAGGTTCTTAATGGAAAAAAATAATGAAACGCTGATTCAGCAAAAATCAAATTCTTCCAATAAATTAGCTGGATTCAAATCCTTTGGCAAACCAAAACTTCATTTTGATGATACATCCAAAAGTATCAGCAATGAGGAAATTAGACACATTGAGAAAATTCAAAAGGAAATTACAGACTTAGAAGTCCCTGCATTTATTAGAAGACAGCATCAATAAAAAAATCCGAATCAAACGATTCGGATTTTAAAAACTGAACTCAGGGAAAGATTAAATTTTCTTTCCCTGGGATCTTAGTTCATTTACAACCTTACGGATTCCCCGTTTGTCAATAATTCTCATACCTCTTGTGGAGACATTCAACGTTATATAACGTTTTTCATCGGGAAGCCAAAACCGCTTCTTATGTAAGTTAACATTAAACCGTCTCCTTGTTTTATTGTGAGCATGGCTCACATGATTACCAAACATAGGTTTTTTACCGGTTACATCGCACACTCTACTCATAATAAATTCCTGTTTAATTGCTTAAAATTTGACGTGGAATTTAAATGAATGATTCAGTGAATAAAATGGAAAAATTAAATAATCAAATAATAATTCGGAAAGGTACACTATCTGATTTGGAAGACATTGTTTCTAATAATTTAAGAATGGCAAAAGAAACTGAAAATAAATTATTAGAAATATCAAAAATCCATGACGGAGTGCATACATTACTAATCGATGATCGTTTGGGATCATATTTTCTTGCATTCGTAAACAATCAAAATGTAGGACAAATTATGGTTACCCGAGAGTGGTCTGATTGGAGAAATGGATATTTTTGGTGGATTCAATCTGTGTATGTACAACCACAATTTAGAAAAATTGGTGTATATCGTAAATTACATAACCATGTAAAAAACACTGCAAAACAACAGGGTGCGGTGGGTCTCAGACTTTATGTAGATTTGAATAATTTACATGCACAACAAGTGTATGAACACTTAAATATGGAAAAGTCAAATTATCAATTATATGAAGACGAATGGACTGAATAATGAAAACCGTAAAAATCGGAAGTCTTAACATTTCTACTCCGGTTTTTCTGGCACCCATGGCAGGCGTAACCGATCATTCATTTAGAATATTGTGTAAAGAAATGGGTGCCGGTGTCGTCTATTCTGAATTTGTCTCTGCCCATGGAATCATTCGAGAAAATGAAAAAACTCTGGATATGATTCGATTTACTCAAGCAGAACGTCCCATTGGAATTCAAATTTTTGGTGACTCTCCAGAGGTCATGTCTGAAGCAGCACGGTTTGTTAAAGACAAATTTCAACCGGATATCATTGACATCAACTATGGCTGCCCCGTCCCAAAAATAACCAAAAAAGGCGCAGGATCCGCCGCTCTAAAAGACTTATGTTTAATGGATGATATCACATCTGCAGTGGTTGAGGCTGTACCTGAATTACCTGTCACTGTTAAAATGAGAGCTGGATGGAACCATGATAATTTAGTGTCAACTGAAGCTGGACCTCGATTGGAAAAGCTGGGAGTAAAAGCCATTGCTTTACATCCAAGAACGACAAATCAACGATATAAAGGAAATGCAAATTGGGATTTGATCAGGGAGTTAAAAAAGGCTGTATCGATTCCTGTAATTGGAAACGGAGATGTGAAAACGAAAGAAGATGTATCCAGAATGTTTAATGAAACCGGATGTGATATTGTGATGGTTGCCAGGGCGGCGTTGGGAAATCCATGGTTTTTTAAACAAATCGTAGCACATTTGGAGGGGTCTCCCCTACCGAAACATCCGTCAATTAAAGAAAAAGTAACTATGTGTCGCAGACATCTAAAACTCCTTATGAAAACTAGAGGATTTCATACGGGAACCAACCTCATGAGAAAACATTTTGGATGGTATATCAAAGGATTTGAAGGAGCAGGTAAAATTCGACAAGATCTTGTCATGAGTAAACATTGTAATGAAATGTTGACAAGGTTGGAAACATTATTAGAATGCAATTGATTAAATCAGTCTTAACCTACCAATGGATTCTAACCTTATCATTCAAAAAACAGCGGATTGCACTAGAAAAGTTTTCCTCTTTCACAACACCAACTATTTTCGAACAAATAATCTCAAAGAATCATCGTTTATCCCAACAAGAATGCCTATTTTATTATCTTTACCAATGTTGATCCGTTTAATATCTTTCACATCTTGTGGAACAAAAAAGCCACTCTGTTTAGTGGTCATTGGGTCAAGGCTATTGTCATTTCCTGTCAATATAAGCCCAATAGAGGCATCGTTCCTTGTGGTCTCTACTTCGGTTTGATACATATTACCCGCTATCAATAAATCCTTGATTTGATCATTATTAAAATCTGCACAAACGATGCCATTAATGGGCCCAATTTGAGCCAGGGTTGGTAACTTTTTAATGGAAAATCCTCCCACATTTCTTTCTAAAATAATGCTTTCAAACATTTTTGCTTCGTAATGTAAAGATTGTTGTTTGTTTTCTCCTAATATATCATCAATATTGGCATCGGCAAACGATTTGTATGTGGGAAATTTTTCTGTAATAAAGGGCATTTGTTCAGAAGAACATTCTCGTCCACGAACAGGGACCTGGTCTTCGCCATAATACTTTGCCAGCACAATATCAAAAGACCCATTTTGGTCAAAATCACTACAATATAAATGTAATGGTTTTTCAGAGGATGCGTGAAATTTATGATTTAGCCCTAAATTACCTACAATGAAATCTATATCTCCATCTCCATCATAATCTGATTTAATGATTTTGTTCCACCAACCAACTGTATTTTCCAGGCCATAAACGGAGGTTATGTCTGAAAATATTCCTTCTCTATTTTCAAAAAATTTAATGGGCATCCATTCACCAACAGTAATTAAATCCTCATCACCATCACCATCTATATCCTCCCAAACAGCAGAAGTCACCATTCCTTGCATTGTCATCTCCAAGGAAGTATTCAGGGCTATATCTCGAAATTGTCCTTTGTCATTTTGTAGTAAAAAACTAGGAGTTGGGTAGGGGAAATGATTGGGGAAAACTCTACCACCGACAAATAAATCCATGTCTCCGTCCCGGTCAAAATCTGCAGGAACCACACAACTTCCTGAAGATAATATTTCTGGTAATCCTTTAGATTCGAAAAAATCACCTTTCCCATCATTCAGATAAAGACGGTCTTGATAATAATTGGTTTTAGCTTCTGATTCAGTGCTGCCACTAACTACATACAAATCATTATCACCATCTCCATCCGCATCAAAAAAACAACTACCCATATCTTCATAAATGCGGTCTTGTTTGAAAATAGATACTTCTTTTTTTATGAAATTGGTATTTGACGATTGAATATAAAGTGCACCTGATTGCTGATGTGCACCACCAATATAAAAATCATCTAATCCATCGCCGTTGACATCAGCAACACTAATAAATGGACCCAATTGTGAAAGTTTATGAGGTAGTAAAACCTGTATTTTATAATCATCAAATTTATTTTCGGAATGTTTGAAAACGGGTTGAAAAGCATTTACTGTGACATCCTCAAATAATTGAAACTCATTTTTTTCTTCATTATTCATGGTTATATGTATCGCATCATCATAATTAATTTGGATTAATTGATTAGTAGCTACATTCGTTCGAATAGTCCGTTTCCCATTTAGCCAAATGACCTCGATTTCATCAACTTGTGTATGTTTACCTAATCCGAAATGTGCAATATGTTCAGATGAAGATTGAAATCCACGAGTAACTTTCATCTCAAAAATCTGTTGTTGTTCAGCATATTTTATATGAATTTTTGCCCCAAGACCCGTTGAATTTTGTGGATTACCCTTGAGTGAAATTTTAAGGAAATGATTATTCAGTTTTTCTGCATTATTTCGATAGATCTGAGATGGTTCATCAAGATTATTTATCACTAAATCTAAGTCTCCATCATTATCGAAATCAGAAACAGCAGCACCCTGTGATAGAGTATAATCATCAAAGCCCCATGCATTTGATTTATCTGTGAATTTTAAATCACCCTCATTTTTGAACATAAAATTTGTGAGTTTAGTGAACGGAATTAGTTTATATAATTGAAAAATATCTATATCGTCTCCTTGCTGTTGCGCTAATGTTTTTGCTTTATCGACATAATCTTTATCATGAAAATCCCTTTTAAATCCGTTTGCTACAAAAACATCTCTTAACCCATCATTATCGAAATCAGAAAGCAAACATGCCCAACTCCAATCAGTTTCACTTAATCCTGCCATTTGAGAGACTTCACTAAATCGGTTAATCCCACGATTAATTTGAAGCATATTGTGCATATACTGATGATGTAACCCTAATTCAAGCATTCCCTCAAATAATTGCACATTCATAGGGGCCATATTAGTCTTAGAGCGTTTATAATCTTTAGGTAACATCTCAGTAATAAATAAGTCCTCCAAACCATCGTTGTTTATATCTGCTGCATCTACGCCCATCGAATAAAAAGGAATATGACCGAAATATTCCTTTACAGCATTTGAAAATGTGCCATTTCCATTATTCAAATAAAAATAATCTGATTCTTTAAAATCATTAGCCACATATATATCAATATAGCCATCCTGATTGAGGTCTGCTGTTATAACTCCCAATCCATGTCCGTAATTTTTGATACCAGCTTTTAGCGAAACATCTTCGAACTTGCCATTATTATTATGGTAAAGTCGATCTCTAACTGAATATTCGGGATTATTACGTCTATCCAATCGATCTTCCAAACCCAAATTGGATTCATAAGGATGATTGGTTAAATATATATCTAAATCTCCATCATTATCATAGTCAAAAAAGGAAGCTTGTATAGAGAAACCTTCATCATTTAGCCCATATTCTGAAGCTTTTTCTTCGAAGGTTAAATCACCTTTATTTATAAATAGCTGATTGCGTCTTTGAGAGGGTGTATTGTTTTTCCAATCGGATTTGCAGGCATAAATATCCAATAATCCATCGCCATTAACATCTACCATTGAGACCCCTGTGTACCATCCACTATCACCAGCTACATCTGCTTTGTCAGTGATATCTTCAAATTCAAAATTACCTTTATTTAAAAAAAGCTTATTTGGCACTTCATTACCAGTGAAATAAATATCCGATAACCCATCATTATTAATATCGCCAACTGCTACTCCACCACCATTATATATGTAAGTAAATTTATAGTAATTTTTCTCGTATGTTTCTTGTACAGTATTAACAAAGTATAATCCTGATATTTCGGGAGGAATAAGGGAAAATAAATTTGTCTTTTGGGAGTATAGAGATTCAATTTGTGAAATAATTATTAAAGAGAAAAAGGTATTGAGATATTTCATAACTGAATATATAATTTTTGGAGTCATTTTGAAAGTAATTTTTGTATAATGAATTATTCAGTACACTAATGAAAAAAATACTCCTGAAATCGAGGAAATAAATATGGACTCAAATCAGGCTCGCCAATAAACTGAAAGGTTAACTTAAGTCAACAAACAACAAAGCCTTACTCTGTGTCTAGAAATAAGGCTTTATCAGTATCGACGTGGCAGGATTCGAACCTGCTACCCCCTACTCCCAAATCAGGATGAATTAGTTATTTTTCTTAGCTGAAACAAATCCTTTAATTATTAAAATTAAAGGGGAAATTCACGATTGGTTTGTGATGGTATAGTAAAACAATCATTCTTGATTGTTTATTTCAGCAACACCATTTTCTTAGTTTCCGTAAAACCTTGTCCCGAATTTGAAGAAGCGTCATTTGCTTGTATTTGATATAAATACACACCTGCACTGACAGGCCTGCCCATTAAGTCTGTAACATCCCAGCGGACAAACTTAAAGCCTGCTTCTGTGTTGTTTATTTAACCATTAACACGGTTGGTGAATTTTAGAGGGGATTATGAAAAGATTAACCATTTATCCAATGGTGAGTCTATTTTGATTTGTGGTTACAAACTAATTAAAAATTTTAAATCACCGGATACAAGTATGCGGAGAGGGAGGGATTCGAACCCTCGTTACACGTGAATGTAAACACGCTTTCCAAGCGTGCGCCTTCAGCCACTCGGCCACCTCTCCAGAATAAATTTAGGTCGCTGAATTTTAACCTTGCGGAGGGGGAGGGATTTGAACCCCCGATGCCCATAGGACATGCCGGTTTTCAAGACCGGTGCATTCAGCCACTCTGCCACCCCTCCAAATATTTATTCTTTTTGGTTCTTTTCCTGACCAATTTCTTCTGAATTTTCTTTTTCAGAAACTGCATCATCACCTATTTTGTTTTCAGGGGTTTTTTCTCCTTCTGCTGATGAATCACTGGATTGAGTCTCGATGGATTCTTCACTTGCTTGATTCTTAGGTTCAGTTACTTCAGAATCCGACGCAGTCTCTGAAGTTTCTTCCTGATCTTTAGATACCGGATCAGGTAACTCGATGTGTAATAATTTTTTTTCTTCTTCTATGCGTTTTAATGCAGCGTCTAAAGATTCACCTCCATGAAGACCAATCATTCTTTCATTAAATCGCCATTGACCTGTTTTTTCAGATTTTAAACTGTTCACATATTTTACATATTTTACGTCAGATTTCCCTTTTTTCTTTGCAGCTTTTTCAGCGAAACTTAATTGTTTTTTAGCCATTTTAATTATTTCTCCTTAAAAATAGTCGGCGAATTTACTTGGAATTTATTCAAAATTCAATCAATGAGATAATTAATTACGAATTTCAATTTGTATTTTGATCTCTCTTCCATTTTTCAGATGCCAGCTTTCGCATATCAACAACCGAATCATGTTCATCTATTATCTCCACACCCAATAAGGTTTCGATAGCGTCTTCCAACGTAATGATCCCGGTAGTGGTTCCAAATTCATCCACCACATGGAAAATTTGTTGTCTCCTATGTACAAATTCATCCAAAATAAATGCGATGGATTCTGTCTCAGAAATGGTGTGAATTGGGTCCATTATGTCACCCATTTTTATTTCAAATTTATCTTCCGCTTGCTTTTTGACCAAATCATAACGATGAACAAATCCAATGATGGTATCAAGGTCATTTTCAAAAACCGGTATTCTTGAAAAAACAATTGGAGAGTATTTATCCATCACCTCTTTTACCGAAAGATGTTTGGACAATGCGAACACAACATTTCTCGGCGTCATAACATCCTCAGCTTTAACATCACGGAGATTCAACAAATTTTCGATTATATCCCCTTCTTTTTCTTCAATGGTACCCTCATCTTCCCCCATTTCTGCCATAGCTAACATCTCTTCTCTAGACACTTTGGGGTCTTCATCATCTTTTACCACCCAACTGTAAAACCATTCTGAAAGATAAACTAACGGTAACGTCACCCAAATCAATCCACGAATTGCATACGCAGCAAATCCTGATAATTTTTTCCAATAAACAGCTCCAATGGTTTTTGGAATTATTTCTGAAAATACAAGAATTGAAATCGTTAATATTGCCGACGAAATTGCAACGGCTTTACTCCCGAATATTTGAAGAGATTGGGCACCAACGCCTGCGGCTCCAACAACATTTGCAACGGTGTTCACAGTTAATATTGCCGCTAAGGGCCGATTTATATTTTCTTTCAAAGATTCCAAGATGGTTGAGCTTTTCTTGCCTTCTTTTGATTCAATAGCAATGTGAGTTCGAGTAATCGATAATATTACCGATTCTAAAAGTGAACATAAGAATGATACAGCTAATGCCAGAGAGAAGTAAAATATTAATAACCCCATAGTATTAAATTGACTTGTTTGTATTTTTTAAATATAAATAAGAACGGAGGTTATTTTCCGGTGGGACAATTTGATCCATTAATGTGTTTTTCGATACTTGGAATTTAATGTATTTTTTTTGTTTCTAAAAAGTGAATCTAATTTTGATAAATTTTATTAACTTATTCGTAAATTGTGTGTCTGAATAAAAAAATAACCCAAAAAATGAATAAAATAATTTTTACCCAAATTGCATTGGTCAATTTATTGTTTGGAATGGAAGATCATATTTCACAATTACAATGGAATCAACATGTGTTTGGCACATGGAAAATGAGAAAAAACCACAAACCACATTCCCATTCGAAATTTATTAACCATCAAAAACAATGCAACCGATTTTCCAAAAGACATATTGATATCCCCAAACCAAAACTGGACCATACCATCCTGATTCAAGAACTAATTTCTTTAAATAATTTAAGAATAAGTGGTATCCTTTCTTATCGAGAATATCATCGTTCCAAAGGAAACATACTTAACAAACTATATCGATGTTCAATAAGAAAATCGCCTTCAAAATCATTAATCAATTTGATTGTTGAATTAGACCACAATAATGGCTTAAATAACCGAGAGTTTATTCGAATAAAAAACTACTTATTAAAATAACTTCTTTCAGTTCTTCTCATGCGGTATCCTAATTATGTTTCTTTACTCATCATTTTATTGTATATGGTAGGATGTGATGATGAAAAAGGATCTATCTGTTCCACTCCTGACCAGCCACGTTTTTCACTTCAGGATTTAAATCCACTATCTGAAAGTTTCGGTGAAACGATTTCTCCTGAATTCTTTTTAGGAAAAGTCACCCTATATTATTTCCCATTTTCTGAAACTTGAGGAACGTGTAGAAACCGGTTCGGTTCATTAAATTCACTCTATTTTGATTATGGAGGATCTCAATCCGAAATCCGAATTATAGGTGTTGGAAAAAATAATAATACTCCCATTGATTCTATCATAAATAATAGACGATTATCCTATGTAAAAGATAATACCGACAACAAAGTATGGGAAACGTGGTGTCCTGAGGACAGAGATTTATTTTTTCTGGATAAAGATGGAACTTATAATACAAAAGTTAATCTGAATACAGAATTTCCCGAAGAAAATATAAGAGAAATTATTGATTCACTTCTGGAAGAATAAATGTAACGAATTAATTTTTTTTGTACCAACTTATATTAATCTATTTCAATAAAATCATTTTCCGAGTCTCAAAATAAGACTCTGTTTTTATTTGGTAGAAATAAATTCCACCTCCTACCATTAATCCTCTTTGATCCTTTCCGTCCCATTTCACGGATTTATACCCTGCTTTCATTTCCTCATTCACTAATGTAATCACTTCTTTTCCTAACATATCAAAAATGGTAAGGTTTATCATATCATCCTTCGGTAGGTTATAAAGAATAGTCGTCATAGAGTTAAATGGATTTGGGTAATTTTGAATCAATGCAAATTGATCCGGAATCTCTCTAAATTTTAATTGCAATTCTTTCCATTCCATTCCCCCGGTAAACCTAATTTCCACAGGGTCAGATTCATAGGTTTCATACATAAAAATCAGAGGTTCATTATATTGAGCTCCATCGATTTCAGATGTTGTGAGATCATCGCCATATACGGCTCCTGTACGTAGTTTTCCATCTTCTAATAATTCCATTTCACCTACCAACAGTCCATTGGGGGATAAAACATTTATCTTATCACCCAATGTAAACTCGAGGTTTTCAAATACTGCTTGTCCGTTTATAAACATGAAATTATTCGTTTTTATAATGTCAGGATTTACATTTAGAACCATTTGTTTTGCCAATAGACCGGATGGGATTGAATATTCAAAATTTTCAACTTCTTCATCCACTTTGATAGCGTAACCATGTCCATTTTCCAATGCAGTGAGTGTATTGAGTTCTGGATCACCTGTCGGATTATAAAAAGTAGCTCCCCCTTCCCCAAATCCTGTTACAAAAACCAAATTGCTGTCAGCTAATAATTCGATAAACGCTTCATCAGGCGTCATATTTTGTTCATACCAATATCCTAAAATACTCCAACCTTCCATTAAATGTATTGCGTGATCTGGAACTATTGGAAATCCCAATTGACTAATTGGTGATGGGTCAGTGACTTTTACCCAATATCCCCTTCCGGTTTCAATCGACACCAATGTGTTCAATGAAGGAGATCCAAAAGGATTAAAGAAATTTGATCCATATTGGTCAAAACCAGTTATGAAAATCAAATTCTCATTTAATATTTGTTCCTCAAAAATTATTTGAGGATGCTCTTCTTCAATGTCTATATCAAATGACATAAGATTCCATCCTGAATGTAAATCTACTATGTCTTCTTTTTCCAAATTGGTGACGAAAATAACCAAAGAATCTGTAACCTCTACGTTGCTGGAATCTGTTACCGTAAGAAAAATTAAATATTCTGTATTCAAATAGACGTCAGGAGCTAAAAAGAATGTGTTCGAAATCTCAGGATTGTTGAAAACAATTTCGTCATGTTCGGATGACCATAAATAAGAAACCTCTCCCTCGACATCGTAACCATATCCATCCAAATTGACTTCTTCACCTTCATTTACAATCAAATCTGTACCTGCATCTACAATGGGTAAGTCATTCACTGGCTCTACCTCTATGGATATAGATTGTGAGAACATACCGCCATTTCCATCATCAGCATACACATCAATTATTATAAACCCACTGCTATCCGAGACTGAATTGAAGATGACTGTGCCTGATCCGGTATGCAATGATATATCAATCCACGAAATGTCATCTCCAGAATGACTGAATGTTAGCTCATCTCCGTCAATATCAAACGGATTCAAAATCAATGCAAAATATGGTGTATCAAAATCCTCCAATAATGAAACTTGATTTATACTCAATTGAAACGTTGGTGGATCGTTGACAGGGATTACAGTCAACATAAAAGTTTCGCTTACGGATACAATTCCATCATCAACCGTTACTGTGATTCCCGTTGATCCATTCCAATTTGAAATTGGAACCATCAATAGCTCATTTTCGGTAAGACTAATATCAATTTGATCCGATTCACTTTCTGCAGTCATGATTAAGGAATCTCCATCGGAATCGGTTGTTTCAATCAAAAGCGTCAAGGTGGAGTCCTCAAAAATAGATTGATTGGGAATTGGATTAATCACAGGAGAATCATTTGTATTTATTACGGTAATAGAAAATAGTTGATGGACAATGGTATCACCATCCGTGGCACTTAAATCAACATTATGAATTCCAACATGTTCATTCTCAGGTATTCCGGTAATAATGAAACCAGCTTCAAATGTTAACCAATCAGGCAGGATGTTTACTTCAAAAGATATTTCATCACCAATATCTTCGTCATTTGCAATCATCATGTAGGCATACAATTCATCTTCATTGACTTCTGTAACAGGAATACTCGTAAATACGGGCGGATCATTGGTATTCATCACAGTAATTGTAAATGACTGCTCCACAATCTCGACTCCATCAGAGACGGTTAAAATGACCGGAAAATCACCTACATTTTCATTCAGCGGAATTCCACTAATCTCTTGAATTCCATCATAAGTTAACCATTCGGGACTAGAAATAACTCCATAGGTTAACACATCTTCTTCATCCACATCGTTTGCAGAAAAGGAGTAGATATAAATTTGGTCCTCGATTGCTTCTAAAATCGGGTTACTGATAAACTCAGGAAAATCGTTTATGGGATTTACCACAATTTCAACTTGGTCCGAATCTATGTCTCTTCCTTGAGAATCACTTACTGTAAAAATAATCTGTTCAGAACCATACCAATTTGGGGTGGCACTTATTTCAGCAATTAATCCATTTATTTCAATTAATAAATCAATATTGCCGGAGGCTGTCAATGTGAGTGTATCGAGGTCAACATCAATTATGTATTCACTTAAGTCCTGACTCATCCATTCGTCTTCGTTAAAACTAAACTGATCTGGAAGTTCAATGATAGGAGCATCATTAACAGGTGTAACCGTTAACTGAAACATAGTTGTATCCATTAATTCTCCGTCATTCACAGAAACAAATATTTGAACGTTTCCGTTAAAATCCAATCCAGGAGCAATGGTCAATTCGTTCTCCATAATAGATAAGGATAATGTATCGTCCGAAACCGAAGACCATGAATGAAATTCCAGTGTATCACTATCAATATCATTTGCAGTTATTACAGTAGTTACTGGTGTATCTTCAAGTGTAACTTGATTTTCTATTTGATTCATTATAGGTGGATCGTTCACAGGAATAATCGTAAGCATAAATTCATCTTCATCCGTTAAGAATCCATCATTTGCAGAAATAAATATATTGGCTTCACCAAAGGAATTTTCACTTGGAATGAGTATTAATTCATTCAAATTAAGTTGAAGCGTGACCAATTCAGGGTTGTCAGTGGACGCTTCAAATGTAACATTATCTCCATCAACATCATTAGCAACAAGTTGAATGGTTAGAATCTCATCCTCATAGGTAAATTGGTTCCCTACCGAAATTATTTCTGGATTATCGTTTACTGGAGTAACAGTCACTATCATCGTATCTGAATCAACAGCTCTTCCCTGTAAATCATCAATGGTAAAAATAATTTGTTCATTCCCATTCCAATTTGGAGTTGCGGTCATATCCACCAAAAATCCGTCAATCGTAATTGTAATGTTTTCACTTTCGTTATAGTTGAGAATTAAATCATCTCCATCAATATCTGAAACAAACGATGAAAAGTCCTCAAAATGGGATTCGTCTTCCTGGAACGAAATCATCTCTGGCAATTCTATACTAGGGGCATCATTGACAGATTCTATAGTGACCGTAAATATTTCACTATCGGTATATTGATTATCAGTCACCGAAACATTTACAATAACACTACCAAAATAATTTGTAGATGGTAATAACGTCAGTTCGTTTTCGATAATTTGAACCGAAAGGTTTTGAGGGGCATCACTCGAAGCCGAAAATTGCAGTTCATCTCCATCTACATCCAGTCCTTCCAGAGGAATAATCAAGGGCGTATCCTCAAGCATATCTTGGTCTCCGATGAAGCTAAGTTCTGGGGGATCATTTACAGGAATGACTATAATTTCTAAACTGTCCGTGGCTATAGCACGACCTTGAGAATCATTAACTGAAAACACAACCCATTCCGTCCCATTCCAATTTAATGCAGAACTGAAGGTTACAAAAAATCCATCAATATTAACATTAACAAATGTTCCAGTTTCAGAACTAAGACTTAGACTATCTTCATCAACATCACTAAGATAACTGATGAAGTTTTCCGTTACACTTCCATCTTCAAGAAACTCAAATTGAGATGGTAAATCAATGGTAGGAGTATCATTCACCGGGATTACCGTCAAACTAAATACTTCACTATCTGTTAGGTCTCCATCGGATATGGTGACGTTGATATTAACCGTCCCATTGAAGTTCTCCGCCGGAGTCATAATCAAAATTGAGTCACTCATTTCAACAGATACAAATCCCGGATCTTCACTAAAAGCTGTATAGGATAATTCATCATTTTCGATATCCATCCCGATGGTAACAACCGTTAATATTGAATCTTCTAAAACAGTCAAATTACCAATTGAATTTAGTATCGGTGCATCATTGATTGGATGTACCGTAACCAATAAACTATCGGAGCCAATGGCTCTCCCCTGAGCATCATCAACAATGAATACGACCATTTCATTCCCAAACCAATTTAACGGTGTAGAAAAAGTGACTGAATAATCAGATATGACTACATCAACGTTTTCAGTACTCCCAAAATTTAAAGTGAGAAAATCTTCATCTTCATCGGTCAAATAATCCGAAAAATCGGATGTCAGAGATTGATCTTCATCAAAAGATAAACCATCCGGTAATTGGATAACCGGGGCATCATTGACGGGAGTAACCGTTATTAAGAAAATTTCTGTATCTATAAATTCTCCATCGCTAACCGATACATTTATATTCACGTTTCCATTAAAATCTTCCGCTGGTGTTAATAAAAGATTGGAATCATCTACCGAAACGGATACAAAATTTGGATACTCACTCACCACAGAAAAAACCAATTCATCCCCGTCAATATCATTTGCTGAAAGCAGAATGGATAGAGGTGTATCTTCAGGAATTTCTTGGTCCTCAATTGGGTTTAAAACAGGGGCATCGTTGATTGGCAGAATATGAATTTCCAACTCTTCAAACACAGTATATTCCCCATCACTAACGCTAACCGATAAAATTATTGGAGTTACAGTAAAATAATTTTCAGTTATTGTCGTTAAGATTAAGGAACTCCCTGAAAATTCAGCAGACAAATTTGTGCTATCTGAGTTTGACTCAATATTGAATGTCATTTGAACAAGAGCTTGTTCTTCATCAGACACAAAATTTGCCATATTTATACTATTTTCAGACCCACTATCCTCATTGATAGATAATGGAATTACATTGGACCACACTGGTGGGCTATTCGTTCCGCAAATAGTAACATTATTAGAAGAAACTGGTAATCCATTATCAATTCCATCGTGAGGTGTTACGACAGAGTACCATACTTCGTCACACTGTGTCACCGATGCGGGAATCAAAGTTGCATTAGAATATTCCACCATTTCCACCTGGTTATTATACCATTTTATTTGAGTGGTATCTTCAGAGTCATTTTCCACATCTATATAAGAATAAGTGACAGATAAATCATCCGATTCCAAAGGTACAGCAGGGAAAATAGCAACATTTTGTGCCTCAGGTGGATCATTAACGGGATTCACAGTTAATTCAAATGATTCATTGTCTATTAAAAATCCATCGCTGGCAGTAATATTAATATTTGCATTTCCATTCCAATTTTCATTGGGCGTAACTATTAACTCTGAGTCATTTATTTTTACGGTCAAATTAGATTCAGTTGAAGACCCTTCGAAACTCAATAAATCACCATCCACATCTTCAGCCATGATTTGTAAAATAAAACTATTATCTTCATTTACAAATTGATCTTCAATTGAAGAAATAGATGGAGGATCATTCACCGGAATGAGGGTAACCAATACCTGTTCATCTTCGCTTGCGGTTTCACCATCGTGAGCAAAATAACTGAAAGTGTCGATCCCATTGTAATTTTCATTTGGAGTATAAACTCCATCACTATATGAACCATTCATAGGTGGATCTGAAATACCAAACGTCAATTCATCTCCATCCACATCAACACCTGAAAATGTAATGGATAATGGTTCATCTTCATTTGTTGTCAATCGCATACTGGATATTTCTGGAGCATTGTTGACTGGAATAACCGTTAGGTTAAAGGTGGTGGAATCCCATAGAAAATGATCGTTGACCGTTACGGTTATTTCAGATTGACCGTTCCAATTATCATCCGGCGTAAGGATCAATTGATTAAAAACTATTTTAGTTGTGATATTTTCCTCCGAACTGAAAGCATCATAAAACAACTCATCTTCATCAACATCTTCTCCCAAAATTGGTAAAATTAATATTTGATTTTCATCCATTTCCTGAGCAGTAATTTCTGGGAGAGTTGGAGCATCATTCACAGGGGTAACCGTCACCGTCACGTCATCCGAAGCTGTGATAAATCCACTACCATCGTCAACAGTAAAGATTACGACCTCTTCACCATTAAAATCTCTGGCGGCTGATATGGTAACCACCAATCCATCTATTTGAATGTTTATAAATTGATTTCCAATAGCATTTAACGTAAGTTCGTCACCATCAGCATCGTATACATAAATCGAAAAATCTTTTACAAAATTACTATCTTCCGGAAAAACAAACCCATCTCTTAAATCTGTATCCGGTAAGTTAATGACAGGTAAGTCATTTGTCGGATTTACGGTTAAAATAAATGTTGTAGAATCTGTTAAAAAATTATCAGACACAATTACAGTTATGTCGCCAGAACCGAACCAATCCTGCAAAGGAGTAACACGAAGGACATTTTGAATAATGTCAACAGTTAATTCCGGATTATTGTTGTCGATCAGAATCGATAACTCATCACCATCATTATCTTCAAAATCCATAGAATATATAAGTTGTGTATCCTCGTTTATCTCTTGATTTTGAATCGCTTCAATAAATGGTGCATCATTCACAGGTAAAATATCTATGTTTACCGTTGATTGGTTTGAATACAATTCTCCATCAAATGCTTTGTAAGTGAGTGCGACCTCCCCGTTATAATTTGGTTGAGGGGAGTAATTCCATGCCCAGGAGATATTTGGAGTTGAAATTAATTTTAATTGATTAATCGAAGGGTTCGAAAGCATTACAGAATTTTGGGTAGTCATATCCACATCAATAAATATGCCATCAAAGGAATCCATTAACCTCCATTCTCCAAGAGAAGATAATTCACTCGCCTCCCAACTGATGGTGATTGGATCACTTTCTGTAAATTGCAATTCGATTGTCCATTCATGGGGAAAAATATCCGATTGAGTACCTGCAACAATTTGTGAATAATAAAAGTCTCCATTCCATCCAATAGATGCATTTAACGATGGTAAAGGAGGTGTGGGTGGAGCATAAATATCAAATCCTTCATCGTAATCATCAGAAGCAAATGGCGAAAATCCAACAATAAGCTCTTGGGCATAATTATCTGAAGTTACACTTAGAAATGCTGAGAAATGGGGTCCTAAATCTCCAAAATCAGGTGGATTAATTAGCTCGTATTGCAATGAATCATTTTCTATATCTGAACCTGAGACCGGTATATATACTTGTTCATCTTCCAGACTCTGTAATGAAATATTGTCTGAAGAAGGTGGATCATTTACAGGATGAATTATTGCATTAAAATTGTACGTATCATTCAATAAACCATCCGTCACAGAAACCGAAATAGAGACAGTACCAAACCAATTTTCTGAGGGAAAGACATTTAAAATATTTTCTGAAACGAGAAGTGATATATTTTGGGGTTGATTACTTTGTGCACTGAAAACAAGATCATCTCCATCTACGTCTGAAGCAATTAACACCATTTCTAACGACTCATCTTCAAATAGTTCAATATCAGATATTTCTTCTAATACTGGCGAATCATTTACAGGCATTACAGTTAAATTAAATATAACGGTTTCAGAATACTCTCCATCGGACACCGTTAAGGAAATCGAAATATCACCGAAATAATTTAATTGTGGCGTAAGAATTAAATCCATCCCAACTAATGAAATGGTCACGCCATCAGGATTGTTAGACACAGAGGTAAATATCAGAGAATCTCCATCAATATCATTCGCTGTAATTGAAACTTCTAATGGTGTATCTTCTTGAGTAATTTGATCTTCAATATCTGCTAAGGTTGGTGAATCATTTACTGGAGTAACTAAAATAGTTATTTCATCAGAAGCAACCGCTCTTCCTTGGGAATCATCCACAGTAAAAGTAAGCATTTCTGAACCATACCAATTCAATGATGATTCAAACAACACTTCAAAACCATTAATAGTGACAAAAATATACTCACTACCTGAAACAGACAATGTTAAATCATCGCCGTCAAGATCAGAAACAAACTCAGTAAAGTTTATAAATAATGTTCCATCCTCCTCAAAAAACAGACTATCAGG
>CAZBZK010000003.1:0-26412 GCA_964496365.1 uncultured bacterium
ATTCGTCTATACCGTAGTTCAACAGAACCGGTCCCTTTGGCGGATCAACAAACAGGCCAGCCGCCCTGGACATGATATAATATCCATGTGCCACCCTCTCGGTAAAGATAGTGCCGTCTAATGCAGTTTCATCCATATGTGCATAAAATTTATCACCACTCAGTTCTGCAAAATCTTCAATGTTTTCCAAGGTTACTAAATGGCTGTCTGTAGTAACTGTTTCACCAATCTCAATTTCTTCAAAATGCTTGCGGAACACATGGGGAGAAGACTCTGTCTGTTTCCCACCATATTGATATTGACTGGTAAGGGCTGTGACGGTGGTGGGGTGTCCCTGAATAGCAGTGCGTTGAAGGTAATGGAGTATCCCACGCTTACCCCCCATTTCTTCACCTCCACCTGCTCTGCCTGGACCACCGTGAGTGAGAAGTGGCATAGGCGAACCATGGCCAGTACTTTCTTTGGCACAGTCTTTATTTAATACCAGTATGCGCCCATGCATAGATGCAGCTCCAACTACAAAATCTCGTGCTAATGCATCATCGGCAGTAACAATGGAGCACACCAGGGAACCTTTCCCCATGCGGGAGAGCTGGATAGCTTCATCCAAATTCTTATAAGGGATAATGGTAGAAACCGGTCCAAAAGCCTCGATATTGTGGCAGTCCGTATTTTCGAAGGGTTTATTATTGATAAACAGAATTGGTGAGATAAATGCCCCTTTGTGTTTGTCCGCCCCTGTCACTTCAAAATTATCCACATCCCCAAATACAATTTTTTGGGTAGAAGCTAATTCTCCAACCTTTTCTGTGACTTCCTCAACCTGTGTTTTGCCGGCTAAAGCTCCCATGCGAACACCTTCAACGGCAGGGTCCCCAATGGTGGTTTTCGCCAGCTTTTCAGTTAATGCAGATTGAACCTCCTCTACAAAATTTTCTGGAACGATAATTCTACGTACAGCAGTGCATTTCTGTCCTGCTTTTACCGTCATCTCTTTCAATACTTCTTTGATATAAATATCAAATTCATCTGTCCCGGGAACAGCATCTTCTCCTAATATACAGGCATTTAGTGAATCTGCTTCCATATTAAAGGGTACGGCTTCTTCTACAATTTTTTTGTGAGATTTCAGCATCTGCCCTGTGGATGCACTACCAGTGAAAGTGACTACATCCTCACATTCAATATGATCCAAAATTCCATTTGCAGAGCCGCAAATGAGCTGCAATGCTCCTTCAGGTAGAATGTTGGAGGCGATAATTTCTTTCACCATGAGATGGGTTAAGTAACAGGTAAGAGTTGCAGGTTTAATGATGGCCGGCATTCCAGCCATTAGATTGACTGCAATCTTTTCCAGCATTCCCCATATTGGAAAATTGAATGCATTGATATGAATTGCCACACCTTCCTTTGGTACCATAATATGATGACCTATAAAGGATCCTTTTTTTGAAAGCTTGGCTGCCTCACCATCCACATAATAGGGTAAGTCAGGAAATTGTTTTCGAAGAGATGCGTTTGCAAAAAGGTTGCCGATTCCACCTTCAATATCAATCCAAGAATCAACTTTGGTGGCACCAGTTGCGGCACTTAGTCCATAAAATTTTCCCTTGATATCATGGAGGTGTAACGCTAATGCTTTTAGCATTAAACCTCTCTCTTGGAAAGTCATTTTTCTTAACGTTGAACTGCCAACCTTTCGAGCATAATCCATCATGCCAGAAAAACCTAATCCTTTACTGTTAGCTCTGCCAATTTCTGTTCCAGTAATAGCATTGAACAGCGGAGTCCCCTCCCCATCACCATTTACCCAATTTCCTAAGGCATAATTGTTATATTCTGTCATTTTTTTATCTCTTTCCATGGTTTAAAATTGATTATCTGAGGGGACCGGTTTTCAGGGATTTCCCTTAGTGGTTCGCATTCTTCTAATGAGTTAAAACATTCATCAGGGAGTTGCTGATAAAGTTTGGTTCCGTCAGTTTTCCACGCTATCATTTCATTGGAAACATCCTTTTTGATCAGGGCAGGATTTCCTACCACTAACTTCCGGTTTGGTATCTGCATTTCCCCTTTAATGAAACATAAAGCTCCTACTATACATTCATCTCCTACTACAGCATCATCCATGACAACAGAGTTCATTCCGATGAGGGTATTCCTGCCTATATGTCCACCATGGATTACAGCACCATGTCCAATATGTGCACCTTCATTTAAAATGACAGATTTCCCCGGGAAGACATGAATCGTGCAATTTTCCTGCACATTACAGCCATCTTCAATGATAATTTCTCCCCAATCTCCCCGGATGGTAGCACCGGGTCCTACATATACCTTTTCACCGATAACGACATTTCCGGTTACTGCAGCCAAAGGGTGGATGAAAGAAGATTCTTTTATTACCGGAGTGTAATTGTTAAAGGAGTAAATCATTGCTGATAGTTGGTAGATAATTGTTGTTGAAGTCTCTTTTTTTATTCTTTGTAATAATTAACAAAACCATTGTGGAGTTTTTTACAGTTTGTGATTTTTTCAATTGTCTTGAATTCGATAAATAAGTGCAACATTATATGATTCTCCAAATAATACCTGATTGGGTGTTTTGAACCCAAGTTTTTTTGGATGATTGATTAATTTTTTCAAAGGGTGTATTAACTCTTTGTCTATGATTGTTCTAAAGTCTCTGTTATTGGAAAAGGATAGCATGAAATTTCCCATCAACCGTGTTTATATATTCTGCTATTTTCTTTGGTACATCGGGATTTACTTTTGAATTTACCATCATTATACCCTTTCTATTATCACTGCATAACCCTGCCCCACACCGACACACATGGTAACGAGAGCATATTTTTTTTCTTTTCTTTTCAGTTCCAAAGCAGCAGTATGAATGATGCGGATTCCCGACATTCCTAGGGGATGCCCTAAAGCAATAGCCCCTCCGTTTGGATTAATTCTGGGGTCATCATCTGATAATCCCCACTCTCGGAGACATGCCAAGGATTGAGCAGAAAAAGCTTCGTTCAACTCAATGATGCCTATATCATCCATGGTCAATCCTGCTTTTGCCAGAGCTTTGATTGAGGCTTTGACGGGACCAATCCCCATGATACGGGGTTCCACTCCCACAACAGCGGAGGAAACAATTCTTGCAACTGGTTTTAAATTATGGGAATCCACACCTTTTTCTGAAGCAATGAGCATGGCAGCTGCACCATCATTTAGACCAGAAGCATTGCCGGCTGTAACAGTGCCATTATTTTTAAATGCAGGCCTTAGGTTTTCCAATCCTTCCATGGTGGTGTGGGGTTTAAGAAATTCATCCTCATCAAATTGAATGGGGTCAGATTTCCTTTTGGGAATTGCAATGGGTGAAATTTCAGCTTTGAAAACACCCTCCTTTTGTGAAAGGGAAGCTTTCATTTGGGAGTGATAGGCAAAACTGTCTTGATCTTGGCGATTAATATTGTATTTTTCTGCAACATTTTCTGCAGTCTGTCCCATGCTTTCGGTACCATAAATTTTCTCCAACCTGGGATTGATAAATCGCCAACCAAAACTGGAATCTTCCATTTTAGAATCTCTTCCGAAGGGAGCGGATGCCTTGGAAAACACCCAAGGGGCACGGGTCATGTGCTCTACACCACCGGCAATAAACAGATCACCATCACCAGATTGAATGGCACGATGGGCGTGGATAACTGCCGACATACCGGAGGCACATAAACGGTTTACTGTTTCACCCGGAACGGTTACTGGAAGCCCTGCTAGGAGTAATGCCATTCGGGCTACGTTTCGGTTATCCTCACCTGCCTGATTAGCACACCCAAAAATAACATCGTCAATTTGGGAAGCTTCAAAATCATGGTGATCCATTAAAGATTGAATCACATGGGCGGCTAAATCATCGGTACGTACCGGAGAAAGCGTTCCAGCAAATTTTCCTATGGGTGTCCGTACTGCGTCTATAATAAAGGAGTCTTTTTCACTCATTCACTTTCCGGGAACCATTCTTTAGATGTACGGTAAACCGTGCCCTTAAATAATGCAACTTTTTGGCCATTCTGATTT
This sequence comes from uncultured bacterium, assembly GCA_964496365.1. GTDB lineage: Bacteria > Fidelibacterota > Marinisomatia > Marinisomatales > AB-629-J13 > AB-629-J13. The sequence goes on from CAZBZK010000003.1 coordinate 4,075, forward strand.
TTAATATTGATGAGATAAATCCCTATTTTCTGGGATAAGGAAATTTCAGTCGTTTCAGAGATGAGAAAATCACCTTTTTTTACCGAAATTGTATGAGAAATAGATGTTTCCACCGATAATGATTTTCTACCATAAGAATTTGATGCAAAAGCTAAAGCAGAATCAGCCAAAGAATAAGCAATACCCCCGTGAGCGATCTGAAATCCGTTCAACATCTCTTTTCGGACAGCCATTCTCAGCTTACAAAATCCTTCAGATATTTCCATAATCTCGATGCCTAACCATTGGCTGAAGGCATCATTTCTGTATATATTGTCTATAATTTTTTCAGGGATGTTCACGAATAAAAGGTAGTGTTTTCCTGTACCATTTTTTTTAATAAGGGACTGGGTTGATAGCGCATGTCATTTGATTTTGATTGAAGTGCTTGCACCTGATTGAATACCGATTCTATTCTAATTTCATCTGCCCACTTTAGAAGCCCTTTGGGATAATTCACTCCTGTAGTCATGGCAGTGTCTATATCATCTCTTGTTGCAATTTCAAGGTTTAGTGCATCGGCAGCTTCATTAATAAGCATGGCAAGAATTCTATTAAAAATTTCCCTTCCCAACGATTCATTCATATTGGGTTCAGGTAAGACAACACCATTGGAATAGACGTAATATCCTCGTCCTGATTTACGTCCTAAAAATCCTTTATCTACCAATTCTTTCTGGATGGAAGATGGTTTGTAGCGTGGATCATGGTTTGTTCCACTATATACAGCATTGGTAGCAGAATAATTTATATCGTTACCAATATAGTCCATGAGCTCAAAGGGTCCCATGCGGAACCCACCTAATTCTTTCATCGCCCAGTCAACGGTGGCAAAGTCTGCCAAGCCTTCTTCATAAATCTTGAGAGCTTCTCCGTAAAAGGGGCGGGCAACCCTATTCACAATAAATCCTGGAGTGTCTTTGGCTTTTACCACCGATTTCCCCCAATTCTCTAAAATTGATTTCACATTTTTCCATAATAGGTCATCAGTTTTTTCTGTGGGAATGATTTCCACTAATTTCATGAGTGGAACTGGATTAAAAAAATGAATCCCCAAAACTCTATTTTTTAGCCTACAAACCGATGCAATTTTTTCCACAGACAAAGAGGAAGTGTTGGTGGCTAAAATACAATCCTCAGACACCATTGCTTCCATTTCGGAAAACACTTTTTGTTTGATTTTCAACTTTTCTATTATAGCTTCAATAACCAAATTACTATAGGATATCTTTTTCAATTCTGAAGTCCATTTAATATGGGAAAGAATGGATTTGGATTTATTCTTGGACAATTTCCCTTTTTCAGTCAAGCGATTAAGTATAGATTTTAGTTTAGATTGAGAATTTTCTAATGCTTGAAAAGAAGAATCAACAATAGTCACCTCATGACCATTGTAAGCTGCAACTTGAGCAATGCCTGTCCCCATTGTTCCTGCCCCAATGACTGAAATTCTTTTACTCATTTCCCTGTAAATCGAGGAGATCGTTTTTCTAAAAAAGCCTGGATTCCTTCTTGGTGGTCTTCCGATTTTGCTGAGAGTGACTGAGTTTTGGTTTCTAAATCTAACTGCTCTTCTAGTGAATTATTGAGGGAATGATTTAGCAATTGCTTGGTATATCCTAGTCCTTTGGTTGGCATTTCAGAAATAGACTTTGATAGCTCCATTGATTTAAATTCAAACATATCATCTTTATAAACAGCATAAATCATTCCCAGTATTTCAGCTTTTTCAGCACTCACCGATTCGCCTGTCATCATCATTGCTGTAGCTTTTGGAAGCCCCACCAGTCGAGGAAGAAAATAGGTGCCACCGCTATCAGGTACAAGCCCAATTTTACTAAAGGCTTGTATAAAATTGGCTGATTGGGAAGCTACCACAATGTCACACGCCAATGCAAGATTAGCACCGGCACCAGCTGCTACACCGTTTACCGCCGCAATGATGGGTTTTTCTATACCACGAATTTTCCGAATAATGGGATTATAATGTTCCATTACGATTTTCTCTATTTCAGGTCCTTCTGGATCTGTGGCTTCTTTCAAATCCTGCCCAGCACAGAATGCCTTTCCTTTTCCCGTAATGAGAATACAGCGGATAGATTCATCAGCTTTACAATTGTCCAGAGTATCCTGTAAAGCCAATGCCATCACCCGAATGAATGAATTAAATTTCTCAGGTCGGTTAAGTGTGATTTTCCCGACTGCGTTTATTTTTTCATATTGTATCATTTAATCTAAATCCGTTTGAAATGATGAAAGATTTCACTGCATTCATTGCACTTATACAAAGCCTTACAAGCGGTAGAACCAAATTTGCTAATAACTACCACGGTCTGAGAATCACATCGTGGACATGCAACAATTTTTAAAGGTGGTGCAATGCCTGCATGTTTTAATTTGGACATCGCTTCATCACTTAACCAATCGGTCGTCCATGGAGGTGCCAAGGATGTGGTAATTTCAAAATTAGTAATTCCCTCAGACTCTAAATGACGAACAATTTCATCTTTCATAAATGAAAAAGCAGGACAACCACTATAGGTAGGTGTAATTGTAATTTGAAATTGATTATCTAGAAACTCCACTTGCCGAATGACTCCCAACTCCACAATAGATAGAGCCGGAATTTCCGGGTCTGGAATTTTATTTAACAAATCCCTAACTGACTTGGTAGAAATTTCTTTTACCATGTGGCGTTTGGATAGGCTCGTTGTAAATACTGCATATCCGACAATAAATGACCCAAATGTTCTGAATGAATGCCTTGTCTCCCACCAGTGAGTGTATTGGTATTTTCCGGTCGATTCAACGTTGCCTCTGAAAGGGTATCATTTATTATGTGGTTCCATTCTTCCTTTAGTAATGAACCATCCACTCCTATGTTCTGTCGTAACATTTCATTATCAATTTTATTCATTTCAAATAATTCATGGGTGAACATCCATAATACATTTATGGCAGATTGTATCTTTTGATGGCTTTCATTCGTACCATCTCCCAATCGGATAATCCATTTGGATGAATGACGTAAATGATAGGTGGTTTCCTTTATAGATTTTTGAGAAATAGCAGAAAGTTGATCATCTTCACTTTCGATCAATTTTTGAAAAAATAATTTATTAAAAGCATCTAAATAAAATTGTCGCACCATTGTCATAGCAAAATTTCCGTTGGGTTGTTCACAAAGAATACGATTACTAAATTCCCGTTCATTGCGTTTGAAGGCCAAATCATCTGCTGTAGTATGGTCACCTTTCAATTCTGCGGCATATTCTAAAAAGAGATTTGCCCTTCCAAACATATCAAGAGAAATATTGCTCAAGGCTATGTCCTCCTCCAAAAAAGGTGCTCTGTATGCCCACTGGGATAAACGCTGACCTAAAATGAGGGCATCATCGCCAAGAGCCAATACATATTTATAAAGCATATGTATTGCCATCATAATCCTTTTGCCTTTTTTGACACCTTATAAAAAGTTGGATAACGGTACACTTTATCATCTGCAGGATCAAAGAAAGACCCACTGTCTTCGGGATTGGAGGAAACGATGTTTTCTGTTTTCACCACCCAAATACATGTGCCTTCTTGGCGGCGGGTGTAGAGTTCCCGGGCATTTTGGAGAGCCATTTCCTTATCGACAGCCTGGACAGAACCGCAATGTTCAAAATGTGCACCGGTTTTAGGCTGAATGAAGACTTCCCATACAGGCAGGTTTTCAGTACTCATACTTTTGCTCCGTTTTGTGTTTTTTCTGCATATGCCAAAGCGGCTTTCCGAACCCAATGTCCATCTTCATGGGCTTGCACATGGTTGTTAATTCGTTCTCTATTACAGAAGCCATTTCCCTTTACTACCTCCCAAAATTCATCCCAGTCGATTTTACCAAAATCATAATGTTTGGTCTTTGGATTCCATTTTAATTCTGGATCGGGTATGTTTAACCCAATGAGATTAGCTTGTTTCACAGTTCGATCTACAAAAAGTTGTCGAAGATCATCATTGGTTCCCCGTTTGATTTTCCACTTCATGGCATTGGAAGTATGAGCGGAATCGGTATCATGGGGACCAAACATCATGAGAGATGGCCACCACCACCGGTTTAGTGCATCCTGAGCCATTTCCTGCTGCTCTGCTGTTCCGTTTGACATTTTAGACATGATCTCATATCCTTGGCGCTGGTGAAAGCTCTCCTCTTTACAGATGCGAATCATCGCTCGGGAATAGGGTCCAAAAGACGTACGCCTCAACGATTGCTGATTCACAATAGCGGCACCGTCAACCAGCCAACCAATAGCACCAATATCAGCCCAAGTCAATGTGGGATAATTAAAGATATTTGAATATTTTGCATTACCGGTTTGTAGTTGTTTAATCAATTCATTACGGGTTACTCCTAATGTCTCTGTCGCACTGTATAGATAAAGTCCATGTCCAGCTTCATCTTGTACTTTTGCTATGAGCACCATTTTTGCCCGCAAGGTAGGTGCTCGGGTTATCCAATTTCCCTCAGGCTGCATCCCAATTACTTCTGAGTGAGCATGTTGTGACATTTGGCGAATTAGGTGGGATCGGTATTGTTCCGGCATCCAATCTTTTGGTTCAATTTTGAGACCAGTATCTATTTTTTCCTGAAATAAATTTTCTTTTTTGTCTTCCATAGAGTGTTGATTTGACACACAAATTACGGATAATAATAAGTAAAATAGAGATATTAAAAAAGTGATTTCATTATCTTGGTAGTATTTTTTCAGATGATAAATCCTTTTTTTATCTTGCGAGTATCGTAGTGATACATAAAATTTGCATGTTGATTTTTATAAAGAATTGACAAATTAAAAAAAAATATTACTGATGTTATCAAAACCGATTTATGAGCACTAATCCCTTTCCTTTAAATTCACTTGTCATTGATAAACTTATTGAGGTTAGCAATCTTGACTTAAAAACAATAAGTATCCGAGAACTCAACCGATTGGTGGATAACTTATCGGACAAATTTTCGACGGAGTTTTTGCGATTTGAATTTGGTATTCCCGGGTTGAAAGCCGATAGAATGGGTCCAAAAGAAGAAATTAAAGTTCTCACAGAAAATCAATCTTTACCCTCAACCTATCCTCCTTTTGACGGAATTCCCAGATTAAAACAAGCTACATCAGTATTCTGTAAAAAATTTATGAACATCCATGTAAATCCGGAAAATTGTCTTCCCACAGTGGGAGCGATGCATGGATGTTTTATCAGTCAAGCCATTTCCGCACGACGAAAAGAGAATACAGAAACCATTTTATTTCTCGACCCTGGATTTCCGGTAAATAAACTGCAAGCAAGGTTTTTGGGGTTGAACATGGAATCGTTAGATTTGTACGACCATCGTGGAGAAAAATTACTGGAAAGACTGGAAAAATCTTTTAAAACCGGTAAAATCGGTGGAGTCATTTGGTCAAGCCCGAATAACCCTTCGTGGATATGTCTTAAAGAAAAAGAGCTGGAAGGAATTGGAAATTTGCTTACGAAATATGACGTAATGGGAATTGAGGATATTGCATATTTTGGAATGGATTTTCGTTATGATTATAGTATTCCCGGTGAACCTCCTTACCAGCCGACCGTAGCAACTTACACAGATAATTATTTCATCATTATTTCCAGCTCAAAAATTTTCAGTTATGCAGGACAACGAGTTGCAGTTACCATTATTTCTCCTGCTTTAATGCATAAAAAATATCCGTATCTAAAGACATATTTTAATACAGACAAACTGGGGAATGCTTTTATACATGGAGGACTTTACCCCACAACCGCAGGTGTCGCACAATCTGCACAAAACGCATTGGCTTCATATTTTGAGTCTGCCTCCTCTGGAGAATATGATTTCCTTTCTAATCTGAAAAAATATGCAGATCGGGCTAAAGAAGCGAAAAAGATATTTCTAAAACATGGATTTGAGTTGGCTTATCCGAACGACTTGGAAGAATCCATTGCTGATGGATTTTATTTTACCATCAAGAGGGAAGGTATGACAAGCGAGACACTACTTTATCATATGCTCCTATTTGGTCTTGCTGGAATTCCCCTCAATACTACCGGCAGCACCATTGAGGGGGTAAGGGTTTGTGTTTCACTGATTCGTTCCGAACAATTTGAAGACTTGGATTTTCGTGTTGGTGAATTGAATAATTATTTACAAAAAACTGTTTAAAGTTGAAAACAAAATTGGATTCGATAAGGTAATTATCATCTCCTTTTTTTAATATCACGATGGAGGAAAAACTAAATTAATTTCACTCCGAACAACTGGCTTTCCCATTGGTTATCAAACCGGTGAGGAGATGCAAAATATTTAAATTCATTATCTTCCTGAGTAATTTCGAATCACCACCTAATCGGTTGATTGGTTCCCATACCGGGACCCAAAAGTAGTGCATTCAAAAACAATCGTTCTGTATTGTGAAAATATCCTCTGAAATTTGGGTCAGTGGCAAAAAGAATAATTTGACCATTTCCATATCCTTCTCTTGAGGCATAAACGGTTTTTGCCCATCTTTGTCTTGCTTCTGGCCAGAGTAACCCTGAAACCCTTATTTCATTCTCATCTGAAAACCGTGAAACGGCGACACCAGGTTCATCACTCAATAAAGCCACAGATGTATTCACCATTGGCACGATATAGTCCTCACAACCGAATGATAGCCAATGTTCCTTATCGATAGTGGCCTTCATAAGCATTCCACGGGGAGAAAGTTTTCTTGCTAATTTGTCTTTTGCTTTCCATTCTTCTAAAGATAATTCAGTTTTTTCTTTGGTCTTTGGTGCATTTTTGCTGACTCCTTCCCAAATAGCCAAACTATCAATATCGGGAGATTCTGCATTGATGAGATTTTTCAATGCCTTTTCATATTTGTCCATATCTTTCAAAACTTGTCTTTTTTGCCGTAATGAGGAAATTGCCACCGTTGTATCCGTTAGAAAATGAGTTCCTGTTTCTATACCAATGATAGTCCCACCATCTTCAATCCAGTTCTCCAGTTTATCAATTCCTACATCTCCAAAATATCGTTTATAAGCTTCAGTACCACCCCAAGCAGATGGAAGGATAATCACATTGTATTTTCGCAAATCTGCACTGGTAAAGTTCCCTGTCTCCAAAATTGAAAATGGAATTTGAAACTTTGAATCTATTAAATGCCAAACAGCTCCAAAACTATAAAATGATGTTGGAGATCCTCCCAAAATTGCAATTTTAGGAATTTCAAGCAATTGAAACTCTCCTCCTCCCAAGTCAGGACCCGTTTCCGCAAGTCCGGAATTTACCCCATAAATGTCTATTCCAAATTCCAGTGCTAATTCCTGAAGAAAATCTATTGAAATAATTGGATTAGACCCCAATTTTAAAAGCAAGGTGCCAGCATTGAATTCATTCCCGTTTATGGAAAACCCTTTTTTTGCTGACCATACGTTTAATTGATTGCCAAATAATACATTAAGCAAAGCATAACTGCGATGATCTAGGATTGGAATTAAATATCCGTAAGTTGCATTTGGATTTAAAATTATTCCACGTTTTGAATGAGGAATGTATTTTGTGGTTACCAACGGCGGTAAATCCTCGGTATAATACCCCTCAATTCCATAGGCAACTGGCAATGACCATCCTGTAGCTTCATAAAGCCTACTCCCTTTGTTTTTAAGTCGTTGACGTTTTTCCGTTTCTAAAAAAGCATCATTCATTCTGATATCAAAACTAAGAATTGCCTTTACCAAAGCATGATTTGGCTGATCTAGTCGCACTAGCATAGACCCTTTTGGAATGATGATATTTGTTTTTGATTTACCGTCCGACCTTGTTCCTTGTTTCAATTTCTCAATTTGTAATGTTTGTCCCACTTCGATTCCTTGCCTTAACAAAGTTTCTGCAAATTGATTTTCTAAAGAATTATTGTTCCCTTTAGGAAAAATAAACGCCTTCAATCGGTGGGGCTTGGCATAAACAGACTCATATTTTTCCCGGTAGTAGTCCCGAAGTAAATCTTGTTTGTTGTCTGCAACGGTCATCAAATTTGCCATTGAACTAACAAACTGATGATGAACAGATTCTCTATAAGTTAACACCGTACCATCTTTTTGAAGTATTTGGGAGCCATCCACTCCTGCCTGTTCATACAATAGCCCTACTGCACCTAAGTAAATGGACCATGAACTTCCATATCCAGGAAAAAATTCTTCATTCCACTCTCGAGTATAATAGTTCCATCCGTGCTGGTCAAATGCATCAGAATGCTCCAAACTCATGATTTTCCACCATTTGAAAATTAATTCTGGCATAAAGGGATTGAATGGCTCTCTGGGAGGATTGAATAAGTAAGTGTCCAGTGGACCCATTTCATGCCCATCTACGACCAATTGAGGATGCCAATCCAAAATAGCTTCCACTTTTCCTTTCGATTCCGGATGCACTTGGGTAAACCAATCTCGGTTTAAATCAAATAAATAATGATTTCCTCTTCCCCAAGGCCATTGACCACGATGATGGGAACTTTGAGTATCATAATTAATCATAACTCCACTCCATTGAGTCATTTGTCCTAAAAACCTGGTCCTGCCATCAGGATTTTGAAGGGGGTCAATGCAAATAACCAAAGAATCACGAATCATTTTTGAATAGTCATCTGTCCCAGCCAATAATTGGTAAGCAAGTTGAACGCCAGCATCTGCTCCAGAAAGCTCATCCCCATGAATTGCATACGCCATCCAAGCTATAGCAGGTGTAGATTTAATGATTTGTTTTGCTTCGTTGGAATTATCAAGTTTTCTCGGATCGGCAAGTTTTGATATATTTTCTCGAATAACATCGAGTCGATTGAAATTATCTTCACTGGTAATCACAAGATATACCAATTCCCTTCCTTCATATGTGTATCCATATTTATGAAGTTGAGCATTTTTGAAATGTTTATCCAAATATTTAAAATACAATATGATATCCTGGTGACTTAGGGGTTTTGATCCCAGTTTATATCCCACTATTGAATCAGGAGTAGCCACTTGCGATTTAAATTGATTCATGGGGAAAAATGGTAGGGTGTATTCTCCGCTCCCGGGTTCCGGATGCACTAACATTTTGTTTATTCCGAAACAAAATGAAATGACAAAAATGTAAGTAAAAATAAAATTACGAATCATATGAACTCCAATGGGTTTTAAATATCATAAAAGAAGAGTAGAAAATTAAAACGAGATTGGTTTTGATATGTTTAAATAAATATAACCTGTGTAAATTCCAATGAGTTAATAAAAGTTATGGAGAATTATTTATCATCAATCTCATTAATGGTTTGCTTTTTCATCGGAAAACGTTCGGAAAAAAATGAAAATTAGTCTCTGGTTCATTCTTGCAATGTTGGTTATAATCGGATATTTCCGTTATAGAAGGCGATTAAAAAAGATGGCCGATTAAACTTGGGTGATTCATTGAGAAAGAAATTCGTAGCTGTCAATGAGTTTGTCAGGCGTCAGGTTTCCGGTTCTGGCAAAACTTTTTCCCCAGAATTAACGTTTGAAGAAATCGCAAGCCATGCTTCAAAACAATTTACAAAGGGGAAATACATGTCTGGATATCGGGATGGAGTTGTGATTGTAGAAGCATGTAATTCATTCAAAAAGTATTTTAAGTGTCCATTTGTTAAAATAAATAAAAATACAAAATTAAAAGCCAAGTGGATTTCAAGGAGAAAAGACGAGGAACCGTATATTCAAATTCGAGCCTCAAATGGTGAGCCTTTGAGTGCAGGGAAAGTTGAATTTATTCTTTACCGTCATGATGTTTTAGCAGAAAATAATGAGAATTCATCAAATGCAGAATGGGAATTAATCAGCATTCATGCTCTCCCTAAAGGAATAGATATATTACCCATGGGACCGGTAACTATGATGAGGAATCAACTGGATTTAAAAGGTGGAACCTCAGCTCATTATAATTCAAAAGAATGGGCGAAAGCGGTGTGTTTCTGGCAGAAATATGCCGCTTTGGAATCTGATAAAGTCTAAAAATGGATGAAATTAATTTCTGTGGTCATAAACTTTTTGTAACCCAGTTATTAAATTGCGAACAAGATATTATAAAAACCCTGGATGAATTAAATAACCACAAACAAGATTATTCGTATTCACATTTCATTAATAAAAGATGGGAAAATATTTATTTAGGACCCATGCAAATCCCAGCGGTTCTTCTATTACTTTCAAAGTTTTTATCATTAACCAAAAGTGTTTATAAACAATCATTCATAATTCCTCATGATCTATTTGGGTTTCCACAAAATGAATATTGGTTTAATATTGCCAAACCGGGGGAATCCACAGGAGTTCATAGCCATAAGAATAAATCGGAAATTTCAGGAGTGTTTTACCTTGATGTACCTAACAATAGTGGAAATATTTTTTTTAGAATGGGAAAAATTCATGAGCTTGAAATTCCATCCGTTACCGGAAAATTGGTTTTGTTCCCATCGCAATTGAATCACTTTGTTTCTAAAAATAATAGTGATTCAAATAGAATTTCTTTAGCATTTAATTGTTTCACATTTCCGCTAAAATCCGATATGAATAATTTCGGTTATCAGAAAAATAATTATTATAAATGAAAACATTATTTAGAGGTTTTTTATTATGGTTCACCCTTTTACAGGGAGAAAATCAATTCCCAATTGTGTTGGTACATGGATTTATTGGTTGGGGTCCCGAGGAATTAGGCGGTTATCCATATTGGGGAGGTGAATACGATTTAGAAACTTATTTGGAGTTATTAGGATTTACAGTTTTTACCGTTTCCGTTGGGCCTGTTTCCAGTAATTGGGAAAGAGCTGTGGAAACATATTACCAGCTCAAAGGTGGTCAGGTGGATTATGGAAAAGCACATTCAGAGAAATGGGGCATTATTCAAAAACCGAACGGGAAAAATTATGAAGGGTTTTATCCTCAATGGGACCATCATAATCCGCTTCACTTCATTGGTCACAGTATGGGCGGACAAACCATTCGAATGCTTGCTCATCAGTTAAGCCAAAATTTTTTAACAGATTCATTAAACCATTCACCAGAACCTAGTCAATTGTTAGGTGTTGAAAACAAAGGTTGGATTAAGTCCATCACATCCATTTCCACGCCCCATGACGGAACGACTCTATCTGATTTAGTAAACAAATCTGTACCATTTCTTCAGAATTTTATTGTGCTTGGAGCGGCAGTGGGAACGGGTTATTATGATTTCGATTTACAACACTGGGGATTTAATCGAGGTGAAAAAGAAAGCTGGATTCATTATTTTAAGCGGATGAGGAATCATCCAGCTTGGAATACAAAAAATATTTGTGCTTGGGATTTAAGTTTAGATGGTGCTCAGGAATTAAATACGATTCTCCCTGCACAATCTGACATTTATTATTTTTCATTTACAACCAGCTCAACCCATAAAAGCAATATTTCATCTCACCATATTCCAGATAAAAATATGAGTCTTATGTTAAGAATCAGATCAAGGCTAATTGGATCTAATACAATTCGATATCAAGATGGTACGAGCACAGATGCGTCCTGGTTTGAAAACGATGGAGTGGTAAATACGATTTCCCAAAGTGGCCCCACTTCCGGTAAAAATGGAGCAGATCCCATCGCTAAATACAGGCCTTCCGAACCTCTGATTCCCGGTCAATGGTATGTGGTTGAAAATTTGAAACTGGATCATTGGAAAATAATCGGCCACAGCAAACTAAAACTAGTGGAGAAAAATCTTATACTTACTCTTTATCATAATCATGTTACACGATTATGGGAACTTCCAGAATAAATTAAAGAAAAATATTTTTTTATTTTTATATTAGTTGTAAGTTACAAATATGGAATGTGGTGAACTCATGAAACAATACCTGCTTTCATTGCAGGCAATTTTCAGAAAAACAATTCGTGGAGAGTCATTCACTCTTTCACAAATGCTCATATTAACTTCTTTGCCGGATGACGGCTTAGATATGACATCACTTGCAGAAAAAATCGGGGTGGATAATAGTACTGCCACACGCTTAGTTGGCGGAATGTTTCGTCGAAATTTGATTCAAAAATCCAAACATAGAGAAGATAAAAGAATTACAATTATCACGCTAACTGAACTTGGTGAGAGAGCATCATACGAAATTGAAGTGAAATTAGATAAAATTGGTGAAGATGTATTTCGTCATATTCCACTGGAAAATCAAGGAGAATTAAAAGAAGCATTATTAACATTCCACTGGATGATGGTAAAATTTAAAAACTCAATTTAATATATGTATTCTACAACTAATATTACAGTTGAACTCTTAAAGTGGTACGATAAATCTAAACGAAACTTACCATGGAGAAAAACACTCGACCCCTATAAAATTTGGCTTTCTGAAGTGATGCTTCAACAGACCCAAGTAAAAACAGTCATTCCATATTACAAAAAATGGATTAAAAAATTTCCGGATTTTCAATCAATTTCGGAAAGTAACTTGGATGTATTGATCAAACTTTGGGAGGGTTTAGGCTATTATAACCGTTGCAGGAATTTTTATAATGCTGTAAAAATAATTTATTCAAATTTCGATTCAATGTTACCCAAAGATATAGAGGACTTTAAATCATTGCCCGGTGTCGGTAACTACACCGCATCAGCTGTGTATTCAATTGCTTTTTCTGAACCTCACCCTGTCATGGATGGAAATGTTAAGAGAGTTATGTGCAGAGTGTTTCAATTCAGGAATTTAACTTCTTTTAATATGAAAAGATTGATTTCCTCTTTAGAAAAATGGATTGATCACAACAGACCGGGAGATTTTAACCAAGCACTTATGGAATTGGGAGCCACTCTTTGTAAACCTATAAATCCGAAATGTCGAATATGTCCATTAAAATTAGTATGTCGAGGGTATGATTCCGGTCATCCCGAAAGGTATCCGATTACAAAAAAAAAACAACCCATTCCCATTCTGAATGTTTTGACGGGCTTAGTATGGAAACAAGATACCTTTTTAATTCTACAAAGAGTTGGATATAAGCATTTAACAAACCTCTGGGAATTACCCGGAGGACGGTTTCAAAATAATTTAAACCATCAAATGCAACTCATGAAAATATTGAAAAATAAATATAACCTTCATGTAAATGTTAAAATCAAAATAGGGTTTATAAATCATCGTTACAGCCATTTTGGTGTTGCACTTTCAGGGTTTCACTGTATGTTGGTAAATGGATCCACATTACGGGTGAATCAACCATACCGTTGGATTAGACCCGAGGAAATAAATCAATTTGCGTTCCCAAAAGCGAATCACAAATTATTTGAGTTGATGAAATTAACTTAGATGTTTAAAACAATTATTTCTCTTATTATTTGGCCATTGGCATCTATAATATTTTTTGTTCTTGTGTCAATTTACTTTTTTATTTCAGTTTTTATCCCATCTAAAAACCTATACTCATTAGCAAAATCAATTTGTCGCATTATTTTATTTTTTAGTGGACAATGGTTAATCATAAAAGGGGAGGTCCCTTCTCAAACAGGACAACCTTATCTCTATCTTTTTAATCATGGGTCGTTATTCGATTCATTTATGTTAGTAGCATCTATTTCTCATTATGTAACGGCGGTTGGTGCTCATAAGCAATTTTCATGGTTTATTTGGGGATGGATTGTAAAACGATATGGTGTCATTCCCATAAAACGAAAAAAATTAAAAGATGCCATTCACAGTCTTGATTTAGCAGAAAAAGCAATAAATGATGGTATTTCTTTTTTCATATCTCCTGAAGGGACACGGTCATTATCCGGCGAATTAGGAAAATTTAAGAAAGGCCCTTTTCATCTGGCAAAAAATACAGGAGTTACCATAATACCTGTTGGACTTTCAGGTGCATTTAAAGCAAAAAGTAAACCAGACTGGAGAATAAAACCAGGGATACTCACATTAACATTTGGTCATCCGATTTATTTACAAGATTATAAAAACCTAACTATTGAGGAATTACGAGATCGAGTACGAATAAGCATAAAAAAATTAATAACCTATTAACGATTGGGAGGTGAAGTTGAAAAATAAAGTTAGTACTTCAGACCGGGGAAATAGTCTTCCTATAAAAGGTGGAAGATTAAATTTGTTTCAAAACCAACTGGGAAACGGATGGCGAGTGGTCAACGAACATCATCTTGAAAAGAATTGGGAATTTGATAATTTCAAGTTTGCTCTTGACTTTACAACTCGAGTTGGATCTTTAGCGGAAGAACAGAGACACCATCCCGATATTTTCCTGGCTTGGGGTAAAGTAAGAATTAAACTATGGACTCACACAATTAATGGACTTTCAGAAAGTGACTTTAGTTTGGCTGCAAAAATTGATAGGTTGCTTCCACATCCTCCACAAAAACGTAAAAATAATCTATAATAGGGTTGGTATGACTGGTTTAAACTCTGCAACTGCAGATTTAATTAGCTCAACCAAACCCCGAATTTTCAGGAGTGGAACAACTTGGTTTTTCACAAGCTGGTTTAAAAGACGAACCGATTGAAATTGCAGGTGCGGACAATTGTCGTTCCGTTTTCTTTCCATGGCAATGGGGACAATTGATTTCCATTTCCCCATCTGAACTCGAAAAAACTAACTCCTCGAAGATTTTACTGCAAGAACAACATTTATAATCATACATTGGCATATCGTTACCTTTATCTATTCCCAAATGATTATATATATATATTTCTTCGCTCGTATCAAAAATTTTTCAACTTTGGATGTTTGGTGATTTAGTTTTCATAAAAAGTACTCCTTCATTTAGGTCGAAAATTAATAAAAATCGAAATCATTATCCATCTCCAAAGGACAAAGATTCCAATTCTTTACGCAGTTCAGATATTTCCATTAACATGTTTGACACATCCTCACCCGATTTTTCTTTTTCTCTCAATTTCATTCTGGTTGCTTCAATTTTCTTTCGAATGGGCTGGGCTTTCAACGAGTTCACACATTCACTAATGGTTTTATCCACTTCTTCAGGGGAGGACAATTCCAACAAAATTCCCGCCACGATCTCCCTGTCTTTTTTTGATTCAAATTGTTGGAGTACAATTCCATAATCTACTTTTTCGTATTGACTAAAAAAAAATTGAGCTAACTGGTTTAAAACTGGAGTATTAAAATAATCAATGGTTAAGGCATCTCGTACTTTTTGTCTGTTCGTCAAGTTTTCTCCTGCCAAAATTTTCACCAATTCCAGTTGGGCTTTTTCGCTTTGTGAGGAATAAAGTGTTGGAATATTTGAAGGGTTATCTTCGTTCATTTGTGTCTTTTTTCGACGAGCCTCTTTGTCTGAAAACCGTATCAGATTTTTTTCGTTGATGTTTAATGTATCTGAAATATTTCGAAATACTTCGTTTTTGAATATTGGATCATGAATTAGAGCAATTTCTGAAATTATTTCTTGAATAAATTCAGTCCGCTCAGAGGGTGATTTGGTGTTGAACTCTGCCAATTGAATATGATAATTAATAAGTGGTTGGGCAGATTTTAATTTTTCTTTTATGACTTCCCCTCCTGAATCAATGACCCAATCATCCGGGTCCAAACCATCTGGAACAGGGACAATCCATGGCTCGATTCCTCCTCTTAATAGCATGTATCCTGCACGAATACTGGCTTTTCTGCCAGCAGTATCTCCATCATACATTAATAATATTTTACGGGTTAATTTTCGTACCTGATGAACATGATTTTCCGTAAATGCGGTTCCAGCAACAGCTATGACGTTTGTTATTCCAATTTGATATAATTGGAGAAAATCCATGTATCCTTCGACCAAAATACCCATTCCTGATTTTCGAATATCTGTTTGTGATTTGTGCAATCCATAAAACACTCTGCTTTTTGTATATAATTTAGTTTCCGGAGAGTTCATATATTTCGCTGGATCATCTTTATCCATAGATCTCCCACCGAAAGCTATGACTTGACCTCCAGGGTTAAAAATGGGAAACATGAGACGATTTCTGAAGCGATCAAAAACACCTTTTTCAGAATGAGAAAACAATCCAGACTTCTCCATTATTTTCCCGGGAATTCCATTTTTTCTGGCTAATTTTAAAAGTCTATCCCAAGAATTAGGAGCAAATCCCAACTGAAATTCTTTTATTATTTTTTCAGATATATGTCTGCTTTTTAAATATTTCAGTACTGGTTTCCCTTCTGTTGCATTCAATAACTCATGATAAAAATTCGTAGTTACATCATGAAAATCACGAAGGCGTTTTAACTCATTTTGATTTTGATTATCCGAAGAAAGCTTTACTTCAATGCCATATCTGGACCCCAATGTTTTTACCACCTCAATGAACGACATTTTTTCATATTCCATCAAAAAATGAAACACATTTCCACCTGCATTACAACCAAAACAGTGATAAATTTCTTTAGCTGGAGCCACACTAAATGAAGGAGTTTTTTCATTATGAAAAGGACAAAGACCAAAATAATTCTGCCCACGTTTTTTCAGATTCACTACTCCTGAAATAACATCCACAATATCTGCAGTTTGTCTTATGTGTTCTATAACATCCGGTGAAATTTTTGTCATTACTTTTTTTGACCTTTTTCAATCCACTGTTTAAAATTATTTTTTCCGCTGACCACCGGGTCTGTCCAGCTAAAATGGTGACAGATTCCAATCCTTAATTCCGTAAGTTTGGATGAAATTTTTAAATTTGATTGAATGATGTTTGACCATTTTGGATGGTCAATTATTTCAATGCTCCATATCACCATCGCAAGGATTAATACTCCTTTGACTACCCCCGGTAACACTCCAAACCACTTATTTATGGAAGCCATTCTGGTAGATGAAATAAAAAACTCCAATAATTTAAAACCCATTCGAAATAATAATAATAATGGGAAAAATAATAATGAAATTGCAGTCCCAATCAATAAATATCCATGGAAAGGAATCCATGTTACCAGAAATTCACATAAACTCACATACCATGAAAGCGTTAAAACAATTGCCCCTACTAATCCTACAATGTAACCTATTTCTTCAATAATTCCTTTTTTATAACCACGATATCCAAACCACATGAGGAACAAACCTGCTAAGACATCAAGAAATGTCATGAGAAGACGCTAATAACTCCTTTGCTATGGATTGTGCTAGTTTACCATCGATTAACCCACCTCCAGATTTCATAATCAAAGGCATCACTTTTCCCATATCGGACATTCCTGTTGCACCAGCATCTGAAATTATTTTCTTAATTAATTTTCTAATTGATTGTTCATCCAACATTTTTGGTAAATAGTTTTCGATGATAGATAATTCATTTTGTTCTTTTTGTGCTAGATCATTTCTTCCTCCTTTTTCAAATATGGACATAGATTCTTTCCGCTGTTTTGCACATGTCATAATAATCTTTAATTCTTCTTCTTCAGTTAGTTTATTCTGTTTATCAATTTGTTTTGATTTTAAAACGGATAGAATCGTTCGAAGCGTAGCAACGGTTGCTTTTTTATTGGATTTCATCGCAGAGTACATATCCGTTTGAATTTGTTCAAAAAATGACATCAATGTTCTCTTTTAAGTTTGATCAATTCGTTTCATCGCCATGAGCAGTCGATCCTGATTCATTTCAAGGCCAATAAATCGCCGTCCCATCTTTTTTGAAGCTACTCCCGTCAATCCGTACCGAGTGAAAGGATCCACAACCCAACTTAATTTAAAACTGCTGGCGTTTAATAGTCGTAAAATAATTTCTTCAGGGATTCCTCCATCAATCATATCTGTAGTTGAATCCTTAAATTTTTCATCCCAAAAATTGATGGAGTCGTTCAACGTATCTTCTTTAATATTTTTTCGAGAGACCAGTATTCCGTCGAACATAAATTCTTCAGATTTGGTGGCATACCAAATATCAGATAAAACGTTTTTCCAACCTTTTGCATTTGTCCTGTCAAAATCACCGTTATTTTTCCAAGTAATACGTGATTGGACATGAAAAAATTGAGATAGTAAGCTATGATACATCCCCGACTTTTTCCAGTCACACAACACATAAATTGCTCCAGTCGCCTTTAATATTCTGTGTGATTCCGCCAGCCAATTTTCATTCCAATGGTAAAATTCATTTAACGTCATAGAAGATCCAGTTTCAATTCCTTCATGAATGGGATCTGAGGGTGGTTCTGTAATTATTAAATCGATTGATTTTTTAGGTAAACGTGAAAGTCCGTCTATCGCATCAGCAAGAAACAGCCCATCTTCAAGTTTTCCCCTTTCAAAATTAATATCATCGGCTCTTCTTAATGCCGGAAGATATTGATTGATTTCAGATAACGTTAGTCCCGGATAGGACGTAAACGGTTTCGTAAATAAGAGGCTTTCAGTTCCTTTTTCTTTCATTACCACGACAAAATTTATTCAAAGATTGGTTAACAATTGGAGAATTTCAGTTATTGAAATTAATTAAATATTTCTTCTTGTTATGAAACGAATTATTGCTTGAATTTTACCCATGTCCGAAGAAAAGATAAAAGTTCTTTTTGTTTGTACCGGAAATTCATGCCGGTCCCAAATAGCCGAAGGGCTTCTGAGAAATTTAGGAGACAGTTGTTATGAAGTATATAGTGCTGGTTCACATCCCAGCTGTGTCCATCCTTTGGCAATCGAAATAATGAATGAAATCGGGATTGATATTTCCGGCCATTCTTCTGATCCTATAGGGGATTTTATAAACTTAGGGATGGATGTGGTAATTACGGTGTGCGATTCTGCTAAGCAGGTGTGTCCCGTTTTCCCCGGAAATGCTCTTCGCATTCATTGGAGCATAAAGGACCCGTTTCAGGATTGGTCTTTTAATAAAAATCATTTAGATTCATTTAGAGAAACTCGAACTATTTTAAAAAGCAAAATAAAATCGTTTATCAAAAACAAAAAATGATAAAAATAGTTTTCATTCTTTTTTTAATAACTGTTGCTACAGGTCAAGTTGTTATCACGGAGATTATGTATAATTTAGAAGGATCTGACAGTCCGAATGAATTTGTGGAATTGTTTAATACCTCTACCGTTGACACCGCTAATCTTTCCGGATGGAAAATTAGGGATATTTATTCTGAAGATACTTTGGAAGATTCAGGATTTGGATTAAAGATTCCACCGAGACATTTTGCATTGATCATGGAAGGGGATTATCCTTTGGAATCTGGAATATATTCAGAAATGATTCCCCAAGAAACAATTTTTATAAAAGTTGATGATTCATCCATTGGTAATTCCTTATCCACATCGGATAGTTTATTTTTAGTGAGTGCTGAGGGAATTTCAGTAGATTCAGTTGGCTGGTCAGGAAATATACTTGAAGGATTTAGTTTAGAGAAGAGGTATTTTGACATTTCATCTTTCCATGGAAACTGGCTCCAATCGTTGGATTCATTGGGGACTCCGGGATTGATGAATAGCGTTGCTCCTCTAGAAACTGACGGATCTATTTTGGTAGATTCCATGTCGCATAAACCAATATTTCCAACTGAAATTGATGAAACGGATTTTTTTATTCCAATTCTCAACCACGGAAACAGTATGTTATCCGGATCAGTTAGATTAGTCGAATTAGGAAATGAAAAAGGTACATCTTCGTTTTCACAATTGGGAATATTGGATACGATAATTTTGAAAATTTCTCTTCCTCCTCAAACAGCAGGAAGACATATTTTTGAGATAGAACTGGCGGTGAATAATGATTTAAACTTGACGGATAATTATGCGGAAGATACATTGGAGGTGAGTTATCCATTTGGTTCTGTGGTTTTTAATGAATTTCTTCCCATTCCTGACTCCACTCAAACTGAGTTTGTCGAATTGTTTAGTTTTATTTCAGGAAATATAGAAGGATGGCAATTTTTAGATAATACAATGGTAAATCGAATATTTCCTCCATTTGAGATGAGAGAGAATGATATAATAGTTATTGCCGGAGATTCATCCATTCAAAATTCAATGAGTACGGAATCTCAATTTATCTTGCCGACAAACGGATTCCCGGCACTCAACAATTCAGGAGATGCACTGTATCTTTTGGACAGAACCGGGATGGTAATTGATTCATTGATTTATAATGAATTCTGGTCCATAGAAGA
Organism: uncultured bacterium; assembly: GCA_964496365.1. Taxonomy (GTDB): domain Bacteria; phylum Fidelibacterota; class Marinisomatia; order Marinisomatales; family AB-629-J13; genus AB-629-J13. The sequence goes on from CAZBZK010000003.1 coordinate 24,301, forward strand.
TCACCGATCCTTAGAAAAATTCCGTCCGGAATACACATCAAATTTGTTATCAAGATGGGGAGTAGCCGTCAATACTCAAGGAATGACTCCGGGGAAAAAAAACAGTTTATTTGTTGCATCTGTCCCCTCAAAAGGAAACGTGCGTTTAGAACCCAATCCTTTTTCTCCCGATGGTGATGGGATAGATGATGTATTGGTTATTCATTATTCTCTACCATTCGATCAAGGGATATTGAAGGTAGAATTATTTGATATAAACGGATTTTCAATTGCTCGACCAGTTTGGAATTTACACGTCCCCCGTGAAGGTGTCGTCACGTGGGACGGATTACACTCCAATGGTAATTCTGCTCGTATAGGAATTTATGTATTATTAATTGCTGCTATGGATGAGAATTCCGGTGCAGACTGGGAATCTATAAATACGATTGTATTAGCAAAAAAACTTTAGAGTCCGTAACCAATTCTAACATTTAAACTGCCAAAATGATCATGGTCTGGCACAACATCTTTAGCAAATGAATGTCGGTAAAAAACAAATGTGTCTAAAAACAAAACTTTAAATTGAAGCCCCGATTGGATGTGGAATCCATTTGTTTTTACCTGATTGTCCTTTAAAAAATCTATCAAATCATTTTCAGATAAATTTCTCGGGTCATTGTCTAAATTTCCTCCCAACACATTTTTCATTAAACCCAAACTCATTAACGGTGTTACTGTGTGCATATTGTATCCGCCACCGTAGAATAATTTTGCTTTTGCAAGCAGAGGAATTCCCAATCCGAATATCTTTTTCCCTGCAGTCAGATAGACCGAAAAATCCACCCAGCCAAAATCATAGGGTCCGATGGAACGAATTTCAGATTCAGGAGGATAAGTGTCCTGAATATTTGTAAAGTCAAAGGAATATTTTTTTAGGGATAAAGAAATGTCTGCCTCCAGATCAATGAATGGTATCACATCAATATAAAGGTAGCCACCACCAGAAAGTGGGTTCGAAAATTCTGAGGTATTAAGTGTTGCTCCTCCCTCAGTATTTTGAGAAGAATTAACAGACAAAAGAGATTGTCCCCCCTGAAATCCAAATCCACCTATTCCAAGAACCAAGCCAAATGGAATAAAAAACAATACTAAAAATTTTGTAAAAATTGGTTTCATAAAAAAATCCTCAGATGAAATGTTAGATAATACTTGATCCGAAATTAAGAATGAATTGAATTTCTTTCACAGAAATATTCCCGTCTTAGGAACTAAATATAAAAACAGACGTTTTTACAAAAAAATAAGGAAGAAAAATGTATAAGATAATTTGGATATTTTTATCCGCAGGTTTGATTTATCCGACTGAAATAAACAAAAATATTTCCTCCAAAAATAAATCAAATAAATACGTCGAAAATCAAACCCGTGTGGAAGCGAATATCAAAAATAACATTTTGAATCTCACCATCGAAAAAGATGGTGAAACCAACACCTATAATGTTGATTTAAAAGATATCGTTGAACTAAATGCTATCAACGATCTCATTGATGATATGAATCTTGACTTCCAATTAGATTCAATCTTCAATGCAAATCAAACATCAACTTTTAATGAAACGGCATTTCTCGGCGTACATTGTGAAGATATTTCAGATCAACTGAAAGAGTATTTTAACGTAAAATCTGACGGTGGTGTATTAATTTCAGAAATTGTAGAGGATAGTCCAGCAGAAATAGCAAAATTGAAAGCAGGAGATGTCATAATAGCAATAAATGATGAAGACATTTGGGATGCCTTTAATTTAACTCAAACAATTCAAACGTTTGAGCCAGAGGAAAAAGTGACAGTAAAAATCGTGCGAAAAGGTCGTGTGAAAAAAGTTAATGTAATTTTGGGAAAACGAAAACAAGCTTTTCGTTTTGGTTTTGATGAAGATTTCGGTCTTTCCAAAGGGAGAAACAAATTTAGTAAATTAAAAAATGAGTATTTGTACGGTAATTTTGATCATGACGACGACTTTATTTTTTTTGATGACCAACTAGAAAAAGATTTAGAAATATTGAAAAAAGATATGAAATTATTAAAGGAAGAATTGAAGAGTTTGAAGGATAAATCTAAGTAACCTAACA
>CAZBZK010000003.1:26512-61116 GCA_964496365.1 uncultured bacterium
AAATTATTAAAGGAAGAATTGAAGAGTTTGAAGGATAAATCTAAGTAACCTAACATTTTGAATCTCAACGGTAAAATTCACTTCAAAACACACAAAAACGATAAATGATATCGTATCCATTTTTAGAGTAATAATTAAGTTTTCAACTAATTGATGGACTAAAATTTACATCTGTCTTTTTCAAACGTTGAGTGGGGTATAAAATATTGGATAAATTATAACGTTTCCATGACCCCATTCTTTGTTCTTTTCTGTTTTTATTTCGTGCTTAGTTCATCTGCATTTAGTCAATTCATTTTTCCGGTTGATGCCAATCAAAATTTGTCTTCTAATTATGGTGAATTCAGGGAAGATCATTTTCATATGGGAATTGATATAAAAACAAATGGGATGGAAGGATATAAAGTTTATGCTATAGAGGATGGATTTATTTCTCGAATGGTAACGAATTTTACAGGATATGGTAAGGCACTCTATTTGGAAACCCATACTGGAATAATTGCAGTTTATTGTCACCTAAGTCAATTTTCCAATGAATTGGAAAGCGAACTTCATTCCCAGCAAATTAAGCTCAACTCCTACCTTACAAATACCTATTATAATCCAACCAAATTTGTATTTAAAAAAGGAGATTTATTAGGTTACACCGGAAATACCGGGGCTTCGTTTGGACCTCATTTGCATTTTGAGTTACGTAATTCGAACGGAGCGACACTCAATCCCCAATTATATGGAATTAACATTGCTGATGTTCTGCCTCCTTCTTTAAAGGGACTTACTATTTTTCCCCTTACATCAGAAACCAAAATAAATGGATTTCCTCTGCCGAGAGAATTCCCATTAAATCCAATTCAGACCGGGTTCTATACTATTTCAGATTCAATAATCTGCACAGGAGGGCGGGTTGGATTTGCACTTAACTATGAAGATAGACACTTTACAAATTCCCATCGTTTTCAATTTTATAGAGCACACATATTTATTAATGATTCATTGATATTCGAGTTTGCATATGATTCTTTGAGTTTTGAACAATCACAGGAAATGAATTCGATGGAAAATCGTGAATATGGTAACGAAGATGGATTATTTTATCACAAATTATTTTTAAATAAAAATTCACTTCTATTTCAAAATAATAATTTACATGGTCGCATTTCTTTATCACCAGGAATTCATTCACTCAGGATTTTGGTAACGGATGCAGTTGGAAATAAATCTGAAGTCAATAGTGAAATTTATTGGGAGGGACAATATAAAAACAGACGAACACATCCGAGATTATGGAAAGATCCCCAAGATAATAATAGCGTTTTTATTTCCCAAAAACCTTTAAGAATTCTACATAGCCAAAAAGGTGTTTATTTGGAATTTCAAACTTCTGATAAAACCCTTTCCTTAAAGAATGGAATATTAAATACAGTGGAGAACAGCATACCTTTCGAGTTATTTTTTGCCCCTCCAAATATGTATTATAGTTCTTTAATACCCTTTGGTAAATTAGAAAATGTTTTAAGTATTTCAATTGATTCAGAAGATGGACCCCATAATTTTCCCATTAACTCCATTTTGGTTTATCCTAAAAATTCATCTAAACTTAAATTCAATAATAATGATCTAACGATTCATTTTCCTGATTCTACGTTTTATGATACTGCATTTGTATGGATAGAAAAGATAAGTCATTCATCGTTAGAGACTGGACACAAAACCATTGGGGACATGATTTCAATCGCCCCAGAAACGCTTCCATTAAGAACCCCTGTAACGGTAACATTCAATTTTAAACAAAACCCAGAAATAAAATTGGGTATTTATCAATTGAATCATAAAAAACGAAAATGGGTGTTTATGAAACCAGAGCCAAATCAATTTGGTATGCCTTCAGCTAAGTTGTATAATTTAGGGGTTGTCTCCATGCTACAGGACACGGTTCCTCCTAAAATCGTACGTGTATTTCCCGAGCCATTTATGACAGTTTCATCAGATGACTTATTAACCATCGAATGTTTTCTCGATGATAATCTTTCAGGAATCGAACCTACAGAAGATGCATTACAATTAACATTAAATGGGAAAAGAGTTTTTCCTGCATTTCAACCAATCCTGGAAAAATTATCATATTCTTTGCAGGAATCCATGCGAATCGGTAAACATTCTATTCATATAGTTGCCCGAGACTATTTTGGAAATACATTAGAAAAAACTATCTATTTTTACGTAAATTGAATTGCATTTTCAATCCTGTGTTCATTAAATCCAATTTAGTATTTGTTTAAATATTAGAAATATTCACCGGTGTTTTTTCCGTTTAAAGACGACAATCCCAGAATTTTGGTCCCCTATGTTACCTATGGAATATTAGGGCTTAACATTTTTGTGTTCATGTACCAAATGAGTTTAGGATTAACGAACGATTTGTCAGAAAGAAATTTCATTATTGCTTTCGGGTTAATCCCTGCTCAGTTCTCCTTTTTTAACATCTTTACATCTATGTTTATTCATGGAGGAATTGCCCACATTGCAGGAAATATGTGGTTTCTGTGGATATTTGGAGATAATGTGGAAAGTGCTTTAGGGCATATGCGTTATTTAATGTTTTATCTCATTTGTGGATTGGTAGCTGCATTGAGTCAGGTTTTTTTAAATTCTCTATCTCAGGTTCCCATGGTGGGTGCGAGTGGAGCTATCGCAGGAGTATTGGGGGCGTATATGATGATGTACCCTAAAGCACGGGTACATGTTTTCATTGTTTTTGTTTTTATCACCACCATTCAAATTCCCGCACAAATCGTTTTAGGAATTTGGTTTCTCATGCAGTTGAGTAATGGTCTTGGGACTTTGGGGTTGGATACAACTGGTGGTGTAGCTTGGTTTGCTCATATTGGTGGTTTTATAGCTGGAGTTGGTGGACAGAAAATATTTCGGACTTTTCGAGTAGCCTGAAATATGGACCAAAAAGAGCTTATTCAAGTTGCACAAAAAATGCGGTCATTCGCATATGCTCCTTATTCTAAATATACAGTTGGTGCATCTGTAGAAACAAAAAATGGAATCATAATTGGGGGTTGCAATGTAGAGTCCTCAAGCTATGGGTTGACTTGCTGTGCTGAAAGAATCACCCTTTTTAATGCCGTATCTCAGGGTTTTTCTCAATTTAAAGCTATGGCAATCGCAAGTAAAAATGGCGGGTTTCCTTGTGGTGCTTGTCGTCAGGTAATTTGGGAACTGTGTAAAAACATCCCCATTCTGATTGTAGATGATGACGAAAATATTTTTAGAAAAACCAGTCAATCCTTACTGCCCAATCCATTTGATAATCGTAAATTGAAATAATGTCAACTTTAACGCATGAACCAAAAAACATTTGATTCGGGTTGGATAGAAGTAATTTGTGGGTGTATGTTCAGCGGGAAAACTGAGGAACTGATTAGACGGCTACGTCGTACCCAGATTGCCAAACTGAAAACAACTATTTTTAAGCCTAAAATTGATGAACGATATAGTGAAAATCATATTGTTTCCCACAATAATATGAAATTGGATTCTCATCGGGTAAATCACGCTGAAGAAATCCTAAACTTAGCGAAGAATTCAGCGGTGGTTGGCATTGATGAAGTTCAGTTTTTTTCTGATGATATCATTGGTGTCTGTAAATCTCTTGCGAAAGAAAATAAGAGGGTCATTGCCGCCGGGCTTGATACTGATTACCGAGGAATTCCATTTGGTCCAATGCCAACACTCATGTGTGAAGCGGATTATCTGGATAAATTCCGAGCTATTTGCGTTGTATGTGGAAAACCAGCATCTTATACTCATAGAAAAACCAGGGACACCAAGCAAATTATATTAGGAGAAATGGATATTTATGAAGCTCGATGCAGAAATTGTTATGAATTAACAGAGGAAACAACATGATTCAACCCATAGGAATTTTAGGTGTCATAGTACTCTTAGGTGCTTCTTTCCTTCTTTCAGAAAATCGAAAACGAATAAATTTTTCTTTATTGAGCTGGGGATTGGGACTTCAATTATTCCTATCCATCATCATTTTAAAAACGCCATTAGGATCTCCGTTTTTTGGGTTTTTTGATAAAGCCGTTAAAAAACTAATCGGTTTTTCAAATGCTGGTAGTGACTTTCTGTTTAAATCGTTTATTCCAAATGTTGGATATCATTCCGCTATGGTCAATTTTGCATTTCGTGCATTGCCTACCATAATATTTTTTTCTGCCCTCATGGCGGTATTATATCATTTTGGGATTGTTCAATTTATTGTGAAATGGGTTGCTCGACTCATGCAAAAAACAATGGGAACTAGTGGCTCTGAAACCCTAAGTGTCTCTGCTAATATTTTTGTCGGTCAAACCGAAGCGCCTCTACTGGTGAGACCCTTTGTTCAATCCATGACTCGTTCAGAATTAATGGCAGTCATGACAGGAGGTTTTGCAACCATAGCCGGAGGTGTCATGGCACTTTATGTAACCATGCTGGGAGATATTCCGGGTATTGCCGGACATTTACTGGCAGCTTCTATTATGAGTGCTCCTGCAGCTTTGGTCATCGCAAAAATAATGCTTCCTGAAACTGAAACATCCAAAACGATGGGAACGGTTAAAATATCCATTCAAAAAACGAACGATAATGCTTTAGAAGCATTGACTCAAGGAGCTACGGATGGATTAAAATTAGCGGCAAATGTAGCGGCTATGATTGTAGCATTTGTGTCGGTAGTTGCTATGGTCAATTATTGTTTGGGATTTGCTAATCTATCACTGGAACAGCTATTCGGATTTATTTTTAAACCTCTTGCATGGACAATGGGAATTCCTTGGGAAGAAGCAGGCATTCTGGGAAGATTAATGGGTGAAAAAATTATTTTTACAGAATTAATTGCTTATAGTAATCTTAGTGATTTAAGATTGGAGGAAGCAATATCAGAACGAACGGCAATTATAGCAAGTTATGCTTTATGCGGTTTTGCTAATGTTGGTTCCATAGGAATTCAATTGGGAGGAATTGGAAGTATTGCTCCTGACCGCAGAAAAGATTTGGCAAAAATTGCATTGAAGGCTATGATCGGTGGAGCGTTTGCATCATGGTTAACTGCTACTATTGCCGGAATATTAATTTAATCAATCGAAAATAAAATGCGACTAATTCTTTTAGGTCCTCCTGGAGTTGGCAAAGGCACCCAAGCAGAAAAACTGAAAACACACTATAATATAATTCATTTATCCACAGGCGAAATTTTAAGGAGTGAGGTTGAATCAAAATCTGATATTGGGAAAAAAGCTCAGGCATTCATGGACGCCGGACAATTAGTCCCGGACAATATTTTATTAAAAATGATGGAAAATAGACTGGTAAAAAATGACTGTTCTGGTGGTTATTTATTAGATGGATTCCCTCGTACAATTCCGCAGGCTGAAGGATTGGATAGCTTACTAAATCGTCTTCAGCACCGATTAAATGCTGTAATCAGTCTTGTGGCTGAAGAAAAAGAGTTGTTAAATAGGCTTATAATGAGAGGTAAAGATTCCGGAAGAAGTGATGATACTCCAGAGGTTATTAAACGCAGACAAGAAATTTATTGGGACCAAACTGCTCCTTTGTTGAAGTATTATGAAAAATCTAAATTGATTAAAAAAGTAAATGGTTTGGGAACCATACCAATCATCACAGAACGGATTATAGAGGCTATACATAAACATGATTAAAACAGGACTTACAGGTGGAATGGGCGTAGGGAAAAGTTCTGCCGCCAAAGCATTTCATAAATTGGGAGTTCATATTTTTGATGCAGATAAGGAAGCAAAAAAATTATTGGACAACTCCGTGATAATTCAAAATGATTTGATGGCTGAATTCGGTACGGATATTTTGGGAAAATCCGGTAAAATTGACCGGACAAAATTAGCTAAAATAAGTTTTCAAGATGAATATCACCAATCCAATTTAAACTCAATAATTCATCCCCATATATTTGAAAAAATTGATGAAAAATTTGAGAAAGTAACATCCAAAAAAAAAGCGTCTTTTTTTATGGTTGATGGTGCATTAATTTATGAATCAGGGTTGGATACACACCTTGATTACATCATTGTTATTACAGCAAAATTGTCCATTCGAATGGAACGGTCTATTAAAAAAGGAAATCTTTCCCGTGAGGATATAATGCGGAGAATGGATCTTCAGTGGCCATGTGAAACAAAAGCTCGAATGGCAGATTTTTTGATTCACAATAACACAAATACAAAAGACTTAAACAGACAAGTTAAAGATATTTACGATAAGTTGGTTTAGCGTATCGTTCGCCTAATTGCCCGAGGTTTATCCAATATTTCTTTTAGCAAAATTGCATGTTTAATTTGATGAGACGAGTGAAATAAATTCATTCTGATTTCGTTTGCAAAACCGGTTTTTTTCCCTTCATGGACTATTTTGGATTCTTTAACGGACAAAAATGGTTTTCGCTCCTGCTGCTGAGTATGATCCGCAGCATTAACGAAATGTTCATCATCAATATGTTTTTCTGATTCTTCTTCATCTTTTGTTTCCAATGTTGAGGAATAGGATTCATCCGAAAGAATTTCTTCATCGGATGCTTCGACACCTATACTTTGTCCACCATCCGACTGAATTACATTATCTAAATTTAAGACCTGTAATATTTCATCCAATTTTGACGGTGATTCTGATGGGTGTTCCTCGTCTTCCATTTCTTTGAATATTGTAGATTGTTTTCTTTTTTTCATCCAGCTTGAGATGAGGTAAAGAATCATGAGAAAAACCCAATATCCGATTCCGTCCATAAATTAATCTTCCTTGAAATCAGGAGATCCAGATTCTTCTTTCTCTCCGTCAGAAATGGATTCACGCATGGATGTATCCGCTTGAATGTTTCGCATATTTACATAGTCAAAAACACCTAATTTTCCGTCACGAAATGCATCTGCCATTGCCAGTGGCACTTTAGCTTCAGATGCCACGACTTTCGCTTGCATTTTCTGCGTTCTTGCTTTCATTTCCTGCTCCTCGGCAACTGCCATGGCTCTGCGGGTTTCTGCTCTGGCTTGTGCTACTCGAAGATCTGCTTCTGCTTGATCCGCCTGAAGTTGAGCCCCAACGTTTTTTCCCAGATCTAAATCAGCAATATCAATAGATAATATTTCAAATGCCGTGCCGGCATCCAGCCCTTTTTTCAATACAGCCCGGGAAATATAATCCGGATTTTCAAGAACTGCTCCATAGTTATCAGATGACCCGATAGCACTTACGATTCCTTCCCCAACCCGAGCAATTATGGTATCATCAGTTGCACCTCCAACTAATCCGGGAATATTGGTACGAACCGTTACTCTAGCTCGAGCTTTTAATTCAATTCCATCTTTGGCAACTGCAGAAAGAAATCCTTCCCGGGGTGCGTCAATCACCTTGGGATAAACACTCGTTTCCACAGCAGTTTTAACATCCCTACCTGCCAAATCAATAGCAGTAGCAGTTTCAAATAGAAGAGGAATATTTGCCTTATCTGCCGCAATGAGAGCAAAAATGACATTAGGCACATTTCCACCTGCCATATAGTGAGTTTCCAACATATCCGTTTTAATTTCAATGAGTCCCGCTTTATGGGAATTGATGACTCCGTCAACGATTAATCGAGGTGAAATTTTTCTCAATCGCATTCGGATAAGATCTATTATCGTGATTCTGCTGAGCCCGAGACTGACCACTCCTTGAATCCACATACCGATGGGAACAAAATAAAATAATAGAAAAAGAAATACTAATAAAAGTACAAGTAGAATTATAGATGGCGTTGCCATGGGTTACTCCTTTGTTTTTAAATTTTGTTTTCGAACGACAACTCGGTTGCCATCCACAGATAAAATTGAAACGATTTCCCCTTTTAAAATATACTCACCTTCGCTCACCACAAATATTTTTTTATTTTCCACAATCATCCATCCCGATGGTCGTAAATCTGTGGTTGTTTCGCCAGATTTTCCAACAAATGCTTCCAACCCAATGGACACTGCGTACCCTGCTTCTTGGCTTTGCACTCCCGGGGAAGTCAGTTTCTGCCAAAATTTTGTTTTTATCATTAATCTTGCCAATAAAAATAGAGCAATAATTCCAGCGATAATTCCAATGGTTAAACCGTCAATTGCTCGTGAATACAGTTCATCTGAAATGGGAACATCGGGAATTAATAATTCATAGATTCCCCAAAGTAGCATGACAATACCTGCCATCCCTGCCAAACCAAATCCGGGAATAAAAAATGCTTCTAAGAAAAGTAAGCCTAGTCCCGCAAAAACAATTAATAAATCTGTCATGGTAGCTAGCTCGGCAATGGCTGAAGCACTTAAAGACAACACCAGACAAATAGCCCCGAATGTTCCGGGGATTCCCCACCCTGGACTTTGTAGTTCAAATAGTATTCCTAAAAAACCAAAGGACATGAGCAAAGAAGCGACTACTGGATCAGTTAAAAAACGAACAATGTTCTCAGACCAATTTATGGATGCATTTCGAATTTCTGCATTTTCTAGGTCCAAAAATTTTAATACTTCTTCCAGGGTTTCTGATTTTCCATCTGCCATTTTATATGTAATCGCTTGTTCGGTTGTAAGAGTGATTAGTTTTCCCTCTTTTCTTCCCTCTAAATCTTCAACAACTATTGAATCGTTATCCACAATTAGATGGGTAAAAAATAAATCTTCATCTACCATACCTTTGGCAATCTCTACATTTCTTCCTCTTTTTTCGGCAGTAGATGCCATTTCTTCCCTCATATAACTAATTACTTTTTCGGTTCCTTTTTTCCCTGACATATCCACAGCTGTAGCGGCACCAATGGTACCCCCACCGGTCATATAAATTTTTTCACAGGAGAGAGAGATGAGTGCTCCAGCAGAAATGGCTCGTCGATTAATAAATGCAACGGTCAATAGATTAGCATCGAGTATTGCATCTTTTATTTGAGTGGCGGCATCCACCCGTCCACCGAAGGTGTCAATATCAAAAATCACTGCATCTGCATTTTCATCTTCTGCCGTGGATATAATCCGTTCGATAAACGGTGGCAATCCTAAGTCAATGGTGCCCTGAATGGGTATAACATAAACCGTTTTTGACAAAACAATCGAAATGAATGAGAGAATAAAAATTAATCGTTTTAAATTATTTACTATCATAAAATCATACCGAAAAGGAATTTTTCTATGGTAGAATTTACCTTAGAATCCTATAATTTACGACACTACAATGAAACTAAATGAACGAATAATCTATATTTTTCTGCAATTCATCAGTTTTCTTTCTCAAAAGATGAATCCACAAAAAAGAAGCAATTGGGCACAAAAAATTGGAGGATTTATTTATCATTATATTCCATTGAGAAAATCGACAGCACTTACGAATATTGACAGAGCATTTCCTGAAAAATCTAAGAAGTGGAAACACAAAATTCTAAAAAATTCTTATTCATTTTTTATGGAACAATTCTTGTTTTTTTTGGGATTTCCAGTGTCTTTTGAACAATCCAATATTAAGGTTAAAAATAAAAATATTTTGGATTTAGGTATAGAGAAAAAAAAGGGGGTTCTTTATGTTACAGGACATTTTGGATTTTGGGAATGTATCATTGCTTGGTTTGGGAAAAATAATTATCCATTAACTGGAATTGCTCAGAGACAAAAAAATAAAGGAGCTCACAAATATTTTATTAAACAAAGGGAATGGAGTGGAATAAGACATGTTTTTAGGAAAGATTCCTTGGATCAAATGAATAGCGTATTAGAAGAAGGTGGTATTTTAGGATTGGTGAGTGATCAGGATGCAAAAAACAGAGGTGTGTTTGTACGCTTTTTTAATATCCTTTCTTCCACGCCGAAAGGTGCAGCTATATTCTATCAACAAAAAGGCTCAGCACCTATATTTGGCGTGTGTAGCAAAGAAGGTCATAATCAATTTCTCATAGGATTTAATGAAATTACATGTGATAATCTCACTGATACACATTCGTTTACACAAGCGTATTCCTTTTTATTGGAACAAGAAATTCGTCGTCATCCAGAACAATATTTTTGGTGGCATAATCGTTGGAAAACAATGACACCAACCTCATGAAAAACCGAATTTCATCTGATCATAAAAACGCATTAAACTTGGCTTCTGACATAATAAAAACTGGAGGAATTGTCGTATATCCAACGGACACTTTATATGGATTTGGTGGTATTGCCTCTGACTCCAAAATAGTTAAAACTATAAACAAAGTAAAAAATCGAAATAGTCCCATGAGCGTTATAGTGTCTGATTTAGATATGGCATTTGAAGTTTCAGTTTTATCCTCTAAACAAAGGGATATTCTATCTAAAAAATTGTATGGGGCTATTACCATTATAGTTCCTGCTAAAAAAGGACTGTTTTGTTCTGAATTATTAAGCGATGATTTCTGTGTTGGGATTAGAATTCCAGATCATTCGTTCGGAAAAAACCTTGTTCGTCTTTTGAATTTTCCTATCACGACTACGAGTGTAAATAGAACAGGAGAGACGCCATTAAATAATCCGGATGAAATAATGAATCAATTTGGTGGTCAAATTGATTTATTCATTGATGAAGGAACACTACCTCCATCAAAAGGTTCTAAAATTTATAAACTTATTGGGAATTCACTATCTTCAATCCGATGATTTTTCTTTGGAAATTTATAATCTTTATTGTCGCAAGTTTGAATATAGTATTCGGAGACAGCAACCAAAAATTTCCATTTAAAGCAGGAGAATCTCTGTTCTACACTGCTAAATTTAATTTTATCCCCGCTGGAAGTGCGACGTTAAAAATTATTTCAACGGATACAATAAATGGTAATGCAACTTACCATATTCAATATGCTGCCCGAACCGGCTCATTCGCAGATAAATTATTTAAAATTAGAGACCAAGTGGATTCATGGATTGATAAAAAAGAATTATTTGTTCTTCGGCAGAAAAAATCAATTCTGCAAGGGAATTACAAAAAAAACTCTCACACCGACCTACACTATCCAGACTCCATCGCAATTGTGAATCATGACACCATTCCAATCTATGGTCATGTTTTTGATCCTTATTCCCTTTTTTATTACCTGAGAACTATTCCGTTAACTAAGGGAGAAACATTAAATATCGAAACTTTTGATAATCATTCACTTACAGAATTCCAGCTTCGGGTAGATAATATTGAAACCATTTCCGTCCCCGCCGGTCAGTTTTCTTGTCTAGTGATTAGACCATTTAAAGATGGAAAAACTTTATTGAAAAACGAAGGAGATATGACGATTTGGTTCAGCAATGATGGGAGAAAAATTCCAATTCAAATTTTGGTGAAACTGAAGTTTGGGACCATGAATTTAAAATTAAAATCGTTTAATTTGTAAATAGTCTTCCAATATCGTTATACAACACAGTAATCATCAATAATAATAATAAGGCCATTCCTATCTGCTGGAAAATCATTCGAGTTTTTATACTTAACGGTTTTCTAATAATGGCTTGAATCGCTGTTAAAAATATATGTCCACCATCTAATCCCGGAATGGGTAGTATATTTAAAAACGCTAAATTTATACTTATAATTGCCATAAAAGATAATAACGGTATTATGCCAGCTTTTGCAGTTTTTCCCGCCAGTTGTGCAATCATAATGGGACCGCCTAATTCCTTTATAGAAGCCTCACCTGTAATTAACATTTTTAGAGATAAAATGATGATTTCAAAACCAAACACTGTTGAATTAAACCCAGCAGCAGCAGCTTCAAATATATTGATTTCATTATAGTTTATCTCAGGAGAAATTCCGATAAACCCCACAGTTTTCGTACCTGTTTCGGTCTGTATAATACTATCCTTTGTGGTAAACTGTTTGGTAATGTACATACCGTTTCTTTCTATTTCCAATTCAACAGGTTTATTTGGAAGTGTTTTAATCTGTTCTACCAAATCCGACCAGTTTTCTACCGGAATTTCGTTTATGGATAGGATTTTATCTCCGGGAATTATCCCCGCTTTTTTTGCAGGCATATCATCCACAACCTGAGAAACAATTGCAGACGGATTTTCATCTGGTTTCCCCATTGAGTAGGATAATCCTGTGTAAATTAAAAATGCCAATAGAACATTCATAATGACACCAGCACTCATGACAAATATTTGAGATAAATAGGATTTACTCATAAATTCATCCGGTTTGTGAGTGAGTGTTGTGTCCATACTTTCATCAATAATACCAGCCATTTTAACGTAACCACCTAAGGGAATTAAAGCAATGCAGTATTCAGTAGAAGTTCCTTTTTTATGGAGTATTGGAAGATTTTTTTGCCAAACCGATTTCCATTTCCATCCATTTTGAAAACTAAAAAAATAAAATTGGATCAACCATCCATCATCACATGAAGTAAAGGTAAAGAGTCTCGGAGGGAATCCTACTGAAAATCGTTCCACACGAATTCCAACCGACCGAGCAGCAAGAAAATGTCCGAGTTCATGTACAAAAACTAAAATTCCAATAACGACAATGGTTGCCAATAATGTTATCATATTTCTCCTAAATTAAGATTTGAATCGATTTACAAATTCCACTGACCATGTTTCCAATTTTGATAATGTATCAAAATCAGGGGTTTCCACCCAATCATGTTGATTACATGCCTGTTCAATAACTTTCGGAATATCTGTAAATCGAATCTCGTTATTCAAAAACCGGTAAACAGCTTGTTCGTTTACAACATTCAACACAGCAGGAGTAGAACCACCTTTGTTTAATGCACGGTAAGCTAACTTTAAGCAAGGAAATTTTTCAAAATCAGGGGGTTCAAAAGTCAAAGTATTCATGGAACTAAAATTTAAGGACTCCCAATTTCCTTTTGAGTGTTTTGGATACGTTAACGCATACTGTATAGGAATTTTCATATCGGGAATGCCTAACTGAGCTTTAATGGAATGATCTTTGAATTCTACCATGGAATGAATGATGGATTGAGGATGTACTACGATTTCAATTGTGTCTGGTTCCACTCCAAATAACCAATACGTTTCTATTATTTCTAAACCTTTATTCATCATGGTAGCAGAATCAATGGTAATTTTTCTACCCATATCCCAATTGGGATGATTTAAAGCTTCTTCTGGGGTTATTGCCATAAATGAACGATTATCTCTTGTACGAAATGGACCTCCGCTACCTGTAAGAATTATTTTTTCAACATCATCCATTGATTCACCAGCAAGGCATTGCCAAATTGCTGAATGTTCGCTGTCCACTGGAAAAATTTTACTACCGCTCAATTCTTTTTCACGATTGATTAAATCACCTGCCATTACCAAGCTCTCTTTATTACTCAGTGCTACATCAACCCCTGCTTTAACAGCTCTATAGGTTGGTTCCATTCCAGCAGATCCTACCAAGCCGTTCATCATAATGGACACATCCGGATCACCAGCACATTCCAATAACCCTTCTCTTCCGTCTAAAACCTGAATTCCTAATTCGGTCAATTCTTTTTTTACCAACCTCGCTTTATCCTTATCAATCATAACAACGTATTGTGGGAGAAATTCTTTTGCTTGATTTATGATTAAATTGGAATTCGAAGATGCGGTTAAATATTTTATTGAAAATTCTTCATCCAGTTGGCGAATTACTTTTAGTGTGTTGACACCAATTGAACCAGTTGATCCTAATATAGATAGAGTCTTCATATAATCAACCTAATTTATAAATTAATTTTAGGGAAGTTCCCAATATTTTTGGGTGCAGTCGAAGTTGAGGGACTATACACCATTGACTTCTATCAAATTGTTTTCCAAATAAAACATAGTTTATTTCACCTTCTAATGTTGAAGGAAAATTGTCGTTTAATTGGAAAAACCTTGATGTGTACATTTCTTTTCCCATTCCAATTTGAAAGGGGAAATTAAGCTTTTGAATGATCATTTTAAATTGCATTGAAACCGCCCTAATGGAAAATTGAGTGGGCCCTTCCAATCGGTTTAATGATATGGAAAAATTCCACGGGTAAGGGAAATCCTTTTCCGACATTAATCCGACACCTGAATTAAGGAATTGAATATTTTGTCCATTTGAGTTAAACTGACTAAGTCCTCCATAAATTAAGAGGTTGTGAGTGATTAAAATCGAACCTGAAAAGACGGGAATAAATTCTGTGTTTCTTTTTTGATAAATATTGTGTTGAAGATGGATAGATTGTTTGGTTTCCAGTGCAACCGTTATTTTTGAGACCTGGGTATTATTTATCATGGAAAAGTGGGGAGAAAAACTGAAAGATTTTGATTCGATAAATGTTCTCAAATCTGAATCATTAAACTCTTCGGTAATCAATTCAAAATCTGATTGTTGAGCCCATACAATTCCAAATAATAGAATCAATATTTTTGATAATTGATTTAGAAAAATATATAAAAAATTGACGAATAAAAACATGAGATCTTTTTGGAGACTACGTCAAATTCAATTGGAAATTTTTAAATAATTCCCCTATGACTTTTTTCGATAAATTTGATGATGGACGTTCCTATTTCTGTGTTTGAATATTGGTTTTTAATTTTTTCTAGCGCTTGCCTTCTTGGAAGGCCAGATCGAAAATATGTAGAATAAATTTGTTTTATTAATTTTCTTCTGTCTGCGGAAAACCCTCTACGTTTTAACCCGATACTATTTAATCCACTATATTTAATTGGCTCTCCAGAGGCTGTAATATAAGGTGGTACATCCTGAACTGCTCTAAATCCTGCTGCCACCATAGAATGTTGCCCTATTTTGCAAAACTGATGAACCATAACTCCGCCTCCTAAAAATACCCAGTCTTCAATTTCTACGTGACCACCAAGGGTTGCTTGATTTGCCATAATCACATGATTACCTACAACGCAATCATGAGCAATATGGATATAAGCCATTAAAAGAACATCCGAACCAACTTTGGTATATCCTAATTCAGAGGTACCCCGATTTATGGTAACAAACTCTCGAATAGTTACATTATTACCGATAATGGTTTTAGTTTTTTCGCCCTCAAATTTTAAATCCTGTGGAATTTCCCCAATAACCGAACCCTGAAAAACCCTACAATTTTCCCCAATAACCGTACCAGATTTTATGACTGCAAAATTTTCAATTTTAGTTCCATGTCCAATGGTCACGTTTTTTTCAATACATGCAAAAGGGCCAACACAAACATTTTCCCCTAAAACAGCATTTTTATGTATTAACGCTTTTGGATGGATGGAGGTAGAAATTAATCTCCTCCTGACACTCGATCAACTATATTAGCCATGATACGTGCCTGGGCAACCAGTTTATCTTCTACGTAGGATTTTCCTTCAAGCCGTACCGCCCTCATTTTAATTTTAACGAGGTTCATTTCCAATCGCAATTGATCGCCTGGGGTAACCGGGGCTCTAAATTTTGAATCAGATACTCCGGTAAAAAACATATTTTTTTTCAATGGATCGTCAACGGAATTTAATACTAAAAACGCCCCTGCTTGTGCCATTGCTTCCAATATAAGAACACCGGGCATTACCGGTTGGCTTGGGAAATGTCCCTGAAAAAAATGTTCGTTAATGGTTACATTTTTAATCGCTGTCAATGTTCGTCCAGGATCAAATTTCAGTATTCTATCTATCAAAATAAAGGGGTATCTGTGAGGAACAATTTTTAGAATATCCTCAATTAGAAAAGTTGGGTGAGTCATATTAATATTTAAAAGAAATCCGAATACGTAGTACGTATCATTTTAACAAACTCAACATTACTGGCATGCCCACTTCTGGCAGCGGTAACATGACCTTTGATTGGAACGCCGAGAAGAGCCATGTCGCCAATTAAATCCAATGTTTTATGTCGTACAGGTTCATTTTTATATCTCAATTTCTTCCCATTTAATATTCCATTTGCCCCCAAAATAATCTCCTCTTCAATATCAAATAAAGATTTTAGTCTGTTTACTTCAGAGACATCAATTTTTTTATCTACGATCACTAAAGCATTATCCAAATCACCACCTTTTATTAATCCTACTTCTCTTAGTTCTTCAATTTCGCTTAAAAAACAAAATGTTCTTGCGGGAGCGACTTCCTTGGCAAAATCTTCCTGCATGTTGTAAACCGCAGTATATTGAGATCCCAATGATGGAAGTTTATAATCTATCATAAATGTTACTCTAAACCGGTCACATGGAACGACGTGAATATCAACTCCCTTAATTGGATCGGAATATGCAACCGGATTACTTATTTCCAATACTTTTCGTGGCTTTTTCTGTGACACAATACCAGAGTCTAACAGGACGTCTACAAAATCTACTGAACTTCCATCCATTACCGGAGGTTCTTTAGCTGTTAATTCAATTAGAACATTATCTATTCTTAGCCCGGAAACGGCAGCTAAAGCATGTTCGACGGTATAGATTTTTACACCATTCTGTTCAATGGTCGTTCCCCTTGAAATGTCCACAACATGGTCGATATCTGCCATAATTTCAGGACAATTTTCAATATCTTTTCGGATAAAATGAATACCATAATCTTCAGGAGCGGGTTTGAATACGATTTTGCTTTCAAGCCCAGTATGTAACCCACTACCTGTACACGAAACAGGTTTGGAAATGGTACGTTGATATCTATGGGGAGTGTTCATTTTTTGAAACAATTATTTCTAAACTTTTAATACGATTTTTTAAGGAAGAAATAGATGAAAGAACGGCATCTTTTTGATGTTGTTCTCGTATTTTTCTGGCTGGCATCCCAGCATAAATTTCACCGCCATCAAGAGATTTGGTAACTCCGGATTGGGCAGCAACAATTGATTTGGGTCCAACAGTAACATGAGGAATAACACCAGATTGACCTGCAAAAACACAAAAATCTTCGATTATGACACTACCAGCGATACCTACTTTTGCTGCCAGAAGACATCCTTTTCCTATTTTAACATTGTGAGCGATATGAACCTGATTGTCTAATTTTGTCATATTTCCGATGATTGTCGCACCTAAAGTAGCTCGGTCAATTGTGCAATTTGCACCTATTTCTACATCACTTCCAACAATCACTTTTCCAATTTGGGGAATCTTATGATGAACGTTTTTCTCTGTAACAAAACCAAAACCATCACAACCGATTACAGAACCACTAAAAACGGTCACTCGGTCTCCCAAACTGCAATCATGATAGAGGACAACAGATGGATGAATATTTCCCTCTTTACCCACAACTGTATTTTTTCCAATAATAGAATGGGATCCAACATGAGTACCGTCTCCAAGTGTAACATTTTGTTCAATCACCGCATAAGCACCTATAAATATTTGGTTACCAAGTTTTGCAGATGAATCTACATTCGCTGTAGGATGGATACCGCTCATTGTATGTGCTTTTGGTTTAAAATTATCTAGTAAAATTGAAAATGCCAACTGAGGGTTGGAAACAACAATTCCATTTTTCCCATTTAGAATGGATTCATCAGAAACAACAATTGCAGCTGCTTTGGTCGAATTTAAAAATTTAGTATATCTAGAATTTGCTAAAAAAGTAATCGTGTCTGGTTTTCCATTTTGAATTTCAGAAATTCCAGAAATTAATACTCTCGAATTTCCAACTGTTTTTCCCCCAACCAATTCTGCAAGTTGTTTTAATGTGGGCAAGGACTTGCCTATTTAGAACTGCTATTTTCTGCTTTTCTTAATTCATGTAGCACATCATCCGTTAAATCATGGGTGGGTTTTCCATACAGCAAGGAAATTGATCCATCAAATATAAAATCGTAACCTTTTTCGATAGCAACATTGTCCACTGCTTTTTTTACTTTTGATATTAACTCATATTCCATTTGAGATTGTTTTTTTACTAAGTCGCCTTCTGGTCCTACTTTTTTAGATTGAAAGTTTTGGATTGCGGTTTCTTTACTTTTAATGTCCTGCTCTTTTTCACGTCTCCATTCTGGAGAACTCATCAACCTTTGCGTTTCAAATCCTTGTCTTAAGCTATCTAGTTCTTTTAGCATTTCTTGATATTCAAATTGAACCTTTTGGAATTCGAGTTGTAATTGAGATTCCGATTCTTTGAATTCTTCATATTCTGTTCGAATTCTGTCTGAAGAGACGTATCCTACTTTTAATTGGCCCCATATTGTAATGGGCATTCCAATTAATATTAATAAAATAATTGTCTTGATTTTTTTAGTCACATTATTCTCCTAAAAGTGTTATTAAAAAGGTTGTCCAAATATAATAGTTGACGTCCATCCGTGGGGGCTTCCTGATCCAGAAATATCATCAAATCCATATCCTAAATCAAAACCCAACATCCCAATCATCGGCATAAAAAACCGAATTCCCACCCCTGCTGATTTACGTAATGTTAGTGCACCACTTCGAGTCAATTGAAATGGTTCAGTCATTTGGTATGAATTCCACACATTGCCCATTTCTGCAAAAAACAGCCCGTAAACCACAGGATTCTCTGAAAAAGGAAATCTAAACTCTGTATTAATTTTCATCATCGCATTTCCACCGATTGGGCTTCCTCCTGATGTAATAGGACCTATGGAATTATCCGGATATCCCCGAAGCATATTTCCATAGGGAATTCCATTTCCGCCCATGATAAATCGCTCATCAAATGGAATAATTGATAGCTCGTTTTTTTCAGAAGGTAACGACTCAATAATACCCAAATTGAATGAGCTTTTCAAGACAAATTTCCAGAATGTAGGGGTAAAATACTCCAATTTCAAAACATGTTTATGAAAGTCTTCATTGCCCCCCAGCAGTCCGCCGGAATAAGTGGTTTCCAGCGAAAACAGTGAACCTTGAGTTGGAAATTCAGGACGATTCCTGCTATCTCTACTGAGAATTTGAGTAATGTTAATCCCTCTGGAAACATCTAATCCTTTTACGTATCTTTCCAAATCTTCCTGATCCCCGCTATATTCCTTTTCCACAGCTCGAAAAGACCAGTTCCCTCTAAAATAATCATCGGGCCACCTAAATCGTCTTCCCCATGTAACTGAGCCTCCTTTTACAGTAAAATCCAACGGGAAATAGTAATTTGTCGATGCTCCCCGGAACGAATAATACAATGAAAAACCCAATAAATTGGGTGTGTCCTTTACCATGGGGTCTGTGAAGCTGAGACTGACGGATTGGTATTTTGAAGGCGTTGTGGTAGAATAAATGGAATAATTTGTACCGGTGTTAAAGCTAAACATCAATCGTTGTCCCAGTCCTCTAAAGTTGGCGAACTCAAGTCCACCACCACCTGTCATTCCATATTCACCTGTAAAACCAATATTTGCATTTGCCCTGTCAGCAGATTTTTCTTCAACCACTATATTTAAATCTACTTGATCTTCGTCAACGGGGAGAACATCAGGAATTACGTTTGAAAAATAATTCAACATCCACACTGCTTGCTGACTGCGAATCAGTTTTTCTCTGCTAAACACATCACCCGGGAATATTCGAAGTTCTCGGCGAATAACATTTTCTCTGGTTTTTGTATTTCCTCCAATGAGAATGCTTCGTACGAACACTTTGTGATTTTCTGTGATTCGAAAATGGACATCAAGAGAGTCCTTTCCCACCGGCGTAATTAAGGGATCAATGCGGCTATAAATGTAACCCTTGTTCATATAGAGACTTTGCACTCTTTCATACACGGCGGTATTAAAATTTTCTTCATGAAACACATCACCATTTTTCAGAGATAGTGTTCGTGATAATGTTTCCTCATCATATAATGAATTCCCTTCCCATGTGAAGTTCCTGAAGGAGTACTTTGGACCTTCCTGAATTTTGATCACAATATTCATTTTCTTTTTATTCTTAGAATAGAAAATTGAATCTGCAAGAAATGTAAAATCTCTGTATCCGTTATTTTTGTAAAAAGCATTTAATGATTCAATATCTTCATCAAATTTTTTACCGTCATAATGGGAACGCCAGAATAAATACCAACTTTGTTGTTTTGTATTTTTGAAAACTCGTCTCAGTTTCCAATCTGAATAATTGTGGTTCCCTTCAAATTTTATTTTACCGATTTTTACTTTTTTGTTCTCAGTAATATTTAATGTTAGATCTTGTGTGATTTTTAGAATCTTTGGATCCTTAGAACGAACCGTTTTTGCTGGAGTTAATTGCGGGTCAATTTCTGCAAGTAAATATCCTTCTTCTTCATATAATTTTTTCAATGTCTGAATTTTTTCATGAATGGTACTCAGTCTGATTCGTTGACCGGACACCAACAACAATTCTTCTTCTAATTGGGAATCCTTCAGTTTTTTATTTCCCTTAAAATGTATCTTTCCCAATATTGAGGCTTCCACAACTACGATGGTAATTTTAATTCCTTCCTCAGTCTCCTCATCCAATCTAATTTGAATATCGTTAAACATTCCTAAATTCCACAATCGTTTAACTGATTTAGCAAAATCACCCGGCTTTACTTCGTTCCCTATTTTCAGCGCAGCTGTATAACGAATCATTCTATCTGTTGTTACACTATTTCCTTCTACGGAAACATCAAGGATTTTAATTCCGGAAGCCAACAAGGCGTTCCCAAAGAAAACCGAGACCATTAATCCAATTAATAACACCAATTTTTTCATACCGATTCCATCTGTTTGCTCAATCTTCCAAATCGTCTCTCTCTGAATTGATAATTTTGAATAGCAGTTAACAACTGTTCCTCACGGAATTCGGGCCAATAAGTGTCGGTCATATACAATTCTGAATATGCAGACTGCCATAATAAAAAATTGCTGATGCGTTTTTCTCCTCCGGTTCTGATTAGTAAGTCAGGATCTTGAGTATGCTTTGTGTACAAGCTGTCATGGATGCAATTTTCATTTATATCCTCTATCTCAATTTCTCCTAAATCAATACGATGAGCTATTTTTTTTACCGCACGAACCATTTCCTGTCTTGCACCATAATTCAAGGCTAAAATCAAATTTAATCCAGTATTTTGTTTAGTTAATTCCACACCCTCATTGATTCCATTTTGAGCTGAGTCAGGCAGAACACTTATATCTCCGATGGTGGTTAATTTAACCTTATTTTCATGTAGGCTTTTAATTTCTCCTCGAATGGTATTCAGTAACAATTTCATAAGTGCAGACACTTCCCTTTTTGGGCGATTCCAATTTTCTGTTGAAAATGTGTAAAGTGTCAAATGATTCACACCAATTTCTCCGCACACTCTGGTAATTTCTCGCACCGAATTTATCCCTTCCCTATGACCAGCTAATCGGGGCATTGTCCGTTGTTTTGCCCACCTACCATTTCCATCCATGATAATTGCAATATGACGAGGAATATTTCCTATAGTCAAAATATCAGTTCTTTGTTTTGAATTGTTCACAATTTAAAGTTGAGGTATATTAAATCAAACCTTTTATGTTTTTATTATGCATCAGTTCCAACTAATAAAGCTCGTCTAATATTTTCGACGCAATTTGGTGGAACAACTTCGAATATGGACTATTTGGAGAGACTTGAACCAAAGGTGTTCCTGCATCGGTTGAATCCATGATCGATTGTGATAGTGGAATCTTACCCAATAAAGGCACACCCAGCCGTAAACTTTCCTTTTCCCCACCTCCTTTTTTAAACAAATCAATCGTTAATTGAAATGCCCCTGTTTCATTCGTCATGGCTTCGTTTCCATCCTCAAATTTAATGGTTGTATTCGAAAGAGTCTCATTCTTTTTGTCTCTCACCGTTCCCTTCAAAACAAATCCAGACATATTTTCCACCACGCCTAAAACTGGAGTGTTCACTTTACGGAACATATCAGCACCTTTTCTTACATCTGAAAGGGCAATGTCTTGGGGGGTCGTAACGATGACCGCCCCAGAAATTTGAATTTTTTGAGTTAAAGTCAATTGAATGTCTCCGGTTCCTGGAGGCAGATCCAAAATTAAATAATCCAAATCCCCCCAGGATACATCCTTGAAAAACTGTTCTGTCATTCTTGCGACAAGAGGACCCCTCCAAATTGTAGGAGAGTCATTGCCACTAATGAATCCAAAACTCATTACTTTTAATCCATTCCATTCCAACGGAATTAGTTTTTTCTCCTGAGTGAGATGAGGGGACTCATTTATTCCCAAAATTATTGGAAGAGATGGTCCATAAATATCAAGGTCCAGTAATCCAACTTTGTATCCATTCTGCAAAAAAGAACACGCTAAATTTGCCGCAATAGTTGATTTCCCAACGCCACCCTTTCCGCTGGCAACTGCAATAATTCGATTTACTGAATTTGGTTTTAATGGCTGAGCAGCATTCGTTTTGGGTTGAACAGTCCCGATAATGCTGACTTCTACAGATTGAAAAACATCCAGCGATTTTAATTTATTTTCTACGGCTGTTTTTATTTCATTCTGTTTTGCTTGATCTGCAGAAAGTTTTAGAGACACATGGATAGTGGTTTCGCTGATGGAAATATTATCAACCAAGCCAAATGACACAATATCCCGAGTAAATCCCGGATAGTTGATTTGAGATAGAACCTCTAAAACGTGGTCTTTAGTCATGATGATGTGAGTATAGAGATAAAAAACGGCTTTATAAAAGCCGTTTTAGATGAAAGAAATGATGAATGATTAGCCGGGAAAGTCCCTACCAAACCAATCGTAGTTTATTTTAATGTATTTCTCCCATTCTTCAGGAACTTCGCTTTCCTCAAAAATAGCTTCAACTGGACATTCCGGTTCACAGGCACCACAATCTATACATTCCTCAGGATCGATGTAAAGCATATCATCTTCTTTGGGAACAAATCCCTCTACTTTTGCTTCCTCGCCGGCTCCGGTTTTATCTTCGGGACCGTGAATACAATCAACCGGACAGACTTCCACACAGGCAGTATCGCAGGTTCCTACACATGGTTCAGCAATTATATAAGTCATTTAGAACTCCTAATAATTTTTTTTAATTGGATTAAACATGTTACGTAATCAGCCGTCGAAATTAGTGATGATTTCCACATGGGGAAAAGTCTTTTAGGTAATAAATTTATTATATATTTTTTTAATGTTCATGCCAAACTATCTAAAACGACAGTTCATAAATTTCCATGAGAGTCAAATGACCATTAATTTTTGGGCTGCCCAAACCATTTCTGCTACTGGAGATGCCATTTATCAAATAGCTTTGGTTTGGGTGGTGTTGGATGTAACCCAATCAAATTTAACAGCCGGATTGGTGGCAATGTGTGCTTATGTACCAGCCATAATTTTTGGTGTTTTTGCTGGAGCACTAGCAGATAAATATAATCGAATGAAATTAATGCTCATTTCAAACTTTTCCCAAGCGATCATTGTTTCTATCATTCCATTATTATTTTATTTTAATTTAAAAATTGGGATTATTGTTGGATTACTTGCGTTTTTTCGTGCTTCGTTTGGTTCCTTATTTCCGCCAGCAATGTACGCAATTATGCCAGAATTGTTTGCAAAAGAAAAATTAATCAAAATAAATTCAATTATTGCAACCAGTGGACAATTTGCATATTTGATTGGACCGGTAATCGCTGGGATTTTTCTTACCATTATCTCTATTGAAACTCTATTTATTTGGGATGCGATTTCTTTTATTTTAGCAGCAATATTTTTTATGAGAATTCCCTATAATAATTTGAATAAAAACCCTTCAAAAAATAGTTATATGACCGAAATTATTTCGGGGTTAAACTATCTAAAATCAAATGGATCTATTGGAATAATTATTATCATGACGGTACTCAATAATATTTTTATAATGGGTCCCGCCATCGTTGGCATACCAATTTTTATTAAACAGTTCTTAAAAGGAAGCGCATCGGAATTTGCATTTGTCGAATCCGGAATGGCTTTGGGAATGTTATGTGGTTCTGTATTTATGTTCAACTTTGCGAAACGGTTTAAAACCGGACACCTTCTTTTATTAGGGATACTGTGGGATGGATTGACATACGCCTTGTTTTTTTGGGTGCAATCCATTTCAATGGCTCTTGTTCTTATCATTTTTCACGGATTCGGAATTCCGGTTATTACAGTTTCAAGAACAACAATTTTACAAAAACACACTCCAAACTCATATCACGGAAGACTGTTTTCACTGGTTCATTTAGCCGTTTCGGGAATGACGGCAATTTCCGTAGCATTAGTTGGGTTTCTTGCAGAAAATATACCAATTTATACCGTTTTTTTTCTTTTCGGACTGGGAGGTATGTTTACCGGGTTTATCGGTTTTTGCAGCAAAGATATTCGGAGTTTCAATTAACTTATGTCTTCTTTTTTTCTCATTATTGACCAAGGAACAAGCGGAACAAAATCCTTTCTTTTTGATGTTAAAGGTAAAATATATTGGCGTAAAAAAATTAAGCACAGCTTAAACCGTCCCCATCCACTTCATATAGAGGCGAACCCACAAACCATTGCAAATGGTGTAAAAAACCTCATCCGATCTGCTGTAATTTGGACGGAAAAACACCAAGGTAGAATCCTTTCTATAGGATTGGCAGTTCAGAGATCCACATTTTTATTTTGGGATAAAGATTCAACTACTCCCTTAACACCCGCACTCAGCTGGCAAGACAATCGGGCTCATCGTCTTACTGAAAATTTTGCTAAGCAAAAACAATATATTTACAAGAAAACTGGGATTCCGCTTAGTGGGCATTTTGGTGCTTTGAAATACGTTTATCTTATTGAGGAATTTCCTGAACTGAGACCAAAAATAAACTCAGGAAAAACTTTCTTCGGTCCCCTTAGTTCTTATTTGATACACACGTTAACCGGCATCCCTGTTGTAGATCATTCCATAGCAGG
Organism: uncultured bacterium; assembly: GCA_964496365.1. Taxonomy (GTDB): domain Bacteria; phylum Fidelibacterota; class Marinisomatia; order Marinisomatales; family AB-629-J13; genus AB-629-J13. The sequence goes on from CAZBZK010000003.1 coordinate 51,401, forward strand.
AAGATCTCAGTTGTTCTCTCTGGATTCCCTCAGATGGGATAAAACTCTCTGTGAACTATTTAATATCCAAACTTCAAGTCTTCCTTTGTTAGTGCCCACGGTTCATAAATTTGGTAACGTGACTTTTGAAAATCAATCCATTCCCATTTCCTGTGTCATTGGTGATCAACAAGCAGCACTGATGGGACAGAGGATTGCTGATACTGGAATACTTGCCATGAATTTAGGCACCTCAGGTTCGGTTCAATATTACTCAGGAAATAAACCGATATTTATAAATGGACTTATGTCAAATTTATTTTGGTCTTCAAAATTCAATCATCAATTTTTATTAGAAGGGACTATCAATGCCTGTAATTCGCTTTTTTACTGGTTGGAAAACCATTTGAATATTCCTCATGAAAAGATGATTTGGGATAAAAGATGTATAAAAACAACGACAAATGGAGCTCTCATACCCGGTTTTACCGGAATTACCTCTCCCTATTGGGTTCAACCAGAGAAATCTATTTTCTATAATTTGGAAATTGCATCAAACAACGAAATTATCAGAGCTGGAATGGAATCCATTGGATTTTTGGTTTACGATATCATACAAGCGCTTAAAAGGGACGAACACAAAATTTCTGTAATTCATGCATCAGGCGGAGGAGCAAGAGAACCCCTATTGCAATTCATCGCTGATCTATTGGGAATCCCTATAAAACTTTCTCATCAAAAGGACAAAACAGCATTGGGAGTGTTTCAACTATTATATAAAAACCAATTTGGTGAGTTCCTGAATATTGCCCGGTCATTCCAAAAAGAATTTTCTCCAAAAATGACGGATTTTGAGAAAAAAGGAAAACTGGAGATTTGGGAAAAAGCACTAGCAAATGCAGGAATAAAATAACTACACTTGAATAGTGATATAAATTTAATTATCTTCAAGGTAAAGAATTAGAGACATGAGGAAAAACCCAAATTTAATTCCTGTGTTATTTTCCATCAAATATGAGATATTATGATAATCAAACCTCATTGAATGTACATCTGTTTTTACTTAAATTTACGATTCGATTAAATAGGATAATACTACTCATGAAAAACATTATTTTTACAATAACTATCATTACGTCAATTTTATCGGCACAAGGGAATCATCCTTGGGGCGGTGTATCCGTTGCAACTTCGGACAATTTAGATGCACTCTCGTTAAACCCTGCAGGATTAGGAGTGAGTCGAGGGGCCCAGGGAGGAATTTCCTTGTACAATTTGAACAACAACGGCACATCACGAACGATGTTTAACATGGCAAACAGAGATGATAGTTTTGGCATGACATTGAGAACGGAAAATCGGTCGGAAAAATCGGAGTTGTTTTATTCATTTGGATCTGGGTTTATGTTGGGTAACAAAAGTGTTTTGGGTGGGTTACAGTGGTTTTCTGAAAAACGGTTACGTATTGGAACTCTCTTGCGTCAATTAAATAAGTTTTCAGTAGGGGTTACTGCGGATTATGATCAAAATCTAAAAGACTGGTCTCATATTCGATTGGGTGCTGCATTCCGACCCATAGGTGCTAAAGTAACCTTGGGAGCTGATTTATTGGCCTTTGGACCGAATTTTGAAAAAGTGCATCCACTTTATTTTGCAGAAGTCAACCCCATGGATGGACTTAAAGTGAGTTTAGGTTTTAATCCAGATACAAAGAAAGGGGAAGAAGAATTCCGAATAAGCGTAGGGATAAATTTTGGAGTGGTTGAAGGATTTTTCTCTCAGCAAAGTTCATCTGCTGGGTTTGGTGTTCAAAAATATGTTCAGGATCGCCCTACGATGTTTGAGATTAAGAAAGAGAAAAAACTCAACTATGTTCACATGAAATTAAATGGAGAATTTGTAGAAGAACCTATTGAAAAAAAACCATTCGATTTTAAGTTTCCTTCTCTAATACCAAGTATTTTGGGAGGTGGTTCATCCATAAAAAAAATCCAGCTTCGCACGTGGATCAATACGGTTAATCAACTTACTGAAGATGAATCCATTCATGGGATGGTGATAGAACTGGATAAAATAGGCGGAGGATTTGCAATGCTTTCTCAGGCAAGAGAGTCCCTAGACCGATTCAAAGATGCAGGGAAAACGCTCATCGTTTATGCTACTGGTATTTCAAATTCAAGTTATTATCTTCTTTCCATGGCAGATGAAATTTACATTCCCGATTTGAGCAGTGTTGATTTAAAAGGGTTGATGATCCAGGTTCGGTTTTTTAAAGACCTTTTGGATTCATTGGATATTGTGGCGGAAGTGGAACAAATTAGCCCCTATAAAGCGGCAATGGACCCATTTATTCGGAGTTCAATGTCTGATGAAATGAAAGAAAATTACACGATGCTTTTTGATGATATTTACGCACGATTTGTCAATGGGATTGCCAATGGAAGAGGATGGACAACCGAACATACAAAAAAAATTATTGATGAAGGTCCTTACTCCACTAAAAACGCAAAAGCTGCAGGACTCATTACAGACTCAATGTATCCTGACAAGTTTAAGGAGTTTAAAAAGAAACGAAATAGTGAAGATATTCACTATGTCAGTTTTGATAAAGTAAAATCAGAAGAAAACTATGTCTATGAATGGGTGGAAGAAAAAGACAAAATTGCTGTTATTTATGCAGTAGGAGGAATTAATGTAGGAAAAAGTAAAAAGCAGGGGGGTGTTTCTCAGGTTATGGGGAATGAAACCATTTCCAAGGCAATTCAATCTGCACGGGAAGACAAAGACGTAAAAGCAATAGTTCTGCGTATTAACTCAGGTGGTGGATCGGCTTTAGCTTCAGATCTGATGTGGAAAGAAGTTTGGAATACCACAGTTTCTGATACAAATAATATAAAACCATTCATCGCATCTATGTCCAATGTAGCTGCATCAGGGGGCTATTATATTGCTTGTCAAGCTGACACTATTGTTGCTGATTCAACCACCATCACAGGCTCCATTGGTGTCATCAGTGGAAGAATTAATTTTTCCGGTTTATGGGAAAATAAATTTTTTACCCACACGGACCGATTAAAATTTGGTAAACGGTCTGACCTGTGGGGAGGCAGCCGATTGTGGACAGAAGAGGAAAGGCTGTGGGTGAGAAAAGAAATCATCGATATTTATGGCACATTCTTAAATCGAGTATCGGGCGGAAGAGAAACTTTGGATTCTTTGGAAGTACATGAGGTAGGAATTGGAAAAGTTTGGTCTGGAGTTCGAGCGAAAGAACTGGGATTGGTTGATGAATTAGGAGACCTGAATCATTCCATTGAAATTGCTAAAAATTCCGCTGGAATTGATACCAATGAGAAGGTTTCAATTGTAGAATATCCTCGATCCGAACCGTTTACATTACAGAAGCTTTTTAATGAAAATAAAAATGAACTTTTTGTTCTTAGCGGTCCTTTAGGAGAAATTAAAAAGTCAATTGACTCGTTCCCGAATTTTAAAAATGATCGAATGCAAATGATTCTACCCTATGAAATCATTATTAAATAATCCCAAGGATTTACACCATTGGAACGAATCGAACGGGAAGTTTTGGTTCCATTGAGACTTCACCGGATATGTTTTTTGATACAACCATTAGCATTTGGGTTTCTTTTTCCTTACCTATAGGAATGACCATAATTCCACTATTAGCCAATTGTTCAACCAACCGGGCAGGTAGTGTAGATGGACAAGCTGTAGCTATTATTCTATCATAAGGCGCTTCAGGTTCCCATCCGTTTTTCCCGTCGGTATTGTAAATATCGATATTATTATATCCAAGTCGATTCAATCTTTTTTCAGTTTTCAATGCTAGAGATTTATGTATTTCAAGAGAGATAATATTTCTTACCAAAACAGACAAAACGGCTGTCTGATATCCACAACCTGTGCCTATTTCCAACACAGTGTGATGGGATTTTACATTTAATAATTCCGTCATGAATGCAATAATGTATGGTTGGCTGATAGTTTGTCCTTTTCCAATTGGCAAAGGTCTATCCAAATATGACAGCATTTGAAGAGGTGTGCTGACGAATTTATGGCGAGGAATGGTTTTCATGGCGTTCAAAATGTGTTTGTCTTTAATCCCTCTTTTTTTCAATTGGGTATTTACCATAGACATTCTGTATTCTCTTAATTTTTCACTTGACATGAAATCAGTATTCTCTCAACTTCCTAACCAAATTTTACGTTAAATACTTGAAAAGAACTCAAATTATTCTACTGTTTCTTTTTTCCATTATTTCAGGAAAAGAGATCATGCCAATTCCGTTTACGTTATCCGGTGCTTCCGGACATCGGTCTCTTGAAATGTCCTCTCTTACATGGGCTGGAGACATATTGCTTCTTATGCCTCAATATCCAAATCTTGAAAATCCAGTGTGGTATGGAATTGAAAAAACAACATTATTTCATCGAATAAAAACACCCCATATTCCTATTGAACCCATTGAATTTGAATTTAGATTAAAAGACCTTCCGGATAGAATTCCCGGATTCCAAGGGTTTGAAGCTGTTTGTTACGTAAATGGAAAATTATTTTTCCTGATTGAAGCTGAAGAAGATGATTTAATGAGCGGATATTTGGTGGGCGGTGAAATCTGTATCCCCGAGAAAATTATAGATGTTAACATAGAACACATCGTAAAAATCAATCCTCCTGCCAACATTCACAATATGTCTTTTGAATCCATACTTTATACACGAAATTCGTTGTGGACGCTTTTTGAAGCCAATGGAATAAATGCAAATCAAAACCCAAACACTTCTGTTTTTTCTCTGGGTTTGAATCTTAAAAAACAACTGTCATTTCCCCATGTGGAATATAGAATAACCGATTTCACCTCTGTGGATAATCATGGTAAATTTTGGGCGATTAATTATTTTTGGCCCGGTTATCGTAAGCATGTTAGTCCTGAAACTGATTATTATGTAAACACATTTGGGGCAGGAGAAACTCACCAAAAATATGACCATGTGGAACGGCTTTTGGAATTTCAAATCACACCCAAGGGAATTTTTCCAACTGAAACACAACCGGTAGAAATTGTACTGGAGGAGAATAATCCCAGAAATTGGGAGGGACTGGTTAAATTGGATGAATTGGGATTTTTAATCATTTCTGATGAACATCCGGAAACCATATTCGCTTTTATTCCCTATTCTCTAAAGTGAAAGCCATAATTCCCTTTTACGATTTTCGTTTAGCAAGATGGAAAATGAAAAATAAACCGGGATTAATTTAATTAAAATAAAGTCCAAAAAAAGCCACTTAACGTGATTCCTTTTAAGGTGTTTAAGCACAAGTTATTTCTGTATTTGATCTTGAACAAAATTTAAACGAAACGAAAAAAATTGTATTATAATATCTTATGAAATCCAATATCTTGAAAAATCAGGAGCCAATAATGAAAAAATATTACTTTATATTCATTCCTCTTTTTTTTGTGTCAATTCTTTTTGGTTGGGGTAAAACTGGACACCGAATTGTAGGGTACATAGCAGAGCAACATCTTACGGAGAATGCCAAACAAGGTGTTACTTTAATTTTAGGTCATTATAGTCTTTCAAGAGTCAGCACATGGGCAGACGAAATTAAATCAGACCCAGAGTGGAATCACGCCTACGATTGGCATTGGACTACCATCCCTGACGGTGAAACATATACAGAGGGAAAACGATCAGGGAAAGCGGTGGAAAAGGTTCAGGAATATTTAACTCTATTAACATCCGGAAATGGAACCCAAGAAGAAAATGAAGTCGCCATAAAGTTCCTTGTCCACCTCATTGGGGATTTACACCAACCTCTTCATGTTGGAAACGGAGAGGACAAAGGCGGAAATGATATAAAAGTAAAATGGTTTGGGAAAAGTACAAATCTCCATGCGGTGTGGGATACAGATTTGATTGACCACCAAAAACTCAGTTATACTGAATACGGGGAGTATTTACTCTTGAATGTTTCGGACAGGGAAAAATCAGAATGGATAAAATCAGATATTTTTCAGGTTATATCTGAATCTCAAAACTTGAGAAATCAAACATACGAATTTGAAAAAAATAATTTGAAATGGGATTATTTTTATCAGAATAAAGAGTTGCTTGAGCGAAGATTATTGCAAGGTGGGATTCGTCTTGCAGGCATGTTAAATACGGTTTTTCGTTAGAAGTTTAAATTATCAATGTTGTAAACCAAATTTGTCCAAGTGTAAGAAAAAAATCTAATTATTTCTAAAAAATTATAATCCGAATTCCAATAGAAACATAAAGTCCTTCGGGCGAAATAGTTGGTTCATGGCCGTCATTCCATACTCCATGAAGATTTACTGCTTCATTGCCTTTCCCTTCTGTATAAACCCATTTATCCGATTTATCCGCTAAAATATAATGCACCCCCAAAACAACATCTTTGGTCCGGGATACAAGGAATTCCGTATTAAGCCCGATGGTAGGTGTGAACTGAAATTTATGTACATTTCGAGGTTGATCATCCTGCCTAAAAATCAGACTAAAGGGAAGATTTAATGAAGTTCCGAATGATAAAAAACGGGTATGAATAAACCTGTAATTCACCCCTCCCATTAATGATGCTTTAAAATCAGTGTCGTTTCGAGAATCTGTTACAATACCTATTGAACCACCTGCTGAGAAACTAAATCTGCTAAAAGGTAGAAACTCATATCCTAAATCGATTCGTTTCTCATCCACAGATTCCGTATAGACCCCTGAAAAAATCCACCCACCAAAATATTGAGGTTTTTCCACCAGTGAATATCCAGATTTGATTCCCCTGTATTGCCTGATTATTTTCCCTTCGCTCACATCAGATCCAGAATATGTTACTCGTACCAAACCTACAGATTCCCCCGGTAATATGAATTCTCTATTGTGAATTAATTTATGTACATCCGGTTTCATTATTTCAAATACGGAGCCTTTTTTCACACCAATTTCCGATCCCAATAACATGGTTAGTTTACTCCCATTTCGTTCCAATATTTCACTTTTCAAAAGAAACATTTTTCTGAGTTTAGCTGATATTTGCCTACGAATCTGATTTAATACTTTTCCTAACGATGCTGCTCTTGTTCCACCCGTATGTTCACCATGTACTCTAAAGGAGTGTAGAGATTTTCCAGTTTCAACATCAACTCTTCTAATTTCCGCTTGTAAAGAGGTTTGAATGTTGTGAGGATATTTTTCGTTTGAATCTTTATCATTTGAAAACATTGACCGGACAATTCCCACCGCAAGTTCAGTTCCGACTCGTTCCCAAAAACCGCCGTCTGTCTTTTGTTTAGATTCTGTTTCTTTGGGTGGAATACCTTTTTGTCCAAAGGACAAAATAGAAACAATCAGTGCCTCTTGAGCGGATGAAATCTCTCCAAAACCTACCACTTCGTCATCTCGAACGACTCCGCTCATTTGCAATTTTTGTTCACCCAGTATTTTTTCCAGATTGTTTCGGTCTATAATTTCAAATCGGTGCAAATTTATTGCTTCTGAAGAAACCAGATTAGTTATGGATGATTCTATGGAATTTTTCCCCGTTCCCTGATCAGAAGGTAAGACGAGGAGTCTTGCTTTGTTTTCAGTTATACTATGAATTTTGGATTGATTGAATCCAACAGATAGCAAAAAACCATAAAATAAAATTTGCTTCATCTCAATTAAATATACTGGAGAGAGAAGGGTTTCAATTTATTTCCTATCAAGATTTTATTTTTTTACCGCTTTTCATAAGCAAAATCGCTGACAAAGTGAAAATTATTGTCATAAATAAAGCCATGAAAAAACTAATCATCGGTGGAGAATCACTCACACCTAAAACGGTGTATCGAATTCCATTGATCATATAATATATGGGATTAATGAAACTTAGTGTTTGTGCCCATTCAGGAAGCATTTGAATGGAATAAAATATTCCACCCAAGAAGCTTAGGGGTGTGAGGAAAAAATTCTGCATCATGGCTAACTCGTCCCAACTGTCTGCCATTTGACCTAAAAACAAACCCATACTTGAAAATGCCCATGAAACCACCAGAAGAAACCCAAGCGTCTGAATTGGATTTACAACAGGCATTCCTACCAAAAGTATTCCTAACATTAGCACCAAAACACCATTCACAAATCCTCTCACAGTACCGCCAATGATATATGCCATAGATAATTCAAAACTGGACAGGGGAGCGGTGAGAATATCAGGAAGCTGCTGGAGAAGTTTCATCTGTAGCATAGAGGAAGAGGAATTGGAGCTGGCATTGGTAAGCGTATTCATCATCATGAGTCCCGGCAAAATAAATAATGTGTAAGGAATCCCTTCAATCTCTGTAATTCGCTTTTCTAATGTAAATCCAAAAATGAGGATGTATAGTGTGGTTGTGATGAGACCGGGTAAAACTGTCTGGCGATACACGGAAAAAAAACGCCCAACTTCCCGTTTGGTTAAGGTCCACAATCCTACCCAATTCATCATTCTGATTCTTCTCCGATTCCTCTACCTGTTAACGAAAGAAAGACATCTTCCAATGATGTTTTCTCTGTTTTAATATTTTGAATATGACAGCCGTTTTTACTTAAAATATTTATGATTTCAGGTAGCGATTCTTCCGGGTCTTTTACGGTAAAATGGATCCTGTTTTCCTTTAATGTAAACGTAAATGATTTCAGGGAATTTTTGATAGTTTCATTCCATCCTGAACATTGAATGGTTATGCCTGATTTCCCTGATTGTTTTGTCAATTCCGTTGGTTTCCCCTGAACAATTATTTGTCCTTCATCGATAATGGCTACATCCTCACAAAGCATTTCAGCTTCTTCAATATAGTGGGTTGTGAGCAAGATGGTCTTTCCTTCTTCGTGGAGTTGTTTGAATAACCTCCACATATCATGGCGGAACTCAACATCTACACCTGCAGTAGGTTCGTCCAAAATCACAATTTTTGGATCATGAACCAAGGCTTTTGCCAGTTGATATCGGCGTTTCATTCCCCCGGATAATTCTCTTAGACGGGCATTTTTCTTATCGGACAATCCCAGACGATTGAGTAGTTTTTCGATGTGTGGTGCTACCTTTTTCCGGGGGAGACCGTAATATCCTGCTTGAAAAAATAAAAGTTTCTCAACTGGAAAAAACCAATCTTGTGGCAATTCTTGAGCAGCAATTCCAATATTGGAACGAGTAAAGCGGTAATCAATTACTGTGTCCCTGCCAAACACTTCTGTTTCCCCTTTGTCTTTTAACACCAACCCGGACAGGATATTTATCGTTGTGGTTTTCCCTGCTCCATTGGGTCCCAATAACCCCAAAAACCTTCCCTCGGTTATTTCAAGATTCACTCCATTGAGAGCTTTGACTCCATTATAGGATTTTTCAAGATTCGCAATACGAATCGCCGGGTGGGTCATTTTGTATCTATTTCAAAGCCCATTGATTTGTCAAAAGGACTGGGGAAATCAAATCCTTCCACCCCGGGAAAATGTACGATTGAAACTATAAATCCCCAAGGAATCAAAATCGATGCTTCAACATCACGGGTTTTTGGAGGTTTAATAGATTTGGTTTTTTTCCTCTTCTGCACTTCAGCAACCTGAAATTTTGGATGGTGAATCCACACACCGTAATCATCGAATCCCATGATCTTAGCAAAGAGTGATTTTTGATTGATTCCTAAATCTTTTAGGGGTTCAAAATTTTCAAG
>CAZBZK010000004.1:0-33496 GCA_964496365.1 uncultured bacterium
AAAAAAGTCGGGGTGAGAGGATTTGAACCTCCGACCTCGTCGTCCCGAACGACGCACGCTAACCGGACTGCGCTACACCCCGAAAAATCATTCATTTAAGCAAATAATGACGAAGAATCTAAAGAAATACCTTAATGATTAAAAATCCTCCAATGACTAAAACGGTAAAAACAATAGTAAGCAAATTAAAATACTTATCAATAAAATTACGAATGGGTTCGCCAAATTTCCATATTAATGTGCTCACAAGAAAAAATCGTGCTGAACGGCTGATTGCAGATGCTGAAAGAAATGGAATCAAATCTATATCAAATGCACCAGCTGATATGGTAAATATTTTATAGGGAATCGGAGTAAATCCAGCTGTAAATATAATTAAAAATCCATATTCTGAATATTGATACTGAATTTCTGAAAATAAATACTCAGAAAATCCAGGAATTACATTAAAGAAAAAATGTGCGATTGCTGAATAATGACTTCCCTCCCACCATAAATAATATCCAATACCATAACCAAATAACCCTCCTGCTATACTTGCAAAACTGCATACCATAGCAAAAATGAAAGATTTTTCTCTGGATCCTAAACATAAAGCAATTAATAGTACATCAGGAGGAATCGGAAAAAATGAAGATTCTGAAAATGCAAAAATAAATAGTGCGATCGGTCCGTACGGTGTTTCTGCCCAATGTAACATCCAATCATACAATTTTCGTATTAACTTCATGTCCAGAGAAAGCTCCTAAACCAAAGAGAAATAAACTTCATTAAATCAGGGAAATAATTCATCGATGAGACAGAATCATTATAAATAGTTGGGATTTCTATATGCCTAATTGGCACACCCAAAAGGGATGCTTTAATTAAAAATTCACTTTCCATATGGAATCCATTTTCTGTATTTTTACATTTTGTGTAAATTTCAGGTGAAAATCCTCGATATCCACATTGGGAATCTTTAATGTGTGTGTTTGATCGAATGGATAACAATAAACTCGTCACGATATTTGATATTTTTCTGAATTGAGGCATGGTATTTTTATTTTTCCTCCATCCTAGTTTAATTTCAATTATACTACATTGGTCAAACTTTTCAATCAATTCCGGGGGATGTTGAAGATCTCCATCCATCGTGATGACCCAATTCTTTCCACGATTTAGTGCGTAATTCACTCCAACCGAAATTGCATGACCTTTTCCTTTATTTTTTAAAATATTTATATATGGATAGTTTTGGTCTTTCAAAATTTTGAGAGAATTATCTGTACTTCCATCATTGATAAAACTAATTTCCCCTGAATTCAATTCTTTTAGTTTTGGAAATAACTCTTTTAGACCCTTCCCTTCGTTAAATATCGGAATTAAAAGAATGGAAGTTTTCTTAATTTTCATGACATGTTACCACAATAGCGGACATAACTTCCCGCTCAGAAAAGGATCCCGATGGTTTATTGATTAACTTATTGTTTACCACAATAGCTGAAGAACCTCCTCCATCAAGATTTAGTGCTTCTACACAATTCAAATTAACCATGATTTGTGCTAATTCCTCCAGATAAACTCCCCTACTTGAAACTTGTCTTCCATCCACTACCAATATGATTAATTTATTGTCCTCAGTAATTCCAATGGCAGTCCGTGGATGAATCCCCGGGATTTTTGAATTAAAAAAAACCTCTTCATCAACAGTGATAAAAACTTCATTATTTTGAACCAAAACAGGTCCCCCTGCAATTGCAGATTGGACATTCCATGGGGTAGCATTTTCAAAATTTAATTTTTCTGGGGATTTATGCGGATGATTATTATGAGGGGATGGAAATGAATAAAGTGTATCATTCCTACCAGCAATCCAACCGATATCCGCTAAATTATCACCAAACCCAACGGAACCTCTTGTCATAAAAAATCGCTTCCCGTTTTTTATAACCGAATTGAAGGGAGCTGAAAACAAAGTATCTTTTGTTTTGAGTAATCCAACAGGTTTTGCTGGAAATGCATCCATTAAGAAATAACCCCCATTCACAACTAAACATGCATTTAAACGATTAGAAAATTCTGAAGGGGTTTCTTTAAAATTTGAATCCTTTCCATACACGACTTCCACGTCAATGTTTGGAGAAAATAGGTCAATTTCTGAATAAAAAGCTTTTATCGGAATTTCAGGCATTACACCCATAAACGTGCGGATATATTTTGAGTCCAATTCACCGTTTTTGTAGGGTTCCCATTTTAGCTTAATTTCATCGACCGGTTTATTTTTCGAAATACACCCAAAGATAAATACGAAAAGGATTGGCATACACAATATTTTCATTAATTTTTTCTACTGAATCCGTATAGATGTTTTTTCCAAAATCATTCCATTTATATCTGCAATTTTAACATTCCATATTCCTTTTTGGTGGGTTTTTATTTGTTTTTTACTCCAACATCGCCAAAATGGAGAAGGTGAAATATTCATTAATATAGATGCCTCAACTTGTTTATTAAATTCCCAAATATGAAAAATATTTTGGACTTTTTCTGTTGAGTTTTTTATTCCTGTAAAACAAAATAAATAATCTTCATTGAACAACGTAAATACTGAATCAACTCCTAAAGGTTTCCGTTCCTCAATATTTATTCCATTTCCTATTTTAAGCGACCTTACCTTTAACCCATGTTCCTTCTTAATTGGAACACTAATTGACGTTGAATCAACTTTTGGATTATGTAACTTTTCATCCTGAATGCTTTGAGTAAAGAGAGTAGAATCCTTAATTTCAACTTGTAAGGTTTCCTTTTTCTTCAGTTCCAATTTTGGATCTTGATCGGATGATAAAAAATTGAAAACCAAATAAATCAAATACAACCCAATAATGGTGTATGCAGTTCGGTTTATTTTCAAATAAAATGCAGTCAGAATAACTAAGAGGGTAAATATTAATATGAAAATATTAAACATGAACATCAATCATCGAATAAACAGATTTAGAAATTAGTGATCAATTTCATTTATTTTAACAATACTTGGTTTATATCGGTACTAATATTAACGAGATTACCAAAATAATAAATGAAAATATTTTTCAAAGCATTTTAAATAGTGTAATCTGGTTAAATATTAGCGGAGAGGGAGGGATTCGAACCCTCGTCCCGCTTTTGACGGAAACTCACTTAGCAGGCGAGCGCCTTCAGCCAGCTCGGCCACCTCTCCAAATCATTTTTTTATCAAAAAATAGATGCAAAATTACCCAATCCTTTCTCTATTTCAAAACAGTTGGTGTTATAGGTTCGAAATAAATTGTTTTCCGGTTAATTGTTGAACAACGCCCCTCAATTCCAAGTCTAACATCTTCGTCAGTAAATTTGTAACAGATACATTGGTTTTTTCTGATAATTCATCAATATGGATGGGATCAGAAGAAAGATGATTTATAATCGTTCTGTCCGATTTTGTTAAGGATATATTCATCCGAGTCTGAACCGAAATTTGAGGATTAAATAATTTAGGTTGTATGGTTAGAATAATCTCCTTCATTGAATCCACCAACATCGCACCATGTTTTATTAAACGATTACATCCTTTACTTTTCGAATCGGTGATTCGTCCCGGAATCACAAACACATCTCGATTTTGATCTACAGCATTTAATGCAGTTAAAATGGCACCACTTTTATGGCCTGCCTCCACAACTAAGACACCATGCGACATTCCACTTATGATACGATTTCGTTTTGGAAAATTTCCTCCATCTGGTTTCGTCCCCAGGGGAAACTCTGAAATGATTGTCCCATTTTCAAGAATTGATTCCGCTAATTTCTTGTTTTCAGACGGATAAATAACATCAATTCCTGAACCTAAAACTGCGATGGTTTTTCCTGATAACTTTACGGTTTCTTTATGGGAGACAGTATCAATTCCACGTGCTAATCCGCTGACAATCGTGAAATTATTTTTCACAAATTCAGCAGAAAATTTTTTCGTCACGGTTCTCCCGTATGAAGTGGGATTTCGAGTTCCTACTATAGCCAAGCAATCCTCTTCTTTCTTTAGAGATACTCCCATAGTATACAGTAAAACAGGAGGGTTAAATATTTTTTTTAAGACATAGGGATAATCATCATCCCAAAAGGTAGTAATTGAAGTCCCAATTTTTTCGGAGCGTTCAATCTCCTTTTCTCCAAAGTGTTCAGTTTTGTACCTGTGGATTGATCTCGCAGTTTTTATATCAATACCCGGAACCGTACAAATCTCATTCGTAGATAGGTGAAATATTTCTTGAGGTTTTGGATACTTAGTGACCAACAACCGAGCTTTTTGACTGCCTAGACCGGGGATTTTCAGCAAATCTAATAATCCTGAGACGTCAGTTTTCTTCATTTAGTGTGAGTTCAATTAAGTGAATCAGATTTTGCAATCCTTCTCCAGAGACAGAAGAAATAATTTGAAAGTTTGAATTTTTTATTCTCTGTTTTTGAGAGAGTGTATCCGCTTTGGAAAGTACTTTAATTTTTGATTTTTTTAATATATCTACATTATACTCTTTAATCTCTTTCAATAATATTTCATATGTAGAATTTGGATTTTCATCATTAATATCAACCAAAAAAATAAGCACTCGAGTCCTCTCAATGTGTTTCAAAAATTGATATCCCAATCCCTTACCACTACCGGCACCTTCAATTAATCCCGGAATATCTGCTACAACAAAAGATTTATATTCACCATATTTTACCAATCCTAAGTTGGGTTCAATCGTGGTAAATGGATAATTCCCGATTTTTGGATTGGCATTTGTTAAGACTGATAATAAAGTAGATTTTCCTGAATTTGGTAACCCAACTAATCCCACATCGGCGAGTAATTTTAATTCTATAATAAAGGTTCCTTTTTCTCCTATTTTCCCCGGTTGTGCCTTTCGAGGTGATTGGTTTCTAGATGTCTTAAAATGGCTGTTCCCTTTGCCACCTTTCCCTCCTTTACATACAACAAACTCTTCATTTTCTTCGATCAAATCAGCAAGTACATTATTTTCTTTATCTTTTACGATACAACCGGATGGAACTAAAACAATTTGATTCTCACCATTTTTCCCAAATTTGTTATTCTTCCCGCCGGGATGTCCATTCTTTGCTTTATAAATTGAACGATAACGAATATCTGAAAGAGTTCTCAAATTGGTATCCACCTTAATGATACAATGACCTCCGTTCCCTCCATCACCACCATCAGGACCTCCTTTTGGTTCAAATTTTTCCCTACGAAATGAAACAGCACCCTTTCCTCCGTTTCCACCCCACAACTCTAAAATAGTATAGTCAACAAACATGATTCGAAATGAATCCTGAATTATCCATATAATGCTTACATATTTTGGATGATTCGTTCTCCAAATTGGGAACAAGATAATTTTTCTGCTCCCTCCATTAAGCGATGGAAATCATAGGTGACCTGTTTGGATTCAATCGTCTTAGATATTCCGTTTTTAATCAAATCACTCACCGGTTCCCATCCTAAATAATCAAACATCATTGCACCTGATAAAATCACTGAAGATGGATTTACCTTATCCATTCCAGCGTATTTTGGTGCTGTTCCGTGAGTTGCTTCAAAAATTGCATGACCCGTTTCATAATTTATATTTGCTCCGGGAGCTATACCAATACCACCAACCATTGCGGCACCTGCATCAGAAAAATAATCTCCATTCAAATTTAAAGTAGCAACCACATCATACTCATTTGGTCTGGTCAGAATTTGTTGTAAAAAGGCATCAGCAATCATATCCTTGATAATCACTTTACCATTATTTTCTGCTTCTGACTGCATCAAATCAGCTTCGTCACGTCCTGAGTCCTCTTTGATTTTATCGTATTGATTCCAAGTGAAAACGTGGTCACCAAATTTTCTTTCAGCAAGATCATACCCCCAATTTTTAAATGCGCCCTCCGTAAATTTCATGATATTTCCTTTATGCACTAAAGTTACAGATTTTCTCTTGTGATCTATGGCGTAATTGATGGCTGCAGATACAAGCCGTTCCGTCCCTTCTTTCGAAACAGGTTTAATGCCTATAGAAGAGGATTCTGGAAATCTGATATTTGACACACTCATATCATTATATAAAAATTGAATTACTTTTTTGACTTCCGGAGTCCCCGCCATCCATTCAATACCCGCATAGATATCTTCAGTGTTTTCACGGAAAATAACCATATCGACCCAATCAGGATGAATGATGGGTGATGGAGTTCCTGGAAACCATTGAACAGGTCTTACACAAGCGTAGAGATCTAATTCCTGCCTTAATGCAACATTTAATGACCTTATTCCACCTCCAACTGGAGTTGTTAAGGGGCCCTTTATTGCAATATGGTATTCTCTAATGGTATTTAAGGTGTCTTCAGGGAGCCATGATTGATTCGCTTTAAATGCTTTTTCTCCCGCTAAAATTTCCTTCCAAATCACCCTTCTATTGTTCCCATAAGTTTTGTCAACTGCAACATCAAAAATATTTTGAGCTGTATTCCAAATATCCTTCCCAATTCCGTCTCCTTCAATAAATGGGATAATTGGTTTTTCGGGGGTGATTATTTTTCCATTTTTAATCCTAATTTTATTCATTTTTTAGTCGTCTTTTCATTTGAGGTTTTTTTCCCATCAGATTTAGTTTTTTTATTTTCATTTTTACTTTTAATTGATGTATCCGATTTTGTTTTTTTATTTTTAACATAATCAGTTAAATAAAAACCAGACCCTTTAAAAATTAACCCAGAACCTCCACCCACCAAACGACGTACAGCACCATTACATTCGGGACATTTTTCAACAGGATTTTCAGACATGGATTGAAAATATTCGAAATTATGTCCACATTGATTGCATTGATAGTCGTAAGTCGGCATTTAATAATTAAATTTAGTTAAAAAAAAGAGGCAGAATTTAAAAAATAATTATTGCTTAAACTTGAAGTTTAAACGCTTCAGAACAATTTCTGGTACATATTGAGAAATATCTCCACCCAATTCAGCGACTTCCTTTACT
This sequence comes from uncultured bacterium, assembly GCA_964496365.1. Lineage (GTDB taxonomy): Bacteria > Fidelibacterota > Marinisomatia > Marinisomatales > AB-629-J13 > AB-629-J13. The sequence continues at coordinate 7,034 of CAZBZK010000004.1, forward strand.
ACGGTAGAATTTAAATGAATATATTTTTCATCTGGTATCATGAGTATTGTTGAAATATCCGAATTCAAATGGTAATTCATTAACGCCATTTGAAATTCAAATTCAAAATCGCTTACATGTCTTAATCCTCTAATGATTGCAACCGCAGATTCTTCAACAGCACAGTCAACTACAAGTTTTTTGGTAGATTTTACCATTACATTAGAAATATTAATGGTGGATTCCCTGACCATTTCAATTCTTTCCTCTATTGAGAAAAGAGGTTTTTTTCGTGGATTTTCTGCAATAACAAAAATTAATTGATCAAATATTTCTGAAGCTCTATTTGCAATATCCACGTGACCATTATGAACAGGATCAAATGTACCGGGGTAAATTATATTTTTCATTTTTTCTCTCCCAAACATACTTTAGTATTTCCAAATATTTTACTTTTCGTAGCATAATTTAATTTTATGTTTTGTGAACACTCCAAAATAAATCTACCTTTTGAGTTTAGACTATCTAAAATTAAATCAATCATAAAATCTACATTTATTTCTGAACCATTAGTAAAATAATTATAAGGTGGATCTGCCAATATCAAATGGTAAACATTGGTCTGTTTCAAATATTTCACCGCATCCATCCTTATTACCTTAAATGTTCCTTCAGATAGAAGCCGAGTGTTCGTTTTTAAAAGCTGTATGGCTTGATAATTTTTTTCAATAAATGTTATGGATTCAGCTCCTCTACTCATTGCCTCAAATCCCAAAATTCCTGTACCAGCGAATAAGTCTAGAACATGACATCCATTTAAAGGACCAAGGGAATCAAAAATACTTTTTCGAACGACTGATTTCGTCGGTCTGTATTTACATTTCGAGGAAGATTTGATTTTCATCCCTTTGTATTCTCCACCAAGAATTCGCATTTACGTTTGCTTCAAATCTAAAACTGAAATATAGATCGTCATCGAATCCATTGTTTCCGATTGAAATACTTCAATTTTCCTGATAATGACATTACCTCCTAATTCCTTTATCTTTTGAAGTATATGGATTAGTGAATCCGTAGATGAAAAATGTAATATCAACGGACTGTAACTAAATTTTTTAGTTGATCTTTTTTCTAACTTCCGATATGATTTTAATGAGGAATCCATATCAAATAAATTTATAATTTCGTTCACTGTTCTCATTTGGGATGCTGGAGTGATGTCTTCGGAGACAAGATATAAGTCAGTTTGAAATTGATTCATATCTGTTTCTATCATAGACCGAATCAATCCAAATGAGGAAAATAATGGATATAATGTATCACTTGATGTTAATATTGTAACATTTAATTCTGTAATATTTATATTGATAATATCATTTGAATTATCGGATTCAAGTAAAAAAATTATTGAGTTGAGTATCGTCTGAGAATGGTTGTATTCCACATAGGGTTCAATTCTTATTTGAGGAAGTTCACTATTAATTTGTGTAGGGTTGTTTTGGAGTTGATTAGTATCTTCATTTCGAAAATTGTCAACCCAACTTTCAAAATTATTATTCTTTAAAAAAATCATAGTTCCCAAAATAGAAATAATTAGAAATATGATCCATTTAGCAGTTGAGTCGTTCGCATTCACCTCACCATTATGATTCGCAACATGTGAATCTGACTCTTTATTTAATGATCCAACACTTTCATTTTGATTCCATTTGTCCACAATGGAAATAAAAGGATTTGGAAAATAATTAATGGATGTAGAACCAGAACTTTGAACAATAGAATTATTCATTGAAATTTGAATCCTGGATGGAATATCTTCAGAGATGGATACACTATCGGTAACAATTTTGTTAAAGGGATTATGTGAAACTAAAGAATTGTTAATGTAACTCTGAGATTCAAATTTGATATTATCTGGATTGTATAAAACAATATTTTTGTTTTTTATTGCGTGTTTTAGAGATTTTTCATTACCAAGAATTTGAGAATACTCATGGGATTTTTTCCTTTTTGATATGATACAGGAATGAATATTTTCATGGTTAAAATAAATTAGAAATTGTTTGGTCTTTAAATCAAATATAACACCATTTTCACCGGATAATGAATTGAAAAGGGTTTCCATTGGTTGGTACGTTACTTCGATGATACCATATTCGTTTAGGATGTTACTTAAACGAGAAAGCAATTCTCTGGAAAATGAAAAACAATAAAACGAAGTTTCCTCTCTCAATAAAGAAAAAGACGTATTATTTATTTGTTGACCCCATCTTTTCTTTAAAGTCCAAGTTAAATATGACTCAATTTCTTTAGAATTGGATAATTTGCCAAACTGAATCTCACTTTTTGAAGTAAGTGAAATATCTAATATGATATGGACATGAGTTTCCGAAAGTAAATTGAGGTTAGATAATTGCTGGATTGCCGTTTTTAATGTTGTGGTTAGTTCATTTGATTCTATACCACTATTAAATATAGATGAATGTAATTGTGCCTTTACAAATTGAAATAATACCGACTTGCCATTTTGACGATCCCATTGGGCACAATAAAGGGATGTATCATTTAGGATTAGGGTTAACAATAAATCAAGTTATTTTGACCAGCTCAGGAGTCCGTCCTCAATATATCCGTGGTTTTTTGCTTTAAATGAGAAAATGAAAAATCTTGGTTCTTTATAAATGGTTTCTATAGGAGATGCTATTTTCAATTTGTTTTTGTTATAATGGATTGAATATGGGTCAAAGGTGAGGGGGCAATAAAACATAGAGGAATCTGGCATAAAAGAATCGTAATAATCAACCACTTCCACTCTGCTCACTGATTCTTCACCTAAAATTTCTCTGAAATCTTCTGAATTGACCAGTTCAGGTAAATATTTTTTCTGAATAAACAGCGTATCATTCCGAGATAATTGTTCTGAAAAAGTAATAACCTGAACGGTGGTATCCGCAATCGTATCTCTACGGAATTTTTGAAAACCGAACGTGGTATCAAATTCTACATCGAATCCCACTGGAATATTTAATTGAATATTCCCTTGGTGTAAGCCAATTGTTTGTTCACCGACAAAAGTTGAATCAGCTGTAAGTGAATCTCTGGCAGCATTTACAACATTCATTGCCCATAATCCATCTAAGGTATAATCACCAGTTAGGCTTTTATAAAATTCCTGAATATTTTGAATTGTATTCATTCTAAAATGGCTTATAGATTCCATTTTGTTTTCTTCTTCCCAAATTCCAACCGGGACATAGATAGTAAATAGGATGAATACCAGTCCAATTACTATGAGTAACTCAATCAAGTCATTTATTTTTTTATTCATCTGAATTTATGTATTGCGTTTCAACAGTTATTAAAGATGCGATTTTTGCCATGGTTTTATCACCAATACCTTTTACATTTATCAAATCATTGACAGTCGAAAATTTACCATAATCTTCCCTATATCTAATAATTCTTTCCGCAGTCACGGGACCAATTTTTGGAAGGGATACCAATTCATTTTTTGATGCAAGATTGATGTTAATTATTGAGTGAGTATCAGCGATCAATATATCAGATGATATATTTTCAACCTTAGTAAAAACTGAATCAGCTAGCGATTTAAATTTATTTTCATCTTTTTTGAAATCGGAGGTATTTGAAAAAAAATCTCCATTTCGAACTAATCCAACCACGGTTCCCAATACACAAAAACAGGATAGAAACATGATGACTTTTTTTTCCAAAGAAGTGAATACAGTCATTTTATAGTTTTACTTTTGAAAAAGTAGGTTCGTTATTCCCTTTTAATTCGGATAATTGAGTAAACAGGTTTTTTTCTTTCTTATTTACCGATTGGGGTGTTTTAAGTTGGATTCTGACTAATTGATCTCCTCTATTGCCACCTCTCAACTTAGGAAATCCCTTTCTCTTCATTCGAAGAATTTGACCAGACTGAATTCCAGCCGGTATGGTTAAGGATGCCTTTCCCTCTAAAGTAGGGATTTGTATTTTATCTCCCAATGCGGCTTGTGAAAAAGTGAGGTGAACCTCAATAAAAACATCACGTTCATTTCGAGTAAAATATTGATGTGAGATTTCTTCGAATAAAATAATTAAATCACCCGGATTTGCACCCCCATGTCCGAAATGTCCTTTGCCATCAAATGTCATGTAATTTCCATCTTCAATGCCAGAAGGAATTTTTACGACGATTGTCTGCTTGTCGAGGAATAACCCATCAGGGCCTGCTTTCCTTGAACGAGTGCCTACTTGTTTTCCTGTTCCATTGCAATGAGGACAAACCGATGTACTTCTCATTGCGCCTAAAAATGACTGAGATACTCTTGTAACTTGACCGGTGCCCTGACAATTTCTGCAGGTGATAAATGATGTCTCCGGGTCTGGAATTCTCCGTTTATATTTAATTTTTTTTTCTCCACCTGATAAAATTTCTTCAAATGAGATTTTCAATTTTATTTTAATATCAGTTCCTCTGGATCTGGATCGTCTGGATTGACCGCCTCCAAAAAATGATTCAAAAGGGCTACCACCAAAAATATCACCAAATTGGTCAAAAATATCGTCCATGGACATATGAATTCCACCAAAACCCTGGTGACCACCTCTTCCCTGGTCTCCCAATCCAACTCCTGCGTGTCCGAATTGATCATATTGTGCTCTTTTTTGATCATCGCTTAAAATTGAATATGCTTCTGCGGCTTCCTTAAATTTTTGCTCGGCTTGCGTATCTCCTGGATTTTTATCTGGATGAAATTTCATAGCCACTTTTCGATAGGATCTTTTTATTTCATCTTTCGAGGCTTGTTTAGTGACACCGATTACGTCATATAAGTCTTTCATTTTTTATTGACAATGACCTTTGCATGGCGAACCACTTTATCTTTATAAAAATACCCCTTTTCAAAGACTTCTATTATTTCTCCATCTTGTTTCTTTTTTTCATTCCGAGCCAACATTGCATCGTGAAGTTCCGCATCTATTAATTCACCGGATTTTCCAAAGGGTTTTACTTGAATATCTTCCAAAAATTTGATTATTTTTTGGTAAACCAATTCTGCTCCGGTTTTTAATGATGAGTCATTGTTATCTTTTGAATCATTATTGGTAGCATGGAGCATTCGATCAAAATCATCAACAATGGGTAATATTTTCTCAACTAATCGTAAACCATCATATTCCAATAATTGAATTATGTCTTTTTCTTTTCGTCTTCTAAAATTTTCAAATTCTGCCTTTAATCTTAAGTGTTTATCTTCCATCACCTTCAACTGTGTTTTCATATCAGCTAATTTGTCTTTTTTTGTAGGATTCTTTTTTTCTGAATTCTTTTTTTCCGGTTCATGGTTATCATTAACCTTTGTTTTTTCGCCCTTTTTTAATTTATCAGCACACACTGGACATTACCTCCGCTAAATATTTGAGTGTTTTGTTAAGTTGATGGTAGGGAATTCGGGTGGGACCAACTAAAGCAATTTGTCCCATTAACTGTTCTCCTTTGAATGGAGATGATACGATGGAACAATGATCCATCAAATCGTATTCATGTTCCTTTCCAATCAATGCGTAATCAGAATCATTTTTTTGTAAGTGAGTGAGACATGATTGAAATTGTTCTGAGTCCAGTGCCTCTAATGTCTGACGAATTAAAGATGCTTCTTGAAATTCTGGTTGTTTGAGTAATTCATGAATATTAGACGTATAAATCACCGGTTTTCCTTGATCAGAGTCTTTCAGTGACGGATGTTCAATAAGTATTTGGACAATTTCGTGATTGTAAATTTCTGATTCTTTTAATCTTCCTTTAATTGTGTTATGGATTTTTTTTAGAGATAATCCCAATAATTTTTCTTTTAATAATCGAGTTACTTTCTCCACATCAGTTTTTTTAATATCACAATTCAGATTCAATACAATATTCTTAATCAACCCTGATTCTAAAGCCAATACAATTAATAACCTATCTGAAGAAACATGTACTAATTCAATGTCAACCAAAACACTCTGTTCCACTTCTGCAAGCATAACCAATCCAAATAATTTGGTGATTTTTGCTAATAATGCTGCAGTTGATTCCATTAATATATCCACATCCGAAGAAATAGATTCTAATTTTTGGAAATGTGTTTTATACATAGAAATCAGACGATCAGGTATTTGGGTATCAAACGAATCGACATAATATCGGTAACCATCATTAGTGGGTTTCCTTCCGGAAGATGTATAAATATGGGTGAGTAATTCTAACGACTCCAATTTTGCTAAAATATTTCGAATAGTGGCTGAACTGAATTTAAAGGTATATTGCTTTTTTAAGTATTTCGATCCCACTGGATGGTTAAAGTGAATAAACTCATCAATGGTAGCTTTGAGAACCTTTTTTTCGCGACGGTTTAAACTATATTTTTTATGTTTAATCATAGCACAAAATTTAGTTCAGTCATCCTTTTTCAGTCAAGAATTTGGCGAACAATTATTATCATTTTAAGAATTTTGAAACCGCATTTATGCTACCCACAAATCCGATCACAACGGAAACAGTCATGATTAAAAATAATACTATGGTTCCAATAGTCAATTGGAATGGAATCCAATCAACTAAAATATGGTTCAGCTCAATAACACCCCAAATTAATAATCCGTAGGCCGCAAATGCCCCTAATATTGATTGTAATATACCTTCAAATATAAAAGGTGTTTTGACAAATAAATTTGTTGCTCCTATTAATTTAAGAGTTCGTATTAATTCGGAACGTGCATTCATTGTTAATTTAACAGTATTTGTTATAATAATAATGGAAATGATTAAGACTACCCCTACCATAATTTTCAAAAATCCTAAAACAAAAGAATAAGTCCTTTCTAAATTTGAAAGAAGTTTTCCTTCATATTCAACAGACAATACACCTTTAGTATTTTCAATTGTTTGAACCAATTTTTCTGTTTTATTGATTGAATAATTTTGTTTATCCAAATTAATTAAACAGCTGATAGGCAACGGATTATATCCCAAAATATCAACGATATTTTCTCCAAACTCATCGGTAAATATTTGTTCTGCTTCTTTCTTATCTATCATAGAGGCTGAGCGAACTATAGGTTCCCTTTTTAGATGTCTAATTATTTTTTTTGCTTCTTCTTTTGAAAGAGCTTCCTTAAAAAATACCTCAATTTTATATTTCGATCTGAATAATTCTGGTAGTTTTTCGGAGTTTTCATTTAGAATCAAAATAAATCCAAGCATGAATAAAGATATTGAAACGGTGAGGACTGAAATTAAGGCTGTACTTTTGTGCCTCCATAAATTACGGAGTGATTCTACAAACAAAAATAGTATCTTATCCATTAATTTACTAATCTACCATTTTCAATATTAAAAATTCGATGTTCTCTATCTTTAATTAAATCAAAATAAAAGTGTTGCCATTGATGAGTCGCCATGAAGACCAGAGTTCCTTTTGAATGCACATCTTCTAATAATTCTAATAAATTTCTGGCTGAATCCGGATCCAAATTCGCCGATGGTTCATCTGCCAATATAATTTTTGGTTTCTTTATTAATGCTCGAGCTATGCATGCCCTTTGCTGTTCTCCTCCGGAAAGTTCAGTCGGCATTCTTTTTTCCTTCCCGTCCAAACCAACATCATTTAACACTTTGAAAACTCGATGGAGTATTTCTTTCCTTCCATACCCGATTACATGGAGGGGCAATGCAACATTTTCAAATATATTCCTATCCTTCAATAATTGATAATCTTGAAAAATCATTCCAATTTTTCGACGGAGAGATGATATTTTTCTTTTTTTAATTTTTTTAGAAGAAAAACCCAAAATATTTATGGTCCCATCATTCGGAAATAATTCTAAATAAATTAATTTTAATATAGTTGATTTTCCAGAACCAGTAGGTCCGATTAAAAAGGCAAACTCATCGGGGTTAATTTCGAGGGAAACATCTTTGATGCCTGCGTTTTCCTCATATTGATATGACACATTTTGAAATGAAATCATTTTAAATCACTCAAATTTAGGCCATAAGTACAAAAATAAAAATTATATATCCGAAAAGCATAGTGATAGAACTCCATTTTGGAATTGGTTTATTTTGAAGGCTTAACGGAATTAAAATTAAGCCCGAAATAACCATGACTGGTATTTCAAATTTAAAAATGTCTGTGTTTAAATTTAATGGCATTATGATAGAAACAATACCTAACACCGATAAAATATTAAATAGATTAGAACCAATTATATTTCCAACAGAGATTGAATGTTCTTTTTTAAATCCTGCAACTATGGATGTAACCAATTCCGGTAAGGAGGTGCCTAGAGCCACGATGGTCATTCCAATTACGACATCGCTTACCCCAAGAATGGTAGCCAATCGAATGGCACCTACCACAAATAATTCTGATCCAATAAAAAGGAATAATATTCCTAAAATCAATAAAATGAAGGTTAATAACCAATTGGAAATACTATCCTGAATTTCTTCTTCCGTTGCTTTTCCATTGTAAAAAGAATAAATAGTATAAATTATTAAACTGGTGAACAAAATTATACCTTCCAATTGTTCCAATATTCCGTTAACCAGAAAAACAATTAATGCAAAACAAACCCCCAAATAAATGAAGATATCTTTTTTGATTTTAGTATAAGTGATTGTGATTGGGTTTACAAGGGAACACAATCCCAATACCAAAAGTACATTGGTTATATTAGATCCAATTATGTTCCCAATTGCAATACCAGATTTGTCATATATAGCTGCTTTTATACTGACGCCTAGTTCTGGTAATGATGTGCCAAATGCCACGACGGTGAGGCCAATCACAAATTTTGATATGTTTAATTTTGATGCGATATGTACAGAGGATTTTATCATCCAGTCCGCACCAAAAAAGAGAAATCCAGAACCTCCAATCAGACATAAAATACTAACTGTCATTCTGAATATAAATTGTATTTATTGATAATTTCCCATACAGATAATGTCACCATGTAACGGATGGTTTTATTTTCTTCCCAACGTTGGCGAATGGTGGAACTTGAAATCTCAAATCTTGGAATATTTGCAAATTGAATGTTATGTAAAATCCAAGTCGGTATCATGCTGGGTTTAAATCCAGGACGTAATGCGACTAATACTGAAGATTCCTTGACTATTTCTTTAGGTTCCCTCCAAGAATCCAACTGGATGAGCGTATCACTTCCAATGAGAAAATACAACTCATTTTGATTCAATTTCTGTTTTGATTTAAACTGTCTTATTGTATCGATTGAGTAAGACGTACCACCTCTTAAAATTTCAGAGTCAGAAATTTCAAATCTTGGATTATCTTTCACCGCAGAATCCAACATTTCCATTCTGATGTCTATGGAAGAAATTTCTTTATGGCGTTTATGAGGAGGATTAAAGGCAGGGACAAAAATAATTTTATCAAAATTTTCGGCTTCACAAACCGTTTGTGCAATAAGTAAGTGACCTAAATGAGGCGGATCAAAGGTGCCTCCAAATAAACAAATTTTCATTAACCTTTTTTTGATAATCTCGTTTTTAAGTTACTAATAATTTCAACCGCTTCTTGATCAATATCTTCAGGAAAAATGTGTTTGTGTGAATGGTAATAAGCCTCACCCTTTTCTAAATCATTCATGGCCCCATAGGAACGAATAATTTCTAGGTGTGCACTGATGACAAATTCTGTATCATAATAATTTTTCAACATTCGTTCAAATGCGAAGATTGCAGAATCATGAGCCCCTAGTTTATTATACAAAATGCCGGTTTCAAATGCTTTTTGTCCTAATTTATTTCTCATTTCATGAATGGTCTTATTTGCTGACTCCTTATGATCTGAATGGGGATAATCCTCTAAAAACTCCTGAATAGTTTCAATGGCTTTTTCTGAGGATAACTGATCTAAATAATATTTTGGAGACATGGCAACATAGCATTCACAAATTCTCCATCTTGCTTTTTCAACAAGTGGACTGAAACCCATTCTCCGAATCAATTTATTATATTCTACAATAGCTAACTGATATTCCTCATTTAAAAAAAATGATTCACCTAAATAATATTGGATATCGTCACCAATTTCTGTGTGAGAGGCTCGAATTGAAAGTGTATTTAGAAGTTCCTGTGCACTAATAAATTTTTCTTTTTCAATCAGGTTAATTGCTTCTTTAAACTGTTTTTCATAATCATCATTATCATGAATGGTGCCTGCACAACTCAATAATAAAATGAGGAATGGAATAAGTTGAATTTTTCTGGTGATCATTTTGATAATCCTATTAAAATTTGAAAGAAAATGTTACTCCACCAATTCCATATTTTGCGTATTTATTATACATTAATGAAACGGAGGAATTGATGATTGGTGTTTTTTTGTTTTTTCGTGTTGAAGACCAAACCGCTTCAAATGCACTTATGACGTGATTAAACATAATGGCACTCACAGAATATGTTGCCAAATTCAAATAATCATTACTCTTCTTTCTTTGAGTTAAATAATTTTCTTTTATCGGGCTTGATATTATTATTTCCGTTGTATCTTCCACCTCTTTATACAAAATTAAATAATTTTCTAAAATACCATTCCATCCTCCAGCAAATTGATCGTATTTGCCTATGTTTTCATAATAATCTCTGTCTTTCAAGACGTGAATATCGCCATTTTCAATAAGTGCGGGTATATAGGTGGTGTTATAGTAGGATTCCTCCATTTCTTCCGGTGTATCGGGAAGGATGCAATCTGGGTTTGTACCTTCATCTGCCCAAAAAACATTGTATAAACAATCTGAAGAATAAATTTGATCTTTATAAACAATATCCAAACTATGGGTTCCAATAATATGCACATCAGGATCCCATCCATTGGATGATAAGGAATCGATCAATATATTTTGAAGCGGTTGAGTATTTACGACCCAATCAAAAATATTCCAATTTTGGTTTGCAAACGTTTCATATTCTACTCTAATATTTTCAGCTTCTTGGTTCCATTGCCACCACCCTGAAATTCCAGCAACCTCTACCCCTAAAAATAACAATGGCTTCCACCAGGGTGATTTATTATAGAATTGCCCCCATCCCGGAATGATGAGAGAACGGACCAAAGAACGAGCAGGGTACGATGAATTTACCTCTATTTTCTCTGTTTCCTGTGATTGATGGGTTGAATCAAACATTGAATGGAAATTTGATTCAAATCTGTCATCGTAATTTTTTAAGTAATCACCACAAAGAATAAACGAAGAACCAATCATCAAAACTATAAAACACTTGATCATTTATGAACTCTCCAAATAATTAATTATTAAAACCAAACAAAATTGATAAATAAAACTTATTTTCACCTCCGAATTTAAGTGTTTCATCTCCAATCTCATTGGTAAATGAATTCAATCCTCGATGAATTTCCATACTAATGGCGGTGGGATAATTGTAAAATGAAAACCCATTGAGTCTTAACTCAATTCCAGCAGATTGCTTCCATTCAATTCCATTATTTTTTCTCCATGCATCTCCCAAACTATAAATAATACCAAGCGAACTATTTTGAAAGGTAAAAAAACCGATTGGAATATGATAATTTTTTGCCATTGGAATTCTCAGAGAAACAGTTTCAATAGTTTTTTTTGTTCCTTCAATACTGTAAAATGGATACCCTTTTAATCCGGGTAACCCACCTGCAAAAAAATGAAAAAAGGAATCCACTTTTGAATTGGTAAGGTATGCAATACTTGTTTTTGTTGATAACATCCAATCATTTGTATTAGGGATTTCCAAATTATAAATGCCAATCATTTCCAATTTACCTGTGTGATTTGGAGAGAAGTCTTCCAATAATGTTCCTGACTCTGACAAATTCAACCCCGTGATAAAATTATTGTGTTCATAACTTATATGAGCATCAATTTCAAATCCTTTTGATGGCAGAAACCCAAAACCAGCTCTACGTTTAAGGACCTTTGTTTTCCAATTTAACCCTGCAGTAATTCCACGAAAATAATCATAAGCAGCACCTCCCTGAATGAATCCACTTTCCGTAAAAACTGCCCTTTTAAAAAATGCTCTGTACCTCTGCCAAGTAAAATAAGTTTCGACTGAATGGATTCCCTTTACAGGAATTCTTGATCCAAACCTGAATTGAACCATACGAAATTTCAAGTCATCTTCGTAATCATAAACATCCGTTGTTTTTTCAAATTTATTTCGAGTCAAATAAAATACCTCTGCAAATAGAGTTGGAAAAAATCGCTTAAACTCCATTATAAAAAATAAATCCATATCTTTGTCAATATTCGATGAAGCACCACCAAAAACTGATAATCTATCCAGAATTTCACTGGAATAGAAATAGAAGCCCGGTTTTACGGTTTTGTAATCTAACATCATTTTTGGTAAAATGAACATTGGAGGGAATTGGTCTTGGTACGTCCCCATTTTCTCTTCCCTTTTTGCCAAAATGGGAGGGGTAAAATCAAATTCTCTCCCTCTTAAAACAGGAGGTTCACAAAATTCAATTGAGTCCAAAATGGATATGGAATATTTTCCGTTTTCAAAAAGCGAAAATAAAATTTGTCCATTTTTGCTCACATCCGGCATAAATGCACCGCCGGTTACATTGGTAAAGTATCTTTTATTTCCAAATTGATCTGACATTGCCAGATTAAAAATTCCCGACTCATCATCGGAAAAAATAAATTTATTTTCAAAACGAATTAATGAACGGTCATCCCAAACATTTGAGACTAAATATTTTGTTTTAGTGTATTCCAAATCAAAATAACCAATATCACGAAAATGGTGGGTAGTAAAATCAAAATAAATTAGGTTTTCTTCCTCATTATAAAATAGAGAGTGTAAAATTCTTTGGTCATTAAAATGGGTCAACTGGGTTGTATTTTTGGTAATCATATCATGTAAGAATATATTTTGAAATCCACCTGTGGTGGCAATAAACGCTAAAGTTGAATCTGTTATCATAACAGGAGCAAACCCTCTGGAACCATAAGTAAGTCTTGTTTCCTTTTTGGTTTCAAAATCATATTGAAACAAGTCAAAATATTTGGAACCATATTTATTTGGATATTTCGGTTTTTTAGAATATACAATCTTACTACCATCTCTTGACCATGAAGCCTTACTTTGAACTCCACCGGAAATCAATGTATCTTTTTGTGTCTCCAAATCAAAAATATATAGAGAAGTCTGACTGAAAAAATCATTTTTTTTATTTGATAAATAACCAAAACGTCTGCCGTCAGGTGCCCACACGGGATGTAGGTTTGCAGTTCCCTCTGAAATGATGATTTCTCCTTTGTTTTCATTATTGGCAATGAGTGAACCAATATTTGAATATTTTTTTCCCAAATCAACTTTGAAATCATGATATAATTTATCAGCAGGAATACCGATAGTTTTTTCCAATGCTGAATAAACAGAAAAAGAAAATGGATTAGATAGTTCATCCATAATTTTTCGCAGGGTTTCAGTCCCGTAATTCTCAGCAATAAAATTGCAAAGAGCATATCCTGCATTGTATGTGGATTCATTTCCGATTCCGGTTTTCCCAAAAGTGTTCATCTCTGCAATGGTTAAGAGATTTTCATTTAAAAATCGGTCCCTTAAAATCATATCTCGGTGAGCATCCCAAGTATCCCAATCTGCATTTTCATACATGTATTGCGCGGTTCCTTCAGCTAACCACGGCGGAACAATAGTTCCAGGGATGGGATAACTGATGAGCACATTCGGATAACCGTATAGAACATCCTTTCTTTTGATATCTTCATATCCCATAAATTGAAGATAACCTCCCGGAATATTCTGGCTAAATTTCATAGCTTTTTGGATAGACACAATGTGTGTGAATTCATGTGTGATCACATTTTGTAGCCATCGATGACTTCCACGCAGGTCAAAATCTAATGGGGACGTCCAAATTACAATTTTATTATCATAATAGTAGGCGGCACCATTTGAAATATCATCCACATCTGTAAAAATAATGTGTGTTTTTTGAAATGGCTCATAATCGTATAATTCCGTAATAATGGGATAAATCCGTTCTGCTACCTCTGCTCCTTCTCTTGCGGAAGATTCAGTTTCATCGTAAAAATGAATTAAAAAGTGATTCGTTTCAATTGTCTTCCACTCAATTTCGGGATGATTGTATTGGGCTTGCCCAAATAATATTGAAAGGAGTATGGACAGAAGTATAAAAATGGAATTCTTCTTCATCAGTTAGAATATATTTTGGATTTAGTGAACTATTCCTGCTTTTATTAATTTTGATTGGGTTTGATTATGTCCCTCTGCTACCAGATCAACATAATATATCCCCGATTCAATGTCAGTCACGTCCCAAATAATCTCATTTGCTATTCCCTGTACGGGATTTTCTAAAGTGAGTTTGTCAATATAAAACCCTGCTAAATCGTAAATCTTGCATTCGATTATATTGGCAAATTCCACTTGAACTCTGATCTTCACAATATTGTCCTTAGCGGGATTTGGATAAGCATAAGTCCGATTTGAATCAAATAAAATATCTTGATTTGGGGTTGTAATTGAATAGTTCAATTTCAAAGTTCGTGTATGTCCCAAATCTCCGTTTGGATAATTCCAATCATTACAGCAATTTAATGGAATTAAATCTTCCCCGTTTTTCGAAATATTCCACAATGAAAATGAAGTACCAACCACTTTTGACACCTCAAGAGATTCAATTAACCAATTTTCTGAAATAAATTTCACCCTCTCTGATGTTGATAATGGGAAAGATAATTCAATATCTCCACTCCAATTTATAATGAAAAATTTTTGATTAACTAAATCTTCAACTAAAATCTCCGGATGATTATCATCTAATATCTGATTAGCAAACAAATTCCCATCAAAATTTCCCATAATCGGAAATCCCGAAAAATTAATTCCATTTTGGTCCATGGCAAATAGAGTCCCATTTTCATCCAAAATGATTGCGTCTCCTCTTCCATCCAGATCTAAATCAATAGCAATAAGATTATTTAATGTATGGGTAAAAGAAACTGATTTATTCTCTGATAATTCCGATTCAATCACCAACATATTTTCTTCGATTGAGAATGAAATAGTATCGTTTTCTTGTATGACTTTTGCAGTTTTTAAAGACTCAATATAAGATTCATCTGTCACTAAATCAGATGGATTATAAATGATTGAATCAACATTTAACTGATCAATTAAATCATATCTATTTTCATTTTGATTCCATTCAAATTTATTCAATATGGATGTGTTTTCCCCGTGTTCAATTATACATATCATTGCTTCTTCAGGGACGCTTCCTTGAGTGAAAAACAATGAATTCCCCATTGATTGCTTCGTATAAAAAACCGTTCTTACAAATGGATTAGAATTTGGAGCCCACCAAATAGAATCCCTTCCTCCAACTAAGATTTGAGTAGAACCAATAGAATGGATTAAGTGAAAATTAGCGGTTGAATCTGGAAATCCATTCGATTGGTATTGATTAGTCAAGAAAAAATTCATTGTGTCGCCCGGTTCACTTATTTGATATAGTTGAAGGTACGATGCAGTGCCATTATTTGTATGTGTATTTGGGTAGGTAATATCACTGAATACAGGTAACTCAAATTGACTATTTACCCTTTCATATTCAAGGTTTCCATCGAACCATATATCTCCAAAATAACCGCTGGATGGATCTTGAAATAGAAAAATAGATGGGAAACCAATATCCTGAGCACCATCAGCTTCCTCCAAATCAACTCCCTTTAAAATTCTGTCAGAATTAATGGAATAATCCATTAATCCCTCATCTATAATTTTTTCATCAATATGCCAAATCAGCAAACCAGATGCTGGTAATCCTAAATCATAATTAGGAATTTGGGTAATCACACCATTTTCATCTTTTACAATTTCAACAGAATCCATCAAAATCTCAATAAAGGGAGGATAATTATCCGATTCTTCCCATTGTGCAAATCTCAGGGAATCAATACTCACATTAGAATAAATCCAATTATTTCGATTTTCAATTAAAAAATATTCCGAATCAGTCAATAATATTTTCATTATACTATTCTCGGATCTTGATAAGATTGAAACCGCATTCTGGTTATTTATGGTTGTTGGTGTTTCCCACCCTGCAAAAATTCGGGTCCATGCATCGGGTGAAGAAGGGATTAATCCTCTCCCATTATTCGATCCTTGGTCCATCAATCCAAAAATTCCGATTCTGCTTTCACCGGATTCCAAATCCCAAAGTGGAGGTAACCCAGATGCAAATCCGATCATTAATGCCATGATTCCCGTTAATCCGTATTGATAATCACAGGGTTCAGATGTTTGGTCAAATAAAATGTTTCCTTCATCGTACAATAAGTGATTTTCAGTTTCAGGTAAAATAATTCCATGTTCAATACCCAAAAAAGGAACATCTAACATATCCCTGTCAACATATGTACTGGGGATGTCTTCCGGTGTGGGGTCTAAGTAGGGTAAACTGAAATCCTGTCCAATTCCCGCATGGAAAATGATAGCAAAATCAAAATCTTCAAATGGAATATGATGGAGAGAATCTGCTAGGGTAAGGGCATCTTTAAATAAGGTGACCAGTCTCTCTTCCTCCAATTCTTCAGATGCTCCATAAGGATGATAATAGTTCATTGAGAATGGTAAAGTGTAAACCGAATCGTTTGATTCAGGATATATTTTGGATTGTTCCAAATCAATACCAAATTTCTGATAAGATACCGATTGAAAATAATGATTAACTGCTTTCAATTGGGATTGAAAATACACCTTGTCATGGGGTGGTGGGTCGATGATGTAGGTCCCGCACGACGTATCGGGATCTATTAAAAATTGTCCATTTCCGGTCACACCTGATGATTCACTCTTCAGAAACTCGACCCTTATGCACACCACTTTTTTTTGTCCAATCACATCACCTGATAGACTCTGAAGTGAAAAAAGCAGGACGGGAATTGATATCCTGCAGAATCTTTTATACATGATAATATCTGGTATTAAAATTCCCAGTTAAGGGAAAATCGCATCGTGTTTGTCAGGGGATGTCCCGGTTCACCAGATGTATATCCAAAATCAAATCCATAACCTGAAAATCGTAGCCCAACTCCAAAGGTGGGATTTGAGATTTTACCAGATTGATCCAAATAATATCCAGCTCTCAATGCAAAATATTTTGAATACCAATATTCCATTCCTATGTTATGAACTAATTTTTCGAGTTCATTTTTTATGGTTCTGGATGAACCAGTATCCACTTCCAAAACTAAATTATCTTCAGAACAAATTGTTTCTTCACCTTTACATCCATATTCACCATATCCCGTTTCACCAAAAGCAACCGAATCTGTTTGAATTCCATCTATATTATACCCTCCTATAATTCCATCTCCACTAAAATCTGTGTCACCACCCAATAACCAATCATCTACCCATGAGGTAAAAATTGCAATGTAAACTGGATCAGTGTGAGGAGTTTCCCTGTCACCTTCTTTATTGTATTCCCCGCTGATACTGGGATGTCCATCTTCATCGTATCTACCAATGATTCCATCTCCATCCCAATCCATTGCTGGATAAGAAGCCACTAATAATTTATTGACGTCATAAATTAAGGATAGTTTATTAAATTCACTATCAATCACACGATAATTTAGCCCTAGTGCCAAATTTGTAGGTTGAGGGTCTGCTTGGGCGGGATCTATAAATGAAACCTTTGGACCAATATTGGTTACCGTTAGTCCTACATCTAAATTAGGGGTCAAAAATCCTTTTCTCAAAAAACCAAAATCAAATCCAAAATCTAATGATGTTCCTTTCCCTTTTTCTGCTCCTGCTCCAAGTTCAACCAAATGTTGATAGGAAATTTTTGCATTGATTCCAAATGATGAATTTTGCGATAATAAGGAACTATAGGAAACGGTTGTTGCCATCATGAAGCTGGTGAAGGTACCCAGATAATCATCCGGACCTTCTCCCATTCTAATTTGTTCTCCAAGACTCAAATAAATAAGATGGCCTCCAAATGTACCTAAATCCGGTACATGTTTACGAAAAGCAAAAAAGTCGTAGTATAAATCGTCAGCCAAATTTGGTAACCAATTTACATGCATCATAGCAAGCTCGGAACCTTCCAAAAATCCAAGCCCTGCGGGATTCCAGTAACTTGCATAAGCATCATCGGCTACAGCAACATTGGCTTCTCCCATTCCTCCTGCTCGGGCACCTGGGGAAATGAGCAAAAATATAGCTCCAGCCTCACTTGCAAACGATGGCGTAAGTGAACAAAAAATAAGTAAATGAATTATGGTAAAACGCTTCATTTTTTCTCCTGAGATATATTGAATTAAATAAACGGGAATCTTCCGAATTTTAAACTAAATCGGTATGGAACATTCGTATAAAAATACACCTTCCAATTTCAACCTAACGGGAAATTTATGACCAATTAGAATGAAAGTTTATGTTATCTCTATACTGTAAACCGTTACCGGGATAATTTTTAATAGCGTTTTTTTATAGATTTCTCCTATGTAATAATGAATCTATTTCTGAATTTTGTTTTCAGTCAAGTAATGTTTTTAAAATATAATAGTTCCTAATTTCATTTAAAGTTATCAATAAAAGAATAAAGGGATGTAGGTTAAAATTAAAACAAATATTAACCGAATCAAGAAAAATGGTAGCGTCGCACTGTATAAAACCGGCATTGACTTATTAAACCGATATGCTGATAAAAATAAATTCATTCCAATTGGAGGTGTAAAAAATCCTAATTCAAGATTCGCAATAAATATAATAGCTAAATGAACAGGATCTAATTGAAAGTATAATCCTAAGGGTGTAATGAGTGGAACAAAAACTATGATTGCTGAAAAAATATCCATCATGCAACCAACGAGAATCAATAACCCATTTAACAAAAGCAAAAATACAATTCTTGAAGAAATGGTAGCTTGAATCCATTCTAATAATTTCATTGGGATTTGTGCATCTACTAAATATGCAGTCAATCCCATGGCTACACCCAAAATAATTAATACTCCTCCAATTAAAGTAGCACAATTAATGATAATTCGTGGTAGCTCTTTTAGAGGTAAATCTCTGTATATCAATATTTCGATGGTTATTATATACACAACAGTAAATGCAGCTGTTTCTACTAATGTCATATATCCGCTAAATACCGAGAATAATATTAAAAAAGGAATTACTATTTCCCACTTGGCCACCCAAAAACTCTCATATAATTTTTCCCGACTAAAGGTTGCTTTTTGAATTTTTTGCTTTGATCCCTGAAAATATACCCAACCCACCATGCACATGACCAGCATCAAACCGGGGAAGAATCCCTGAATAAATAAATCTCTAATGGAAACCCCTGCGGTAACACCATAAATAATAACAGGAAGACTGGGAGGAAACAGTAAACCCAGAGAACCAGAAACGGTTATCAATCCTAAAGAGAACTTTTCTGAATATCCCTCCTTAATAAGAAGTGGATATAATATCCCACCTAACGCCAAAATCGTAACTCCTGATCCCCCTGTAAGTGCTGTAAAGAAGGAACACAATAAAACCACAATAACCGGAGTTCCTCCTTTTACCCAACCAAAGGCATGAATAAAAAAATCATATATCCTTTTGGGTGCTCCACTTTCTGCTAAAATATATCCTCCTAACGTGAATAGTGGAATTGTAGGGAGAGTTGGAGATACTACTATTCGATATGTTTCTGCAGTAATGGTTGCAATGGGAGTTCCATCCATCCAAAAATACAACACAGATAATCCACCCAATGCTAAAAAAATGGGAAGTCCGTTATAGACAGAAATTAAAATTATGAGACTTCCAATCCATGAAAACCATTGCGAATATTGAAGATCTCCTGAAAAACAAATAAAATACCACCCAATAGTCATCATGATGATAGATGCCCGGTACAACACAGTTTTTCCGCTCCGTAAAATGACTTCAAATGCTATAAAGAAAAATCCTATGGGAATGATTAATTGTGCAACCCAACGAGGAATGTGTGGTGCAATATCAATGGGAAATTGAAATTCAGTTTTTATTAATTCGATACTACCCCAAATCAACGCACATAAAATAATGAACGAAACTACTTTTGAAAACCACCGTCCAAAATGATATTCTTCGTCATGGGTAAATAATGGTTGTCGAGAGAGTGCTAATAATTTATTTTGTCGTGTAGCGAGTACCGCTCCTAAAAATCCCACCCATAGTGTCAAATGCTGGATAATTAATTGTGACGCAGGAATAGGATTAAGCTGAAATATTCTCGCTACTATTTCGTAGAACGGCAAAAATGTAATAGCGAAAAACACTGAAATTGCCAGAACATCTTCACCCCATTTTAATCCTTCAGAAAATTGATTTTCAAATGTTTCTTCAGATAAATTTTTATTCATCTGAATCAATCATTTCCTTTTTATATTTTTTTTTCAATTCAAGAATTTTATCGAATAAATCAGGATTTTTCCAAATATTTCTGATGGTTGGATACCATTCGTTTACAGTGGCGACCCACTTATCTTTTTCCGATTGACTAATGTCTGACACATGTAAATTATATTGTTTCATCACTTCAATGGCATCAGTGTCTTTGTAACGCATGGTCGATTGATAGGATGTCTCAAAGTCTTGAGAAATTTTCTTAATTATATCTCTATCCTTGGGATCGATTTTATTGAATATGCGTGAATCAATAATAACTCCTCCAGTTAATAAACCCCATTTCATATCCAGAAAATAATTGCAAATACCAAACATTTGTTGTGCAAGAGCAAATTGTGGATTCGTCGCAATGGCATCAATTAATCCGGTTTGAAGCCCTGGAAGCAGATCCACTGAAGATAATGAAACAGATTGATATCCTGCTTTTTTCCAAATTTCTGAAAATTTATAATCTCCTGCCCAATTAAATATTTTGTGTTCTTTCAAATCGTCAAGATTTTGGACTGGAGTTGTCGTAAACCAATAAACCCAACCCACATCATTATTCATGATCATTTCAAATCCACTTTTTCTAATTCCTTCGTATAAATCATCTTTTAGAGCTTCCCGGACAAAATCTACTTCTCCATAACTTTCAAATAAAAGGGGTACAAAATACATATAAAAATCAGGATTTAGTTCAGATAATCCCTCTGCCGTGATGGCAGCACCATGAATTTGACCAATTCTCATTTTTCGAATCATATCCCTTTCATCACCAATAACACCACCGGGATAAATTCTCGATTTAACTCGACCCTCTGTTGCTTGCTCCCATTGTTGTCCAAGGTCAATCAACAAATAATACCATTCCGACCCTTCAGGAGCTAATGTAGCCAATTTTATAATCGTTTTCTTTGCTATCGCAGGAACTATTAAAGAAACAAAAATAACAATAGTAATAAAATTTTTCATATTCATATTGGAAATTTAATAAAATAAATCATCAATTCTGGACAGTAACCATCTCGCCCTTTTTTTAGCGATTATATTTTGTAAATTTTTATAATCATCCTCTATTTGTGGAATTGATAATACGGAATTCAACAAATTTTCGAATTCAATTTTGTCTTGATTTTTTATAGAAACCGATTCAGCGTATGCCAAATATGGACTGGCATCCAATCCGTTGGATAATTCAATCGCTTTTTCAAAATAGATTTTTACTTTCTGTTTCTTTGTCTCCGAGACAGGAAATTCTGCCATAGTATATGAAATCAGGGCACTGTAAATACTCCCATTTTCCCAATTTGGATTTAAACTGAGTGCTGTATGAAAAAGTAATCCAACCTGCGGAAATAAAACTAATGTTTGAGGTGATCCTTTCCCTGCTTTAATAAGCCCTCCAATATTAACTGCTGTCCAATATAAGTTTGAAATATGGTCTGAGGAAAAATGTATCCTTGTCTCTTCTGGATTCAGTAACCATTCTTCAAAATTGGGATAATATATTGTAAGAGCTTTTTTCCCTAATTTTATTCCTGACTGAAAATATTGATATGCTTGAGAATAATAGTTAAGAGCAATTGAAATATCTTCGCTCATAGATTGGTCTCCCTTTTCCAAATGAAAAGCATATCCAAATTGGGTACACAATTTTTGTGCCTCGAACTGCAATATGGGATCTTTTGGATTTTTTTCTGCTTTTCGTAATGCCCGTTTAACCTTTTCTTCGAATATGTGTTCACTGAGATGAGGATGATGAATCATTAAATACGTCGCGGAACACCCATTTGCTCCGAATATAATTAAAATGATTCCAATAGAATAAATAAATCTCTTCAAATTGAAATTACCGTAAAAATAATTTACAGAAATAAACACACTTCCCTATTATCTACAAATGGTTCATAACCATAAAGTTAATCTAAATATTAACCCCAGTTTCTGACCATCCATAATTATCATATTTTTCGTTTTCCTTTACGAAAATTTATCTCCTCCATTTCTCAAGAATTGAGAAGAATGAGAGTGTTCTTATGAGCTATATAATTTTTGATATAGTGGAAAGTCATTGCATAACTCATGAACCTGATTTTTAATTTGATTTATTTTGGATTCATTTCCATGATTATGTAAAACTAAATCAATCATTTTTGCAATAGTTTCCATTTGATTTTTTTTCATTCCTCGGGTAGTGATTGCTGGTGTACCTAATCGAATTCCACTAGTGACAAATGGACTTCTTTCATCGAAAGGAACCATGTTTTTATTGACAGTAATTCCAGCTTGTTCTAAAATATTTTCAGCTGCTTTTCCCGTGATATTTTTATTGGTCAAATCTATCAAAATAACATGTGTATCTGTACCTCCCGAGACTACATCATAATTCTTACGTTTCAAAGATTCAGCTAATGCTTTTGCATTTAAAATAATTTGAGACGTATAATCCTTAAAAGAGGGTTGAAGTGCTTCTTTAAAGGCAACCGCTTTTGCTGCAATCACATGCATAAGAGGTCCTCCTTGGATTCCGGGCATAACGGTAGAATCAATTAATTCCGATATATTTTTAACACGTCCTGATTTTGGGGCAACTTTTCCCCATATATTTTCTTTGTCTTTGCCCATTAAAATCATCCCTCCTCTGGGCCCCCTTAATGTTTTATGGGTAGTTGCGGTAACAACATCACAAAATGGCATAGGAGAAGGATGGAGACCCGTTGCGACTAATCCTGCAGGATGAGCTATATCTGCCATCAAAAAAGCTTCTACATCTTTTGCAACGGTTTTAAATTCTTCAAATTCAATATATCGTGGATAAACAGTTCCACCGCAAATAATCAATTTTGGTTTGTGTTCTTTTGCCAATTTGGAAATTTCATCAAAATTTACGGTTCCCGTATCTTTAGAAACTCGATAAGAAACAAAATTAAAAAGTTTACCTGAAAAATTAACAGAACTTCCATGAGTTAAATGACCACCATGTGCCAAATCCAATCCCATCACGGTATCACCCACATTTAAAAATGTCATTAATACCGCCATATTAGCCTGCGACCCAGAATGGGGTTGAACATTTACATAACTCGCATTAAAGAGTTGTTTTGCTCTTTCTCGAGCTATATTTTCAACATCATCAACAAATTCACAACCACCATAATACCTTTTCCCTGGATACCCTTCAGCATATTTATTGGTCATGACTCCACCGGTTGCTTCCAAGACTGCAGTACTCACAAAATTTTCAGATGCAATCAGTTCAATGGTATTTCTTTCTCGATTATATTCCTTTGAAATAATATCAAAAACAGTTTCATCGGTTTGTCGGAGAGATTTCAATTTACCAATCTGACTGCTTCATTAATTTATCTTCTACCCACTGATAGCAAGAAGATGAGGGTTGAATAAATCCCTTTCTTTGAGAACTTTGATCTAACATAAACCAATTCGCCTTGCCAAACAAAACTTCATTTTCTTTTAACCACTTCATAGAACTTGAATTTCTTCTATATCCTTTCTTCTCTGCCTTTTCAAATTCATTGTATGCCATGGTTGCAACTATTCGATCATCCAAAGAAATCATTTCACTTCTGCAGTATTGAAATCCTCGGTAATATACAGTTCCTAATTGACTTAATGTTTCACCAGATGAACGGGAAATTTTATGTGCTTTTTTTGCCCACTTAATCCCTTTATCAAAACGGTTTAATTCGATATTTATATTTGAAATTTTGATAGCAATTCTTACATCTCTTGGGTCCAACATATACAATTCTTCGTATGTTTCTGAAGCAGACTCAAGTTCATCCAACTCAAAATACACCTCACCTAAGGTTCTAATTGCAACTTTATTTTCTGAATCTATTCTTATTACTTTTTCTAATACCTTAACTGCTTCACTACTTCTACTATTTTCAATTAATCGTTCAGCATAGTCCAAACCATAAAATACATTATCAGGATTTTTGTCAAGTCTTTCCTTGATATATTCTAGTGGGTCTTCTCCGCTTTTTTCTAATGCAAGTGCCAGTTCTCCTTGTGCAATTTCGTTTTCAGGATTTTGTTTTAGCAATCGTTTTAATATAAAAACTTGATCGTCAAACCGTTCCAATTCCGCATAGGCATTGGATAGATCAATCATTAATTGTGAGTCATTTTCTGTCATGTCAACCAATCTCTCCATCTCATTAATATAAAGTTCTGATTTATTTTGTTTTTTGTATGAATAGGCAAGCCTTTTTCGTAAGTTTACATTTTTGGGAAGTTTTTGTAATCCTTTTAAAATCACTTTTTCTGATTCTTCAAATTCACCCAGATATTCATGTGCAATTGCATAATATTGATAAATTTCCTCGGGAGGGGCTAAAACCGAATCATATTCATCACAACCCAATTCAATGATCTGGGAATACATTTCAGCAGTATTCTGCCAATTTCTATTTCGGTAATATTCTGCGGCACTACTCATAAAACGAGGACACTTTAATCTTCGAAGAGAATCCAGTTTAGCTTGTTCTTTTTCTGATTTATAGTCTGTATTCGACGACGGTGGGACACACATCGTTACCATAAACATTATAAAGACAAACCCTAAGATCATCAATCCGTTTTTCGGCTTTCTCATTTATCTATTTCTCCTTTTTACAAACCAAATATCTCCAATTGTCAATCCGATTTTAATTGATTTTTCTGTTTCATTTATTAAATGGTCTCCTCTCAAATTTGAGTGAATGTATGCAATATCAACTTGATTTCCCAATTTTCCAAAAGGCAGTCCAATTCCAAGTGATACATCCTGTTTATTGATTTTATCGGACTGATTTTGAAATGATAATTGTGAAAATGAATATCCTATCCTCCAATGAAATTTATCATAAAAAGAGCTGGGAAAATTATCAGCATATTTCAGCAATCCTTGAGAAATATACCACTTCTTTGAAATCCCATTATTAAAGGATGTTAATTTTTCTGGAACTGAATAAGTATTTTTCCAAAAGCCTCCTTCATACAATAAGGCAATATTCGAAGAAGGCACCATTTTTACACCTGCCTTTAATTCAAAAGGATTATAAAATTTTTCAAGATTGATAACCTCAGGTGTCGGAGATTTATCTATTCCGGGGAAGTCATAGGGAGCTATATCGTGAATCCCATTTTGGTTTCTATCCAAAAATGGTTGATAGGATTCAATTTCAGCATTAAAATCACGTAGAGTCCATCCTAAATTAAAATAAAAAGTGAATTCTTTAGCATCATATAAAATGGGTTTGGTAGAGTAAAATAATTTTGTGACGATGCCTTTGAATAGTTTTCGTTGATTAAATATTAATGTAATTTCATCAACATCTGCCAGTTCTTGTACCCGGACTGAACCAAATAAAAAATCAAATTCTATCCCTCCAAATCCTTTCGATCCTAATGAAAATCCCCCACTTACTTGTAGTGAAGAAATGCCTCCAGTATATTTTAATTCTTGAATCTGATTTTGAGGTTCATTTGGTTGACCTACTAAAGTGTTGTTATTCGATAGAACCATATTTTGATTTACATAAGGGCTCAATCCGATTCCAAATGCATATTTTTCTTTGATTGGAATGATAAAAATCAATCCATCCAAATTCGAATGTTGATTTTGTATATTATCTCGATTGAAAAATTGGGTTGACCCTCGAAATGTACCGGAAAAAAGAGTAAACTTTGAAGAAGACCACGTGGACGGATTTGACAAAGAAATATTTTGTTGAAAGGTAGGAATCAACCCCGAGGATGAAATTCCTGACGAAGCAACATCACTATTTTCAGGCGGTAATCCCATGCCATAAATATCCACTTTACTTTGAGTAAAGGATAATCCAATAAAAAGTGAAGATGTTAAAATAAATTTAATCATGGGTCACAAATTCTAAACTAATATTGGAGTATCCAGAATCTGGTTTTTCAACAGAAATTATGGAAAACGGATCGTT
>CAZBZK010000004.1:33596-54353 GCA_964496365.1 uncultured bacterium
TTAAATATGGAATCAATATCATCAGAAAGATAAGAAAGGGCAATATTGGGAATTAAATATTGACCAGAATCCGGAAGGTAAATTTTCATTGACATACTATCCACAGTATCTGGATTTGAAATTACAATCGCATCACTACTCAATGCATAATATGATGTAAAATCCAAAAGGGAATAATCGCAAAGATAGTTGTTTTTTTCTCCCGAATACAAATAGCCGTGTTCACCTAATCCTGGAGAAGTTATGTATGAACTTCCGGTAATAATACCGTCAACCGAAAGGGTATGAATTTCAAAATCACCTTCAATATTCGGCTGATTTATACTATCATTTATGTCAGAACAGGAGAATAGAAATAGGACGGAGATAAATCCAATGGAGACAATGGGTGGTATAAATAATTTCATTAATATTCAAATTTAGTTTCAAATTAATCTGATGTAATAATCTCGTCAATTTGATCGGCTATAGAAAAATAGTCAGGTGTATCTTCATCATCCCAATCAATAATATTTATTTTCTTACTATGCTTTTCGACTGCTTTAAGTTTCATAAAATCATCAGAAAGTGATGAATTTGGATAATTAAAAACTATAACCTTATCTGCATAATGAACAGCAGTCTCATGGGTGTTAATAATTTCATTATCCAAATAATCAGGTACATTTAACCCTGCTAACTGAAATGCATTCCTACTAAAATTACAATAATTATCCATCGAATGAACAATATAGGTTGATTTAATATTTTTATAATTTATATTTTTTGCAACCTTTTCCTTAAATAGTTGATGATATAAAAGTGGGACTAAACTGGATTGCCAACCATGACATAAATACATATCAGGTTTCCAAAATAAATGAGGCAAAATCGCAAGACCAGCAGTAGCAAAATAAGCGAACCTGACATCATTATCAGATAAAGGTACACCGTTTCTGGCTTTATACAAGAAATTGGATAAAGGTTTAAACCATTTCTCGTGTTCTAAAAAATAAACTTGTACCCTTGTTTTGGGTATAAACGCACTTTTCGCAGATGCTACTTGATCTTCTCCACCGAAATTAAAAGGAATTTCTCTCAATCTGATGACTTCTCTTAAAATGTATTTTCGTTCACTTATATATCCATATTTGGGTACCATTGTTCTCAAGTCATGAGTTTTTCCTTGTAATAACAAAGAAATTTTAGCAGAATAATCCCCCATAATAGATGGTAAGGTAAACGGAGTGATTTCAGGTGTTAAAAAAAAGAGTTTCATATTTATTTAATCCAACGATATTTGTTTCAACGATTCACGGGCAATAAGTGTATATTCACTTTCAGGGAATACATTCAAAAAATTTTGGAACTGATCCTTGGCTTCCTTCTTATTTTCCATGGATAAAAATGCCATAGCAATTTTTAATTGAGCATCATCATCCTTATCTGTTCCTTGAAAGGTTTTGACTTTCTGAAATTCTGAAATCGCCCGTTTGAATTCCAATTTTGAATAATAACATTCTCCCAACCAATATTGGCTATTATCCGCCAATGGATTTAGAGGATCGTCCTCTATGAGTAAAGCGAATCCTGTAGCAGCAATCTCAAATTCTCCATTTTGATAGAATCGTAAACTTTCATTGTACTTTTGTTTGTAAGATTCAGCAGATAATTTTTTTGTCTTTGATTTTTGAATAGGCTGATGTCCCATATTAGCCAGTTCTTTATAACTATTGGTCAGGGTTAATAATTTATTTTCGAGGTATGTTGTTTTCACTTCTAAAATAGAAATTTTTTCTTCCATTTTAATTATTTTCTCATCTAATCCCTGACTCACTAAATTTATCTGTTTCTGGGCTTGGGCGTTTTCTGCAAAAGATTTTTTAAGTTTTGGAATCAATTGTTTGTTTTGCATTTCCAATGAATCTAATCGAACATTGGACCGATTGATCCTTGCATTTAGCCGTTTTAATTCTTTTTCAGATTCACCTTGTGAGTAAACAGTAGATAAACTCAACATGAATACAATTAAGAAACTTATATAGGATATAGAATTGTTCAAAATATAAATAAGATAGCGAATATCGGTTCGGAATTTAATTCTCTATAAAAATAGGGACAAACGAATAAAGTACTAATCAAAAGTATTTATCCCTACATTTAATGCCAATCCAGTCATCATAAAACAAGAAATTAGAAATGAACCACCTGCAGAAATAAATGGAAGAGGAAGTCCCTTTACCGGAATCAACCCAACTGCCATGGCTGTATTAACAAAAATATGTGAAAGAAATATGGTGCAGATGCCTATTAAAATTAGACTAGAGAATCTATCATTGGATTCAAATGCTAACTTAACAAAATAATAAATTAATAAAGCAAATATCCCTAATAAAAATGCGATAAATGCAAATCCAAATTCTTCACCTAAAACAGATATCATAAAATCTGATTCTTGTACCGGTAAAAATTTTAAATGAGTTTGAGTTCCATTACCCCATCCTTTTCCCCATAAACCTCCTGAACCAATTGCAGTTTGACTCTGGATCACCTGATAGGCTGACCCCAACGGATCCAATTCCGGATTCAGTAAGGTCAAAACCCTTTTCTGTTGGTATGGATTTAACAAACTCCACAACCATGGTGACAATAATCCCAACAATAAAAATGAAAAATAAGTGATGACTCCATGTAAAAGTTTAGGACGAGAAATCAAAAATATGCCCAGCATTACTACTCCCCAAATGGTAAAGGGAATTGAATGAAAAGCCGTTAGAATACTGATAATAGGACCCACCAGTAAAAAAATGAAATAGGGATTTATTTTTGACCAATACAACATGGGAATTAAGGGTGATAAAATGATAATAGCCGATCCCAAATCAGGTTGTGTTAACACGATCATAGTGGGAATAACTATAATGATCATGGGAATAATTAATGAATGAAATTTTTTTAAATCCAAATTATAATCTGATAGAAATCTTGCCAAAACAATAACTACAATCCATTTTGAAAATTCCGAAGGTTGTAATCCAATTGGACCCACATTAATCCATCGGTAGGTCCCTGCAATCTTTTGTCCTAAAAAAGGAAAAAGAACTGCCAAAATAATTACTAAATATGCCCAATAGGCACATTTATGAACTAGTGACTTTGGAAGATAAAAAGTGATAAAAAATAATAAAATACCCGGGAAAATAAATAAGGCCTGCTTAATGAAGGTGTTTGATCTAATGGTGCCTTCTTGATGGATCGAAATGCTGGATAAACCCAACAATCCGGAACAAATCAATATAAAAACCAATCCTAAAATAATTATCTTTGCTTCTCTAAATTTATTATTGAGTCTCATACGTCAGTTGCTTATCACCGTTTTTCGAAAAATAAATATCAAACGCAGCTCTGGCGATTGGTGCCGATACTTCTCCGCCATGCCCTCCATTTTCAATTAGTACCACAATTGAAATAAATTCATCTTGAAATTTTCCGTAACCTAAAAACCAAGCATGAGGTTCACCATGTGGATTTTGTGCGGTTCCGGTTTTTCCAAAGACGGTTAATCCTTTTATATGTGGATCCGCTAATTTCCCTGTGCCATATTTTTTGGAAATGGTTGCCTGTAAAAATTGATCCACCAATTTCCAAGTATTATTTGAATAATTATGTGATAATAACCGTTCTTTATTTAATTCATAATTTAAATGAAGTTGACGAGTTTTTCCTCGAGTTGCTATAAGATTTGCAAATTGTAGCAGTTGCAATGGCGTTACCAAAACTTCTCCTTGTCCCAAAGCAAGGTTTAACATCACTCCTTTTGACCAACCCCATTTTCCATGCAGTTTATTTAAGTAATTTTTATTTGGAACGATTCCTTTTCTCTCACCGGAAAGATCAACATTAGTTTTACTGCCAAAGAAAAAATTATTACACGTCTCTCCCCATTTTTCTAAAGAGATAGATTGCACCGCCTGATAAAAATAAGTATTGCAGGATTGTGCCACTGCTTTTTCCATATCTACTTTGCCATGCCCGTCTTCTTTCCAACATTTGAATACCCTGTCACCAAAACTATATTCCCCATCGCAAAAGGTTTCCCAATTTGGATAAATCTTTTTCTCATCAATAAGTGGAAATAAAGTAATTAGCTTAAAAATGGAACCGGGAGGATATTGCCCCGATGTATTTCTGTCTAACAAAGGGTTGTTTGGATTACCGGTGATTTGTTGCCATTCCTCCTGAGTTGGACCACCAGTAAATAATTCAGGTGATAATTCAGGGGCACTCAAATAAGCCAAGATTTCTCCCGTTTTCGCATTTGAAACAAGGACGGATCCATTTTTCCCTCTCATTGCTTTTTCCATTTCATATTGAAGTTCGGAATCAATGGTTAATTTTAGATTGGATCCCGGAATTGAATGAACCGTTCGATCCTCCAATTGTCCCACAATTTCTCCTCGGACATTGACTTCATAAAATTCTATTCCCTTTTTACCTATTAGACTGTTCTCATAGTATTTCTCCAGTCCATTCCATCCAATTAAATCACCGAATTGATAATCACCGTTATTTTTCAATGTTGCGAGTTTTTTACGGTTTATTTCTCGGACATAACCCAAAAAATGAATTCCTTGAATTTGGCTTGGATAAAATCGTTCAGGCAGTTTTCTATATTGAGTTCCCGAAAGTCTTGATTTATTTTCTTCCAAGCGACTGAGTTGTTCAAAATCAATATTCTTTGCCAATCTCACCGAGACAAAATTATTTCTGAAATATTTTTTAAAATTATATTTTAAAATGTCTGGTGTAATTCCTGTGAGGTCATGAATTAGGGAATATTTATCATCTCTATTATTAAATTCTCGTGGAATTGCAGTGAGTATAAAGGTTGGGTAGTTGTCCACTAAAATTTGATTATTTCTATCTAAAATAAGCCCACGAGGAGCAGGAAGCGTAACCGCTTGTATTCGGTTTACTTCTGCTTTTTTATAATAGACATCATGCTTTATAATTTGAATTTGAAAATATCGAGCTATCAAAATAAAAAACATTAAACCAATAACCCCCTTCACAACTCGGAGTTGTCCCCGATGAATAGTATTTTCAGCTTTTAACATTTAATGGTTTTTATAAATGGGATGGATTATTTGAAGAATTCCAATAAATCCTAAAGTGTACAAAGAAGTACATATCCACAAAATAACATAATGTAATGGATTTTCGATCACTGTAATTTGATATCGTATGAATGTAGTACATAAAAAATGTAAATTGATGATTCCGATCCAGACAGTATGAAACCTCAATTGAGAAGTGGTTTTATTTTGATTACAAAAAATTCCCAATAAATATCCGGTGAGTGTATAGGTTAATGGAGATATTCCAAATGCTGAACCGATGCCCAAAAAGTCGGATAAAACCCCCAGGAGAAATCCACTTAACACACCATGAAAACTGCCTATATTAACACTAATATATAAAATAAAGATGAGAATAAAATCAGGTCGAACTCCATTTAAAGACAAAAATTCTGATAATATCGCTTGAAACAACAATACAAGAATTCCAATTAAATATAAAAAAGTCTTATTCATGTTCTTGATTGAGAACTACAAATACATCCAACAAGGACTCAATGTCCTCTGAGATTTGAACGATAATTATTTTTTCGAAACTTCCGAGCTGATCAATAATACCCGTAACCGTTCCAACAGGTAGGTTTTTTGGGTAAATGTTGCTAAAACCAGAGGTGACCACTCCATCTCCTACATTTACTTTTGCATTTTTTTGAACTTCCCTGATTTGACATTTTCGATTTCCATACCATCTTAAAATTCCAGAACTTCCTTCAGGCAATATCCTGACACTCAAACGATAATTAATATCATTTACAAGTTGAACAATAGAGGATGATTCTCCTGCTATTAAGATTTTCCCGATAACACCATTTGGGGTAATTATTGGATTATTTTCTTGAGCTCCTTCATTTTTTCCCACGTCAATAGTGAGAGAATTAATGTTAGGTAAAATACCTTTATTAATCACTTTTGACGGTAATAAAACCAATTGGTGATCTCTGCGGAAAGCTAATAGTTCCTGTAATCTTTGGTTTTCGTGTTCGAGAAATTGCATAGCCGAAACTTGTAAAGATAATTTGACAACTTTCTCTCTTAAAAGAGCATTTTCTTCGTCTAAGGTATAGGAGTATTTAATCCAAGTGATGGGTTGATACAGGGAGGAAAATAAATCAATGACTCTAGCTCGGAATAGATTTACGTTTTTTGATGATGTATCTGAAAAAAGTAAGAGAGATGAAATGAACATGAGGAAAACAAACAATACATGGTGTTTATTTTCAGTGATAAAGGATAATATTTTTCTCATAAATATTAAATTAACACATCTTTATATTTCCTTACATTTTCCAAAACTATACCGGTCCCTTTCACTACAGATAACAAGGGGTCCTCTGCGACATTCACTGGAATATTGGTACGCTCTCTGATTATCTGGTCTAATCCATGAAGTAAACTGCCCCCACCTGTTAAAATGATGCCTCGATCCAGAATATCTGAAGCAAGTTCAGGTGGAGTTTTTTCAAGTGCCTGTTTAATAGATTCTACAATATTATTCACCGGATCTTTGATTGCATGACGAATCTCATCAGAAGAAATTTCAATGGTTTTGGGAATTCCATTTACTAAATCTCTTCCTTTAACCGAAATGGTTTCAGGTTTCATTCTCATAGCAGATCCCACAGCTTTTTTAATGGATTCACTGGTTGGAAGACCAATTTCGAGTTTATGCTCATTTCGAAACCAAAATACAATGGCTTCATCCATTTCATCCCCAGCGATTCTAATGGATTCCTTCGTGGCAACTCCATTTAGCGAAATCACTGCAATCTCCGTAGTTCCACCTCCAATATCTACAATAATGTTCCCAATGGGTTTGCTGATATCTAATCCAATTCCAATTGCAGCGGCTACAGGTTCTTCGATTAAAAACACCTCTTTCGCATTTGCTCGTTCACCAGAATCTTTTACAGCTCTTCGTTCAACAGAAGTCACACCGCTGGGAACACAGATTACCATCCGAACTCTGGCGATCCGATTCAAATTGACTTTTCTTATGAACCCCTGGAGCATTCCATCTGTCATATTAAAATCTGCAATTACACCATCACGAAGGGGTCTTATGGTTTCAATATCCCGATGAGTTTTTCCCACCATCGCTTTGGCTTCATTTCCGACTGCAAATATTTTTTCATCATGCACAGATCTGGCAACTATTGAAGGTTCATTAATAATGATGCCCTTCCCTCGGAGCCAGATCAGCGTATTAGCAGTCCCCAGATCTATTGCGAGATCACCGGACAACCACCTGAAAGGTTTTGTTAGGGTTGAAAGTAAAGTCAAATGGTAGTATCTTGATTAATAATAAGGATCCAAATTACAGAAATCCTAAAATATTTCCTTTGATTAATCCATAAATTCTCGAATTAAATTATACACCATAATTATGTTCATAGCTCATCTATTTTACTCGATAAATTATGAGACAGATTAATAATCCTTTAATCCCTTTTTACTGAGAGCATCCGCTTCCATATTTTTTTCACGTGGAATGTGGGTTAGTTCCCAATGGTCATATTTTGAAAGTATTGAAATGGATTTTCGAAATTTTATTTTCATTCGTTCATTTTTCACTTTATACTCACCGTTTATTTGTTTGACAATGAGTTCGCTATCCGAAAATATATTGATGTCCTTTATCCCTAAATCAATAGCTTTTTCCAGTCCATAGATTAATGCTGAATATTCCGCTTCATTATTGGTTTTACCCCCGATATGTTTTGCAAATGTAAATAATTTGATGCCATTTTTATAACAAATTCCTCCAATTCCGGCACCCTCATTATTTGGTAAGGCGGCACCATCTATAAAAAGTGTGGTCTGATAATTTGGATCTAATTTTTCCAAAATATTTTGAATTATTTTTTTTTCTGATTTTATATTTGAAACAAGTAAAATATGATCCAATTTTTTCTTTAAAAGAGAAACTTCCGAGGAGGATAATGATAGATTAGCATTTCCCATTTTTCTTTTAGGGAACGGATAAAAAATGGGGAGACTCTAATTGGTAATCTCCAAATCCATTAATATCCACGAATCGAAAAGACTTTTGAATATTGAAATAATACCACAATTCATAAGATTTTTGATTTCCATAATCACTGTAGCGTTTGACTTCATCGGGAAACCCAAACAAAATATAAATCATCCCCATATCCGTTTTCCATCCATCTATAAATCCACTAAAATGCTCCATGGTATAAGCAACTCGTTTATAATATTCATCCATCAATTCATTTTCTAATGTTTCTGGTGTAGGATCACGGTTGTCCCACAAGGATTTAAAAAACAACTCTTTCTTTGATTTTTTTTGATCTCTTAATTTATTTTTTTCCTCTGTAGTTAGAATATATTTCATTTGTTCTATTGCATCATCAAGATCAGAAATGTGATTTGAAATACCCGGTTTTAAAATAATCAATTGAATACGTTTAGAATCATTGTCTTTCCCGTCAAAAATGTTCACCTCAAATGTTGAAGTTATTTCTGTAAGAATATCTAAAGGAATTTGAATATAATGATGAAAATAATTTTGAAAGGATAATGATTCTTTTTTTTCTATAATCGGTTGTGTATCAGATTGATTCCATACAGACCAGGTTAACTCACTATGTTCTGAAACACTTATTCCTGAAAGAAAGATATTCACAGAATCTTTTCCCGAAGATAAAAAATTATTCCAACTGGGAATTAAATTTGAATGAAATCCCCAATCACCTTTTTTGTCTAAAAGAATAATCGGTTTATTTATGTGAGGAAATTGTGGAATATCTAATGTTAAATCCCGTCGTGTTTTATGAATTTCCCTACTTTTTACATCCAAGACTGTTGCCATTGCCACATAGTCATCTACCTTAAATATTTTATCAGTAAATAAAGTAATGACTTTATTTTCTGTGATTGTTTCAAGGTAATTATTAACATTTACTGAATCATTCCATGCTTGTTTTAGGCGGAGCTTTCCTTTTTTGTTCATGACAACAATTTGAGCTTCATAACCTGCAATAAATTCGTGATTATGTTTTACAAATTGAAGGGATTTATAAGGGATTTCCAAATATACTTTTACTAAAAGTGAGTCTTTTGATTGCGTGGAAACTGGAAATGTATTGATTCTGATTTTTCTATAATTTCCGTTTTCTCCCTTTTTGTCTTTACTCAAACCCATTCCAATAATCATCAAAATAAATGAGAATTGAATGAATCGTCTTAGTCTAATTACCATCTTAATATAGTTAATCATTTTTCCATAAATATTTTGTCAATCCCATGGAGGTACCTAACCATAATATATCTTCTTCTAAGTATAACGCATTTACTTGACCAAGAAACGGGTATGAATATTTATCCATAAAAAAATATTTAAAGTCAAATTTTAATAATCCGGAATTGATTCCGAAAAACCCAAACTCTTCATTAAAAACCATTGAATGGATTTTTTCTTGGGTAAACTCGTTTTGTTTAAATATAATTTTCCAGTTTCTATTGATTTGATTGAAAGAAATTAATCCTTGTTTCGTGGCAACATAAACATAATTATTAAATTTCTCGATTTCCCAGAAATGTGTTAAATGGTCTTCTATACCTTCCAAATTATTAATGGTTCCAACATCTCTAAAATCATAAAGCGTCAACGAAACTGGATCATAAATATAAAGTCCAAATTTTGTTCCAATCCAAATACCTTTTCCTACGTTCTCTAGATCATATATGTTTTCATTCCAAAATTCTCTTTCAAATCCCATTAATTCAGTTTGTTTCGTATCCGGGTTCATTCTGGAAATGCCACGATTTGATCCTATCCATACATAGTCTGAATCTCTCGTCATGTTCGTAATTCTACCGTTTATTTGAATTTTTGTTTCGTCCATTAACCTCCAATAATTTTTACCCTCGTTTAAAACCAGAATTCCCAATGACCCTCCAAACCACATTTCATTTTCCATTGGTAAAATAGAATAAATCTTTTGGGGTGTCATGTTGAGAATTAATTCAAATTCAAAATGGTCGAATTTTGTTTGAGTTTTATCGAAATAAGTTAGTCCTATCGGTGGGTTTGATTTACTTCCAATCCAAAATCCATCCTCAGACTTTACCATAGCACTCACATCGGAATTTAATAAACCGTAAGTTATAGGATAAAATATTTCCATGTGATAGTCCCCCTTCAAAATGGTTCCATCACTAATCCCAACCCAAATGTCTCCATATCGAGATGGATAATATGTAGATATGAATTTCTCCCTTCCGTGAGGGTCGTATAAATATGGATGATTAAACATCCACCCATCTATCATATTGAAATGAGTAAATTGATCTGAAAATTCATCTAATTTATCATATTGAGTCGGACTCCACCTAATGTCTAATTCATTGGGAATGGACATGACTGAAATTAATATTCCGGATACTCTATCCAATTTTAAATACATGGATCGACTCTGTGCCCAGAGAAAGTTCTGCGAGGATCCTAATCTGTCAATTTGGGACCTAGCTGTGATGCCCATGGATGTTTTCGATACGTGTGTCCATCCCCCTTCCCGCATGTGTGAATAATCTAATCCAGTAGAAGTGGACACCCAAAGAATTCCTGTATCAAAATCGAAATGAACGGATTGAATTTGATTTGAAGATAATCCCTGTGCTACCGTCAAAGGGTAATCCATTTCATCAGCATAAATATGGTACCTCAAAATTCCACCATTTTCAGTTCCGAAATAAATAAAAGAGTATCCTTCTGTAATGGATGTAATCCTTTTTGTTTTGGTATATGTTACCCAGTCAAATGGATTGTTTTGAGGATGGTACTGAGGATATAATAATGTAAAGAAAGAAAGTCCGATAAGGCCCAGGTTGAAAAAATTCCTATATTTCAATTTTACGAATAGTTATTTTTATAAATCAAAAAAAACTATGCGTTTTGAGTTGAATATCATTTGGGATCCTTTTCAGGTTTAGTGTAAAGGGTTTAGGGAACATAGCCTATTTTAGCTGAGATGGTATTTAAACATCTTAGTTAATTTTTCCAACGTTATAGAAACCACACCAACTTCACCGCAAACATAACCTGCTGCAAAATTTCCCATGAGTGCGGCCTCTTCTCCGGTCGCACCCGATAATTCAGCCAAAGCAAATGTACTGATCACAG
This sequence comes from uncultured bacterium, assembly GCA_964496365.1. Lineage (GTDB taxonomy): Bacteria > Fidelibacterota > Marinisomatia > Marinisomatales > AB-629-J13 > AB-629-J13. Next base: position 44,859 of record CAZBZK010000004.1, read on the forward strand.
TGTCTCCAGCTCCGGAAACATCATGTACTTTTAATGCTTTAGTAGGAATAAAAGTGGTTTTGTCTTTTGTAAATAATACAGACCCGTCTGAACTCAGTGTAACCAATAATGTGTCAATATTCCATTTTTCTCGCAAGTTATGTCCCAATAATTTCAATTCATTGTTAGAGGTCCAATCTCCGACTAATTCATGAAATTCAAACGAATTGGGTTTAATAAAATGAATAGAATTGAATAAAAATTTATCGATTTTTTTAGGATCAATAAAAAGTGGTTTAGTATGCTTTTGAGCCAACGCATTTATTTCTTTAATCATTCGGTGAGTCAAAGTTCCTTTTCCATAATCAGCGATTATAATTCCATCTACATTGGGAAGATTATTTTTCACATTTAGCAACAATTGATTTTCAATAACATTTGGGACGGGTGTTGTAGTCTCTTGGTCCATTCGAATCATTTGTTGATTCTGTGCAATTATTCTAGTTTTGACTGTAGTCACCCGATTTTTTTCCGTAACCAAACCCGTCGTTAATATCTGTTTTTTATTCAACAAATCCATAAAAGAGCTACCCCAATGATCACACCCCAAGACACCGATCAGAATTGGATGACATCCTAATTCAAATAGGTTTTGGGTCACATTTCCGGCTCCACCCATCCTGATATTTTCTTTTTCGACTTTAACAATTGGAACAGGTGCCTCCTGTGAAATTCTATGAGCATCTCCCCAATAATAAACATCCAGCATTAAGTCACCTACGACCATTATTTTTTTATCTTTAAATCCAGAGGTTATATCAAGAAAACGATTTAGATTCATTTTATACTATTTTTAAATACATTAAAATTATAAATGTAATTACTGTTACTGGAAAAAAAATCAGTTTTGTATTTATCCCATTGTGCCATAAGATAGTTGTTAAAATACTTTTCAATCTTACTCTTTTTAATGAAGGATTGCCAAATTTATTTTTGAAAGGAAAAACTACCTTCTTCTATGGTTTTTCTTAACGGACTTTCCGGGGCGGATTTTAGAAATATGTCCATGATTAAAATATATCAAAACAGAAGCGAAGTTTTTGATACTTCTGTCGTCATTACATCCCAAAATCAATGTCGTACCCAATTCCTTATTCATATTCATGAGCAATTTTTGAAATTCAATTTCTCTCTTTTGGTCCAAATAAACTCCATAATCATCCATAATAACAACTCGAGGATCTTGATTTTGTAACATACATTTTAACAACCAAACTTTTTCTCCTTGGGATAAATTACCTACTTTTTCGGACAAAAGGTGATTATGGCTTTTTGATGTAAAATACGAATCTTTCTTATTGTTTCGAAATCCAACATGAGTATTTGGAAGGACATTAGATACCATTTGATTTGGTTCTAATTCGTCGATACTCCCAAACCAAATATCCTTGAATGGTTTGAGTTTTCCCCACCAATTTTTTTGGTATTTCTCACCTTCAAATAACACTTCACCTGAAGAAGGTGTTTCCCTACCACTCAATATTTTAAGTAACGTTGTTTTGCCAGCACCCATGGGTCCGATGATCCCATAAATTGTACCGGGATGACATTCAAGGTGTTTTACATTGAGAATTGTTTGTCCTTGATGCTCTTTTTTTATTTTTTTTAATTCAAAAATTAATCTTTTTGACATCATTCACTCCTTTAGTTTTGTGAATGATAGAATGAAAGTTATTCGATTGGATTTGTTTCTATGAACCTCTCAGCATCAATCCCCGCCATACATCCTGTACCCGCAGCGGTTATGGCCTGTTTATAGCGGTTATCTTGCACATCTCCACATACAAATACCCCCGGAATGGAAGTTTCAGAAGTTTTGACATTTGTTACCAAATATCCGTGTGAATCCGTATCTAAAAAGTCATTGAATAGAGATACATTGGGGGTATGGCCTATTGCCATGAATATCCCATCACATGTTACCTCTGAATCAACACCGGTAGAAATATCATGAAGGGTAACACCTGTCACTCCTTCTTCAACAGAACCGTGAATTTCTTGCACTTTCGAGTTCCAAAGAATTTGTATTTTGTCATGATTCAGCACTCGTTCCTGCATTATTTTTGAAGCTCGAAATTCATTTCTCCTGTGGACGATATGGACTTCAGATGCAAATTTGGTTAAAAATAGTGATTCTTCCATAGCTGAATCACCACCACCTACAACTAAGACTTTTTTATTTTTGAAAAAAAATCCGTCGCAGGTTGCACAGGCAGATACACCATTACCCATTAATTTCGATTCTGATTCTAACCCAAGTAATTTCGCAGTTGAACCAGTCGAAATAATGACAGTTTCTGATGAGTAAGCAGTTTCTCCGACCCATACTTTAAAGGGTCTCTGTCTAAAATCAACTTGAGTCACTGACTTATATTCACAATCCGTACCAAACCTGATAGCTTGTTTTCGAAATAAATCCACCAAATCCGGACCCATAATCCCATCAGGGAATCCGGGAAAATTTTCAACATCTGTTGTGATGGTTAATTGTCCACCGGGTTGACTCCCTTCAAAAACCAACGGATTCAAATTTGCTCTTGCTGTATATAGAGCTGCAGTTAATCCGGCAGGTCCTGATCCAATGATTATAACTTTCCTTCTTATCATTTTATTTATTTAATCTAATCTTCAGAATTTTCAGTAAGAAAATTCTCTTCATTGTTTGTTAAATTACTTCGTTGAGTAATTTTGTAATACTTTCTTTGGGCACATTCCCCACGATTTGGTTCACAACCGCCCCATTATGAAAGATTAATAAAGTTGGGATACTACGGACACCAAATTTGGATGCAGTCACACTATTAAAATCCACATTAACTTTCCCAACTCTTACTTTATCTTTAAATTCATCAGCGATAGTTGAAATAGTAGGTGCTAAGGCTTTACATGGTCCACACCATTCTGCCCAAAAATCTACCAGAACTGGACAGTCGGCATTTAATACCTCAATTTCAAAATTATCATCACTAAATTCCATGACATTTTCTGCCATAATTTCTCCTCAATTTAAAATTGTTTACTAAAAAAGGGGATTCGAATTTAGATGATTGTATCCCATCTATTAAACATAAATAATTTGGAATTTGGATTTCAAGGAAACAAGTCATTGAGCCTACATTCTATTCAAAAAAGATTATTATATTTCAGTTGAAAAATAATTACAAACTTTCCAAAAATATTGACTCACCACAGAATCGCAGTTTCAAAATTTCATACAATCAAAAGGAGATCAATAGGTTGGATTAATTTGCCATTAAAATTTACCCACTTTTAGAAATCTTCTTTTCCCAACTTTAATCACATATTCTCGATTGAGTTCAACTATAAACTGAATATCCTCGCAAACTATTCCGTTAATTTTTATGGCATTTTGTTGAATCAGTCGTCTTCCTTCTGATTTGCTTTTGATGAGACTCTCTCTATGTAACAACTCAATTAAGGGTATATCTCCATCAAGAGAAATGTGAGCAATATTCTCTGGGATTCTTTTTTTTATAAAAATATTATCAAAATGTTTTTCACTTATTTCAGCAGCATTTTCATCATAATATAATCGGACCAGTTGACGAGATAATTTTCTTTTTAAATCTCTCGGATTAAATTTTGGACTCAATAATTTTTCCTTTACGTTTCCCAAAACTTTTTCATCTGCATGTACAGCCAATTGAAAATATTTTTCTATTAATGAATCTGGAATGGACATCGTTTTGCCATACATTTCTTCAGGAGAGTCATTAAAAGCAATGTGATTATTATAAGATTTAGACATTTTCTCCACACCATCTGTCCCTTCTAATAATGGATTGGTTATGATAATTTGTGGAGGTTGTCCCCACTCTTTTTGTAGATCCCGACCAACCAATAAATTGAATTTTTGATCCGTTCCTCCCAATTCAATATCAGCTTCCAATTCAACGGAATCCATACCTTGAGCTAGAGGATATAGAAATTCATGGATGGAAATGGGGATTTCATTTTTATATCGATTGGTAAAATCATCCCGTTCTAACATTCTTGCAACGGTATATTTACTGGTTAATTTTATGACATCCACAAAATTCATTTTCGAAAGCCATTCGTTATTGTACACAACTTTTAATTTATCCAAATTTAAAATTGATCCGGCTTGTTCAACATAAGTTTGAGCATAATCTGCTGTTTCACTTTGAGTTATTTGAGGACGTGTTTTATTCCTTCCTGATGGATCACCTATCATAGCTGTGAAATCTCCAATAACCAGAATAGCATTATGTCCTAAATCTTGAAATTGTCTCAATTTTCTCAAAACAATTGAGTGTCCAATATGCAAATCTGGTCTGCTGGGGTCACAACCTAATTTTATATTGAGCGGTTTATTATGTTTTCGGGAATATTCCAACCTTTTTAAGAGGTCCGTTTCAGGAATGATTTCTTCCACATTTTGAGAGATGATTCCCATTTGTTTTTCCGGTGATAAAAACATTATAACCTAGTCCTTAATTCTCTTTCTGTGTCTCTTTTCATATCTCTTCTTTTTATAGATTCACGTTTATCAAATGTCTTTTTCCCTTTTGCTAAACCAATTTCAATCTTTGCCCACCTCTTATTAAAATACAATTTTAATGGAATAATCGTGTATCCTTTTTCAGCTGATTTTTGAGAAAATACCAACATTTCTTTTTTAGACATCAAAAGATGTCTGGTACGATATGGGTCATGTCCGATAAAACCGGTATTCGAATAGGCACTTATATGCACTCCATTAAGAGTAGCAATTGAATTCCGAATCATGATGTAGGAATCTTTTAAATTTACTTTATTTTCTCTCAAACTCTTCACCTCACTCCCTTTTAACACAATACCAGCTTCGCAAGTGTCCAAAATATGATATTCACGATAGGCTTTTTTATTGGTCGCAATTAATTTGGAAATCATTTTGAATCCTCACGAAAATCACCATACATTTTGCATCTTTGGGATTGTGAATATGGCTTTACTGAGTTAATTTTGCGGTTCGTTTTGCCCGGATGGTGGAACTGGTAGACACACTAGGTTCAGGGTCTAGTATCCGCAAGGATGTGCAGGTTCAACTCCTGTTCCGGGCACATAAATTCTTAAAGGGTTAATGTAAATGAATTAACCAACACTCCCGGACATGTCAACACATCAACACTTCGTCGGTAATAGGTAGAAACATCAGGAATAATTTCCTTTTTATATCCAATGGATTCCAATTCGCTACCGAAGAATCGATAAAAAGTATCATCAAATCTCATGGTATTAATTGGAGCTGATATTTCACCATTTTCTACCTGAAAACATGCATACCGTGTCAAGCCTGTAATTCTACCAGATGGATTATCACTCCAATTTAAATAATGAATATTTGATATAAATAATCCATTATCAATTGAAGACAATACATCTTCTTCTTTTAGGGTACCGGTTTCCATCATAGGTGACCGAAGAAATTCCCCATTTTCAGCTCTATTTGAAGTCACTTTATATTCTGCTGCAGTTCGTGAACTTACTAATGTATTTTGAAGTTTTCCTTTATGTATGAGTGTAAGTGAATTGGGAGCAATTTCACCTTCAGAATTAAACTGGGGTACCATTCCCGATGAGAAATCTTCAGACAGAGTAAATTTAGGAGATAAAAGTTCATTTTTAGATCTCATTTTTCCAAATCCGCTACATCCTTGTTGAATAGAAGCTTCACTCAGTCCATTCCAAGAAAACATCCCAACAAAGTCACCTACGGCTGCAGGTTCAAACCAAACTCTATAATCCCCCGGATCAATTTTAACGGGTGTGCGATCCAATAATTTTGCCTTCTCCTTGGAAGAATTTATATATTTTTCATAGTCATTTTGATTCCAATCTTTTCCTGAAAAAGTACCTTTAACCATTTGATGTTTGGGTGTTACAATGGAATAATCAAAAGTAAACGAGTCTGTTTCAAACCAATGATTAAGTCCATTTGAATTCGCCACTCCTCTATAGATTCGCCCAGATGCCCAAATTCCTACTAAATCTAAACCCAACATTACCGGGAATAATGCATCGACAACCTCATCTTTCGGTAATAAAGAACTATGTCTAATCACTTCAGTTGAGTCCGATTTTATTGGTTCCACAATATAGTTATCGATGGGGAGTTGTTTTATTTCATTTCTCATTTCAGACAAAACCATTTGAGCAGTTTCATTATTTTTTTCTATATCAGAAGTAAATGTAAACGACCGGGAGCATGTGCGATTATTTTTAATCAAAGTCAATGTAATATCGCCATCATCCACTACACCAATCTGTCTGATTTTTGCATGATTAATTCGAATAAATTGACTGGTTTCTCCTGCAAAAGAAATTTTTAATTGTTCACCACTTTTAAGAGATTCAAATAATGTTTCTGTACAAGTATTAACTAATTCTTTCATTTGTTTAAGCTCCTCCAAATACATCAACACTACTAAATAAACAAACAGGAGAAGCGTGTCCAACACGAATGACTTGATTCGGTTCACCTTTTCCACAATTGGGTGTTCCGTACATTTTAAACGTATTTTTATCTCCAACCATTTTTAAATTTTTCCAAAATGAACTACTAATGCCCCTGTAATTTGGATTTTTTAATGTTTTCGTTAATTTCCCATTTTCAATTAATTTAGCGTATTCGCACCCAAATTGAAATTTGTTTCGATAATCATCAATGGACCAACTTCGATTACTTTCCATGTAAACTCCTCTCTCTACTGAACCAATTATTTTCTCGAAAGACGCATCCCCAGCTTCTAAATTAATATTTGCCATTCTATCTATTGGAGCTCTATTCCATGAACTTGCTCTAAAATTAGCAACCCCGGGAACTCCCGAACGAATTTGACTTTCTTGACCACCCAATCCTCTCAACAGTATTCCATCTTTTATTAAGTAATGTTTTTCAGCTTTAAGTCCACCATCGTCAAATCCGTATGAAGCAAATTGATGAGAAACGGTTGGATCAAAAGTAATATTCATAAGAGAAGACCCATATTTTAATGACCCAAAGTCACTTAGATTTACAAAACTCCAACCTGCATAATTCCTTTCGTCACCTAAAATCCGATCCACCTCAATTGCATGACCTACGCTTTCATGAATTTGTAACATCATTTGGTCAGAGGCTATAACCAACTCAGTCTGTTCATCCGGGCAGTTTTCCGCCGTAAGTAATTCTAATGCTTGCTCCCCAATTCTGTTTGCATGAGCTAATAGTTCCAATTCATCAAAATATTCCATCCCAATTTGAAAGCAATTTCCTCGCATACCACCAAAAGTGCGGGTTTGCATATCGTTGCCATCCTGAGCGGTTGCCCTTAAATCAAATTCGAGTAAAACAAAATCTTGTGTTATATCTGAACCACTACTACTCACAAAATGGTGATCAGATTCAACGACGACACACATGGACGTTGCACTCACAATTTTATCCGATATTTTTAATGCATGGTTGGATTTCAAAAGGAGTTCGTTCAATTCACCTGCTGAAATATGTTGACGTGTTTTTTGATGAGGTGAATGAAAGGAGCCCCTGTGAACAGGACGAGAATTTTCATCAAACTTATACACAGAATATGGTGCAGATAATTCTGCTAATTTAGCCGCTTTTTTTGCTGCTTCAGCAATTCCTTTTGATGTACTATCTTTTGTACCATAATAGGCAAATTGACCCTGTGTCAACACCTCGACCATAATTCCCGTTGATACGGATGAATCGTTAAATAATGGATTTCCATCCCGGATTAATCTTGAAGTAGTGGTTTCACTAACCTCTCGTAACCCGACCCAGTCAACCGGTGTATCAATGGCGGATAATTTAGACTTTAAATCATTCATATTTTTTTGTTTTTTCTAATTTTAAAATTGGATTGAATTTAGATGTTTTTTTTTACTTCTGAAAGACTTTCGGGTTCTTTCTCATTTCATTTGTTACTTTCTCAAATGCCCGAATGATGTCTTGAGTGTCCTCTTTGGTTCCCAATAAATAATTTTGTTTTAGCCAAATGGATTCTTTTTCGCTAAACTGTTCAGTATATGGTAGGGATAACGAATTAAAGTTTATCCCGTTCAGCCAAGGATACTCATCCGGATTTATAATAAATAAATTTTCCTTATAAAGGGGTTTATATCCTTGATATGTAAAGATTCCTTCTGCCTGCATAGCTTCAAAAAATTTATGACGTGGAATACCTGAAAAATCAGCTTCATTATATCTACAAATATAAATGTGATTTGCGGATGTCGTCACATTGGAATATCGTTTTAACGGTGTAATTCCCGGAATATTCTCGAGAGCAGAATCCAGAAGTTTCCGATTGGATTCTCTTATTTGCAGATAATAATTTATGGTATCCAACTGTGGTATTAGAATGGCTGCTTGAATTGCTGACATTCTAAAATTTCCTCCTAAATGAGAATGTTCATACCAACCTCCATTTCTTACCCTGCCGCAATTGTAATAGGAAAAACACGAATCCATAAACCCTTCATCATTTGAAATGATGATTCCCCCTTCTCCTGCCGTCATATTTTTTGAAGTTTGAAAACTAAAACATCCACCTAATCCCAGTCCACCAATTTTTTTCTTGTCCCACTCAGCACCATGTGCTTGAGCCGCATCTTCTATTATTTTTATTCCATGTTTTTCTGCAATGGATTTTATAGCATCTAAATTACAAGGTGTACCTCCAATATGGACAGGCATGATAACTTTGGTTTTTCGAGTTATTTTTTCTTCGATAGAAACAGGGTCGATATTACCTGTTTCGATATCTATATCAGCGAATACAGGTATTCCATTTGCCAATAAAACACTGGAAGCGGTTGCAATGAACGTATAACCGGGAACAATGACCTCATCTCCAGCCTTTACACCAGCTGCTTTCAATGCAACCCATAACGCTGTTGTACCTGAATTGGTAGCAATTGCAAAACTGGAATCATGAAATGCTGAAAAAGAGGTACAAAACCTGTCTATAACTTCACTCCCAATTCCCCATGATTCTTTCCGCAAGCATTGAGACACCTCCATTTCTATTTTTTTAGTAGAGCAGGGCCAAGAAGGAAATGGTTTTTCTCGTATTGGTTTTCCACCAAATAATGCTAATTCCATAAAAAATCCGTTTGTATCTTCATATTCAAGGTAAAATTTAATCTCATTTTTATTTTTAGTCGAATGATATTATTTATACTGCCATATAGGCAGCTTTGTTATTCGTAGTTTTAATGCATATGTCATTATGGCAGTTATTTGTGAAAATTAATCATTAATGATTATATGGCATAACCATTGTAACCATTCCAGTGAAACTAATTATTAAAATAAAATAAGGAGAATAAAATGTCTTTAATAAAATGGAACCCAACTAGATCATTGATGTTTCGCAATAACGATTGGGATCATTTCTTGGACGATATCTTTGGAAATACCTTAGAACC
>CAZBZK010000005.1:0-51957 GCA_964496365.1 uncultured bacterium
TCGAATCATAGTAGGGAGGAATTTCATAACCCGCATAGGCATGGGAGTCCACCCGTACACCTTTGCCACCGGGCATGTGGAAGCTGGTTATTTTTTTAGGAGAAGGTGTGAAATTATTTTTAGGATCCTCGGCATTGATTCTGCATTCGATGGAATGCCCTCTCAAGTGAAATTGTTTAAAAGATTCAGGGCATTTCTCACCAGAATGCATTTTGATTTGTTGTTTGATTAAATCAATTCCCGTAACCATTTCAGTAACTGGATGTTCAACTTGAATACGAGTGTTCATTTCCATAAAATAAAAATCGAGGTTTTTATCCACCAGAAATTCGACGGTTCCTACTCCCACATAATTTACAATTTGACCGGCTTTAACCGCAGCTTCCCCTAATTTATTTCTTAAATTTTCATCCACAATGGGAGATGGAGATTCCTCTACAAGTTTTTGATGTCGTCGTTGAATTGAACATTCTCGCTCTCCAAGGTGAATGACATTACCAAATGAATCCGCTAAAATCTGGACTTCAATATGCCGAGGATTTTCAATATATTTTTCTAAATAAAGATCATCATTCCCAAATGCAGATTCGGATTCAGCTTTAGCAGTGCGATAGGCCAAGCTCAATTCTTCTTTTTCTCTTACAATTCTCATTCCTCGACCACCACCTCCTGCAGACGCCTTGAGGATTACAGGGAATCCCATTTTTTCCGCCAGCGTTTCACCTTCAAGTATTGATGAGATGATACCATCACTCCCGGGTATTACAGGTACTTTAGCATTCACCATCGTCGTTTTTGCCATAGATTTATTACCCATCGAATTAATGATAGTTGGTTCAGGTCCAATAAATGCAAATCCATTGTCTTTGCAAATTTGTGAAAAATCTGCATTTTCTGCAAGAAATCCATATCCGGGATGAATCGCATCAGCATTGGTGATTTCTCCGGCAGCTAAAATACGAGGGATATTCAAATAACTTTCATTGCTGGGACCCGGGCCAATACATACAGCTTCTCCGGCAAACTTTACATGAAGAGAATACTGATCGGCTTTAGAATAAACCGCTACTGTTTTTACTCCCATTTCATGACAAGCACGTATAATTCGAAGTGCGATTTCACCTCGATTTGCAATCAGAATTTTTTTAAACAAAAAATTTTACTCGGGATTTAATACAAATAGAGGTTGATCATACTCCACTGGGGTACCATTTTTTACCAATACTTTTTGAATTGTCCCTTTGTGTTCGGATTCAATTTCATTCATGATTTTCATTGCTTCAATTATACACAACGTATCACCGTTTATTATTTGATCTCCTTCCTTGACAAATGGGTCTGCCTCGGGAGAAGACGATCTGTAAAAGGTTCCGGGCATTGGAGACGTGATTATTTCCCCTTCCATTTCTTTTTTGTCATCTTGGATAGCCGTTTCGGCTTCACCCGTTTGATTTGGTTTCGGAATTGGAGTACTGGATGTTGCCTGGGACGCATCTATGTAACCCATAGATGGTGCAGAAACAGATTTTACCACTCGATAGGTTTTTCCCCATGCACGAACTTCAATTTCGTTCACATCGCTATGTTCTAAAATGTAAATGATTTCTTTTAATTTATCTTGCCACATAATATTTTTCTCTCAAGATTGTTTTGAACGTTCGATATAATCACCCGTTCGTGTGTCAATTTTTAAGGCATCGCCCTCATTAACAAATAAAGGAACGTTCAGTGTATATCCCGTTTCAAGAGTGGCTGGCTTAGTCGCTCCTGTTGCGGTATTCCCCTTGAAACCCGGTTCTGTTTCCTTTACAATTAAAATGACATGAGCGGGGAGTCTAATATCCAGCACTTCTTCTCCATCAAATAATAAATCCACTTCCATACCTGAATTTAAAAAATGGTTATTGTTTCCTAGTAAATTCAAATTTACTTGAATTTGGTCGTAGGTCTGATTGTCCATAAAAAACGCTGAAGCATCGTCCAAATATAAATATTGCATAGATTTAGCTTCTACTTTTATATATTCAATTTTAGCACCGGCGTTAAACGTTTCATCTATAATTTTTCCAGATTGTAATTCCTTCAACTTTGTACGGACAAATGCACCTCCTTTCCCGGGTTTTACGTGTTGAAATTCAACCACTTTCCAACGTTTATTTTTAAAGTTGATTACGACTCCATTTCGAATATCTGCAGTTGTTGCCATTTATTTCCCTTAATTTAATGACCAAAATTTACGTTGGTAAATTCACCAATTCAAAATGTCTAAGCATTTAAACCAATTCCCAAGTTTTTCTAGCCCAGTCCAAAAAGTCATGACTCCATTTTAGGTCTTCCTCCCTCTGTGTTTTGGAAGTCTCTTGTTTGGCAAATTTAATTTCATCTGCTCGAAACAACAATGTTATCCATTGCCTAAATTTAGATTTATCCATGGGAATTTTTGATTCATTGGATTGGATTTCATGAGTTGTCATTTCAAGAGATTTAATAAAAATACTATGTTCCACAAATTCTCTAAGCGTATGGGAAAGTGTAACATAAAACAATTTGTCATGGGACTTATTATCCAGAGTTTCCAATCGTTCCTTAGCTTTGTTGAATGGTGATTGGTTATTCTCAAATTGTGCAGGTGCGAATGAATGAGATATCTCTCTGCGACTCCAAATAAACAACATGGTGATTATTGAAAGCAAAAAAAAGCTTATTTGTATAATGGTTAACCATGGAATAGATTTGTTGATTGGAACCGGCTCCTTAATGGGTTTTAATGTTGATTGAACTCCTCCTGAAAACGTTGATAGGACAGTCATGGTTAGAGGACTGGTTTCTAAACTAAAATCTCGAGTGGTATCTTCTGGATGACTTATGAAAACTATATAAGGAGGAATCTCAAAAGAGCCTGTATCCCAAAAAACAATTTCGTGTTGAATTTTATGTTTCTGAGGAAATTCTGTTGTGTTTCGTACCTCAACAGAGTTATTTAGTTTCAATTCAGAAAAAGTCAATATTTGATGTGAGAGTCCCTTGACTTCCACAGAAAACTTAACCACATCTCCTATGGTTGCCATGGTAGTATCCAGAGTAGCGTCAATACTTATGGACTCATTTTTTTCTGAGGAAGAATTACACCCATGATACCCCGCAATCCCCATCAAGAATAAAAACAAAAAAAAACCGTTTTTTTTATTCACTAAACTCGTTTTTCACGTTTTTGAAAAAAAGACATCAGCGGTTCAACATAATCATCACCAGTAGAAATAGGAATGAGATCGAATTTTATTTTTTTGCACGTAGATTCCAACTCAGCCGTTCGGTTTTCAAATGCTGTACGATAATCCAAGCGATCTATGTCTCTGCTTGTATTAATCCAGAATTCTTGATCAGTTTCAGGATCCTTTACTTTGATGAGCCCTATATCCGGAACATTTGATTCGGTTGGGTCAAATAGACGAATACCGATAATATCATGTTTTTTATTTACCATTTTTAGGGATTTCCAATATCCCGAATCCAAAAAATCTGAAAGGACAAATGCAACACTTCTCCTTTTGGCAACTTTAAGCAGAAAATCTAATGCTGAATGGATAGATGTCCCCTTATTTTTTGGTTGATAATATAGCAGTTCTCGAATGACTCTTAAGACATGAGATTTCCCCTTTTTGGGAGGTATATATTTTTCCACTTCATCGCTGAATAGAATGACCCCTACTTTATCATTATTGTTGATGGCTGAAAAACCCAAAACTGCGGCAATTTCAGTACCCATTTCCATTTTCATTTTATTACGGGTTCCGAAATGACCTGACCCACTTACATCTACAATCAGATAAACAGTTAATTCTCTTTCTTCTTCAAATATTTTAACAAATGGTTTTCCAACTCTTGCAGATACGTTCCAATCAATCAACCGAATATCATCACCGGGTTGATACTCACGGACTTCAGAAAACATCATTCCTCTTCCCTTAAATACGGAATGATATTCACCACCGAAAAAATCATTGACAAGGCTTTTAGTCTTGATCTCAATTCGACGAACTTTTGAAATGATTTCTTTAGGAAGCACTTTAAAAGGAAAAGTGGGATTCAAAAACCCCTAAAATCAGGGAATTTCTATGGTATCGTAAAGACGTTTAATTATATCTTCAGATGTCATTTCTTCAGCCTCAGCCTCATAAGATAAAATGACTCTATGTCGTAACACGTCCATTCCAATATACCGAACATCCTCCGGTGTTACATATCCACGATGCTCAAGAAATGCCCTCGCCTTAGCCGCTAATGTAAGATTAATGCTTGCTCGGGGAGATCCTCCATATTCAATTAAACCATCTAAATCATTTAAGTTGTATTTTTTTGGTTCACGAGTGGCAAATACAAGATTTATAATATATTCTTCGATTTTTTCATCTACATATATTTCATTTACAACTGTTTGGGCATTTAATATTTGATCAGGAGAAATGATTGGACGAATGTTTTGTTCCATTTTAGTATGAGCACTTTGACGCAATATAGATCGTTCTTCCTCTTTGGTTGGATAACTCACTTTCAATTTGAACATAAAACGATCTACTTGAGCTTCCGGTAATGGATACGTTCCTTCCTGTTCAATGGGATTTTGTGTTGCTAGTACCAAAAATGGAGGATTTAATAAAAACGTATCTTCACCGATAGTAATTTGTCTCTCTTGCATCGCTTCTAACAAGGCACTCTGGACTTTTGAAGGTGCCCGATTGATTTCATCCGCCAAAATGATATTGGCAAAGATGGGTCCTTTTCGGGTTTCAAATTCACCGGTTTTTTGATTATAAATTAAAGTTCCCAATAGATCAGCTGGCAGCATATCCGGAGTAAACTGAAGTCTCTGAAATTTTGTATCTATGATTTGAGCAAGAGATTTCACCGTAAGTGTTTTTGCTAAACCGGGTACACCTTCTAATAGTATATGGCCGTTGGCAAGCAAACTTATAATTATTTTGTTAATTAACTCTATCTGTCCAATAATGACCTTGGAAAGCGATCTTTTTAAATCATCAACAAATGCTGATTCTCTTGAAATTTTTTCATTCACCTCCGATAGGCTGAATTCTTTCATGGTTTCCCTATTTATGAGGAGATGTGCTTTAGTGTAGGAATTTCATTTATATCTTTCCCTAACCAATTTATTTCGAACTCAACGGATGGTGCAAGTTCATGCTCAGGATATTTGTCAAGGAATTTTTTATATTCCATTAGAGCGGTCGTGGAATCATTTTTTACGTTTGCAAAAATATATCCAACCATAAATTGGGCATGAGGTTCTTCTTTTGTTTCCGGAAATTCAATGACCACATTTTTATAATTGACAATAGCTTCATCAAAATCTTTCAAATCATTCATAAAAATATCTCCGATCAAATATTGGGATTTTGGGGCGATATCCAAATTTCCATAATTATTTACAATATATTTTAAAGCATCTATGGAAGGGGTAAATTCTTTTTCATTCCTCAATGATTCAGCTCGAGAATATACTTTTGAAGGAAAATGGTCGATATATTCCTGAGCTTCATTTTTTCGCTCCCAACTTTCATGATGGTTCACAATTTGGGTAAATCCTTTTAATGCTCTTTTAAAATTCCCCGAGGTGAATGATTCTTCAGCAGTTGTGAATACCTTTTCGGGTGTTTTTCCACATCCAGCCAAAAGCAAACAAAAGAAAATGTAAGTGATAAATTGTTTTATATTATTCATAATTCTATCCAAAAAAACCGTGAAATTTATAAGAAGGAATCAGACCATCCTAAGTTTAATTATTCCTTCTATGATTCTAACAGCAATAAGTTTCCGTTTAACTAAATTAATGATGACAAAAAATATGTCTTTTGATGTTAAAATTAGAGGCATTCTTGTTTTGAAATTTAAAAAATATAATTCGCTCCCATTTGCATTTTCCAACTATTATTTCCATCCAATGGTAAAGCAAAATCGAGACGAAACGGAGCCAATGGAGTTGCAATTGTTACCCCAAATCCAGCATTCCACAAAAAATCTCTCAATTCTTGATTCGTCAAGGTATTGGTCAATATTCCTCCATCAATAAACAGTTCCCCTCCCAATATCCAAAATAACGGGAAACGAATTTCCCAATTAGTCAATATTCTGAAGATACTACCTTTTGGATTCCCTTCTAAATCTGTCTGAAAACGAAGCATATCCCATCCTCTTAAACTGGAACTTCCCCCCAAATAAAATAAATCATATTGCGAATCAGTTAGATTTGATGTATCCCAACCAAATATTCTACCCATTTTAAACCGTCCAGCAAACACATATTTTTCCATGAACATTTTATAATGATTATATCCAAAGTCTACTTTAATAAATGATTTAGAACCACCTAATATTCCACCTGAAATATTCAATGAACCAGTAATTCTATATCCGGATGTAGGTATTATTAAATGATTTGTTTCATCAAAATGTCCTGTAAGTGTATAGGTACGCTGTTCTAATGCTTCTGACTCATAGAGTTTTTCCCATTTTAACTCAGATAGCAAATATGATTTTTCATCTAAATTATTTTGATTGATAATTCTGAATCCATATCGGGAAATTAGAGGATCTGAAAATCTCCCAAAAGGTTTAAATGTTTCATAAAATAGTCCGATTTGGGTAGGAACTCTTTTTTGTAAAAACCATTGATTACCCAAATCCACATTAAAAGTAATTTTTGGATAAACAAATTCTTGTGTCGGAATAAAATACCCTGCAAGTTTTGTATTGAAGTTGGTCGTCGTTGAATTTAAACCTCTATTACGCCAACCAAACTCTGCACCCGCACCGGGTAAGGGTTCGGCTCCTTCGTAGTACTCTATGGGATAATACCCTCCAATAGATTGCCATTCCCTGGGTTTGAATTGTTTAATATGAATAGCTAAATGAACCGTGGAATCACTACCAGTAATTGGTGTTGGCGAAATCTGAGCATAAGAAAATATTCCCGTTTCCAAAAGGCGTCTTTGGGATAAGTCAATTTCATCTTTATTATATTTGTTCCCTTTTTTTAGAATTAATTCCCGTTCGACTAAATAATTTTTTATTCCAGATGCACCTTCAATTGATAAGGATTCTACTATTATTTTCTTTCCTTCCTTTATTTCGACTAACACTTCGGCTGAATCTTCAATGGATTCATAGATATTGATTTGAGCGAACAATTTTCCAAATCGTTCATATTCACTTTTTAATTTTGTCAGGTTTTTATTTAAACCAATTGGGTTATATGGAGTATTTTTTTTTAATCCCAATATTTCAACTATGCGTGAATCAGAAATCGTGTTATTATGAACCACCTCGATATGTTTCAGATAAACACATTTTCCCTCATTTACCTTAAAATAAATATCTACAAATTCATCGGATAAAGCTACAGAATCTTTGACGTTTGAATTTAAATATCCTTGAGACACAAAAAATGTTTTTAAGCTAATGGCATCAAATTTTACCAATCTTCTGTCAAAATATTGTTTTTTAAACAAACTAGATGGTTTGGTTCTGATTACAGACATTAGCTGTGAACTGTTTAATGAAATATTTCCTCCAAGATTAACGGAGTTCACCATTAGTTTTTTGTTCTTTTCTCCCCATAGCGAGGATACTAAAAGCACAACCACAAACAGAAATCTATTTTTTCTCATATTCAAATTTTAATAGGAATACCGAAGTCGGTATTTGGCATGAACCTGACCATTTTCATCCACATTCCCAACCAAAGACAAATACCGATTTACCTTATATTCAATTCCCACCGAATGATTGGGATTGGTCAGGGAAAATGACCTATGATATGCATATTTCAAAGAAACTTTTTTTGTCAATCCAGCTTTTATTGAAAATGATTCTGCATTTTTTGGGTTGAATAATCCTGTGGCTCCTTCAATTTGAACCTCCTCCAAAATATTTAAGCGGTCTAATCCACTTATTTCCATAATTTTTCGGTCAAATTGGGAGTCTAACCATTTTTCAAGTTTTTCTGCTGCTTGATTTCCTAAACCCGTGTAAGAAATAGTTTGATCTTCAAATCGCTTTCCCCAAGTTAACAATTCAAGTATATCACTTTGAGAAAACCCACTTTCACTACTTAACATTAAGGTAGGCTGATCCAAAGGACCGGTGAATGATACTTGAATTTCTTCATCTTCTATATCGGTTATTGCCATAATATTCAAAATGGGATTAAATCCTTTTTGAGTAAATGAAAGGAATCCTTCTGAAATGATAAATACTTCACTGTAATAATAAAATTTACCTTCGGTGAAGAAAAGTTCACCTGAATAATCAGCAGGGTTATTTCCCCATCTTGTATAGTGTAGTTGTCCATTCAATTTTGCATCAATCTGACTATTGATTAAAGAAATGGATTCCTTGATTGGAAAATTAATATCATAATGAATCAATTTTTCTTCCTTTTTTGTAGATTGTTTCCCCTGTAAGGACGTAGTATTAAATTCTTTGAATAATGTAAAGTCATTAATCCCTACAAGACCATTAATTGAAACTGTATCCCTACCTGATATGTTTAAATTCAGACTCACATTTCCTTCCATTTCATCGGTTAATGAATTAAAAGCAATATCGTCTCCGGTAATGTTTAAATTGTAATAAGGAATAAAAAACTGGTGTAAATCCAAATTTCCTCGAACAAAAATGTTAGGATCTATTTTTTCTTTTGATTGTGATTTTATGCCTTTTAACTCGTCAAACTGAAGTATATTTTGGTTTAACATTCCGGTACCATCTATTTGAGTAATGGGATTGTCCAGGGAAACAGAATAAATATTGCAATTTTCTAATTCGATTTTTCCGTCTCTCACCAAATTATCCCAATAACCAGAAATAGATAAATCAATTTCAACATTACCCCGGACCGAATCCGCCATTGATACATAGTTGGTAAGAAAGTCCATGTGTGAAAATTGACCAGATAAATTGACATCAAGTGGAGCGTGAAGTGAACCTTTTCCACTTTGTTCAGATTGATAATCCAGGTCCAATGGTAAGCGTGCTGAACCCATTATATTCCCATTAGAAGTTTGGGAATTAAATTCTGAAACCCACAAATTTTTGTCTTGATATTCTCCCCTACCAGTTAATTTACCTAAATATATTTTATCATAAAAACTTTCATCTATTTCAATGTCGAAATTATATTCAGGTGAATTCCCCCCGGAAATTTTAATTTCTCCAGAGGCGAAACCGGTTAAAGGAAAAGGATCAGGAATAAATTGGGTGAAAAATTCCATAGCGAGAAATGAAAAATGAGAATCAATATGAAGTAAATTTTCAGATGATTTTTTATTTAAAGGAAATTGCCCAAACAGGTTTAATCCGGTTCTATTTTTGTGGGTTAGGGTAAAATCTTCAATATGGATTAAATCTTCATTTGCTATTGCAGATAGGGTAAGGTCATCAAATTTTTGATTGTAAAACTGACCTCGTTTCACAGTGAGATCGATAGTGGATGATTGTTTGTTTCCAGTCTGACTAAACCCAATTTCACCAAAAATTAACCCAGATAAATTCATTCGATTTTCCGGTACAAAATCATTAATAAAAGCACCATCTAAATTTGACATTTTCAAAGTTCCATCAATCGTAGAACCCAAGTGAACTACTCCCTCAATCATCCCGTCATTAACATGTACGATAAAAGGTTTAATGAATATCTCTTCATCTTTGTGTATTGCAATTAACGGTTGAGGAATTGCTACATAATGGGACTCATAACCCATTTGCAATTGTTCCATTGAGATTTTTCCAGACTTTTCCATTTTGCCGGAGCCTTGCAGAAAATTATCCCCAGAAGTAAATGAAATATCTTTAAACTGAATATCTCCATTATTGAAGGTAATATCAATTTCTCCATCCCCTAATTCTACTTCTGACCATCTTCCATTTTTAAATGTCAATCGGATGTCTCCGTCACCATAAGCCATAACATCATGAATATGACCTTTCACTTCAGTTTGTGAACTAGTAAAAAGATAGCCTTTCAGATTTTCCACTAACAAATTCAATTCAAATTCGGGTTTTTCAGGTGTACCATTAATATCAATATGACCGGACATCACCCCATCAATGGCAAAATCTTCCTCACTAAAAGGTAGTGATCCTAATTGAACATCCTTCAAATTCATATTTACATATATCTGGTGTGAAATTAAATTCACCCTATTTTCAATTAAAACGATTTGATCGTTCAAAATTGCATTTAACGGTTCTGAAAATTCAAAAATTTCTCCATCATACAGACCTGATAAAGATAGAGCCAACGTATCGTTCGGAAAAATTCCCTTTTCAATTACATCTGCAGAAAAAGTCCATTCTTTTACTTTGTTATCTTCCAGAAAACCTGAAAAATAAATATCTCCGTCCAAAATAATTTTAGTTGGATAATTCAACCACTCCGTTAATTTGAGTTGATTAATTTTGCACCATCCATTCATATTTCCCTGTGGATTTACCAAAAAATTGAAATGTAAAGAAGTAGAATCCTTGGTCATTTTTGCATTGGTAATAGAAATAGAATTACTGCGAAAATTCAATTCAAACTCCCCGGGGATTGTATCTTCAACTGAATTCCATATTATGAAATTTGATACGGTTTTTCCCTGATCTGAATTGATATGAATTTCTCCATTTAAACTATTATAATTTTGATTGATTTCTGGGAAGTCCGGGAAATAATTTTCTACATTTAAATTCCGAAATTCCAATCTGCTTTCCATAAATCCATTATCCTTTTCATTCAATAGAAAGTCATATTGAATGGTGGATTCGTTCCACATTCCTGAAGATTCAAATACAGCAGTTTTTTTCTTCGCATCGGAGGTCATCCTGCATTGTTCAAATTGAAAATCCTTAAAATAAAATGAATCCGTAATCTGGGTGTTTTTCATTTCGAGTATCAATAAATCGTTTGAACTCCTGGCTGAACCATTAGAGCTAAATTGTATCGATTCAATTTTATCTTTGATAATGACATTGCCATCTATGGTAAATGTTCGGATGAAAATTTCAGGAAAATTTGATGGTATAATTGAAGAGCTTAAATTCAGTGAGTCCTTCGAAATATATTTTTGATTATCGATTGTAATCTCCAGATTATTTATTTTTATAAATTCAGCGGTTGGAATATGAATTATAGAATTCCATATATTTAATTTTAAATCCCAATGGTTTATGACCATTACAAATCCTTCTGGATGATGTAATTCAGTTCCTTCTCCTTTGATTTGTGTAAGCAAATTCCCTTCTAATTTCCCCAATTTGATTTTCCAATCGTTTTCATAAAATAAATTTTCATGGATATAATTTGTAATTTGATTCTGCCACACACTCGGGCGTAAGAGTGAATAACATATTACGCTCAGGAAAACAATTGCAATAATGATGATGATTTGAAGTTTCTTCATAAACAAAACAAAGCGTATTGAACCTACGAAATTACATCTTAACAGTTCCAAAAACAAAAAGAGCACCGATTTTTGGTGCTCTTTTCATGATTAGATATTTCTGTATCAACGAATCAGTCGACTACTTCAAAATCGGCATCTTCTATTTCTTTTTCATTCTTACTTTTAGATTTTGATTTTTTTTGCTCATCCTGTTTTGGTTCCGATGGAGGAGTTTCTGCTTTTGATGCTTCATACATTTTAGAAGCACATTTATTCCATGCTGCATTTAAACCCTCGATTTCCTTTTTTATATCATCAATATTTGATCCTTCGTTGGCTTTTTTCAGTTTTTCAAGTGCAGCATTTAACTCATCTTTATCAGATTCCAACTTTCCACCATGTTCTTTTATATTATTTTCAGTTTGATAGATGAGTTGTTCTGCTTGGTTATGAACATCTACAGACTCACGTTTATTTTTGTCTTCCTGTTCATTTTTCTTTGCATCATTTACCATCTTTTCCACTTCAGAATCAGACAATCCACTGGATGCTTCAATTCGAATACTTTGTTCTTTTCCCGTAGCCTTATCTTTTGCATTCACGTTTAAAATTCCATTTGCATCAATATCAAACGAAACTTCAATTTGAGGAATACCTCTTTGAGCAGGAGGAACTCCATCCAAGTGGAACCGTCCAATGGTTTTATTATCAACCGCCATTTCCCTTTGTCCCTGCAAAACATGAATCTCAACCGTGGTTTGATTATCTGCAGCGGTGCTGAAAATCTGTGATTTCCGAGTTGGAATGGTGGTATTCCGTTCGATTAAATTTGTGGTTACTCCACCTAATGTCTCAATTCCAAGAGACAAAGGTGTGACATCCAAGAGTAAAATATCGTCAACATCACCGGCTAAAACTCCACCTTGAATGGCGGCACCAACTGCTACCACTTCATCAGGGTTCACACTTCGATTGGGTTCCTTATTAAATACATCTTTTACAATATTTTGAATAGCAGGAATCCTCGTGGAACCTCCAACTAAAATAACCTCATCAATTTCAGAAGCGGATAATCCAGCATCCTTAATTGCATCTTTACAAGGTTTGACTACTCTTTGAATTAAATCCCCAGCCAATTCTTCAAATTTTGCTCGGGTTAAGCTGAGATTCAAATGTTTGGGCCCGGAAGAATCTGCGGTGATAAATGGTAAATTAATATCCGTTTTTTTCGAACTGGATAATTCCTTCTTTGCACTTTCTGCGGCTTCCTTTAATCGTTGAACTGCCATGGGATCACCTTTTAAATCTATGCCGTCACTTTTCTTAAATTCGGAAGCAATCCAATCCATAATTTTCTGATCAAAATCATCTCCACCTAAATGCGTATCTCCGTTAGTCGACTTCACTTCAAAAACCCCATCTCCTAATTCAAGAACTGAAATATCAAACGTACCGCCACCTAAGTCAAAAACCGCTATTTTTTCATCCTTTTTCTTATCCATTCCATAAGCAAGAGAAGCTGCAGTAGGTTCATTGATTATTCTCCTAACGTTCAATCCTGCGATCTTACCGGCATCTTTTGTTGCTTGACGTTGAGAGTCATTAAAATATGCAGGAACAGTTACAACTGCATCTGTAATTTTTGTACCTAAGTGATCTTCCGCCATTTGTTTTAATTTTTGCAAAATCATCGCACTAATTTCTGGAGGAGTGAATTCTTTATCATCAACTTTTACTGTCGCCGCCCCGCCTGAAGCCTTTTTCACTTCATAAGGGACCTCCGTAATTTCAGTACCCACTTCATCAAACATTCGTCCCATAAACCGTTTAATTGAATACACAGTATTTAAAGGATTGGTTACAGCTTGTCTCTTGGCTGGTTGTCCAACAAGCCTTTCGTTGTTTTTTGCAAAGGCAACTATAGAGGGGGTCGTTCTACCACCCTCCGGATTGTTTATCACCGTAGGCTCTCCACCTTCCAAAACTGCGACACATGAATTTGTGGTACCAAGATCAATTCCGATTACTTTTCCCATTTTAATTTATCTCCAAATATATTTAATAAAATTAGATTCAATTTGGTTTTGATAGGTCAATTACCATGCCATAATATGTTATACGTCTATATGGCAGATAAATAATTTAATTAGTATTTATTGGCAGATATTGAGTCTTGTATATTTAATTTTTGGAAATGTCCATTCCGGGCAAAGGGGAAGATTTCCTTGAGCTATTTTTAAGGGACTCCCCTTTTTTGAATTTTATTTTCAAACTCCCTTTTTCAGAATCCACCTTAATTGTATCACCTAAAACTATTTTATGATCCAAAAGTAATTCAGAGATAGGATCTTCCAAGGAAAATCGAACTTCACGGGATAAATTCCGAGCACCGTATTCTTGGCTAAACCCACGATTTACCATGATTTTTTTTGCATTTTTTGTGATAGAGAGTTTCAAACCAATTTCTTTTAAATTGGTAATTAATTCGTTTAAAAATATATCAATAATTTTAAGAGCATCCTCTTTTGTTAATGGATTGAAAACAATAGATTCATCAACCCTGTTAATAAATTCAGGATTGAAGGACCCTTTCATTTTCTCCAATACCTTCTCTTTTATTTCACTGATTTTAAATCCGGAATGGGTGGTCCCAAATCCAAAAGCATTGGATTTCAACTCTTTGGTTCCCAAATTAGATGTCATAATAATAATTGTGTTTTTAAAATCTACTTTTCGTCCTAATCCGTCCGTTAAGGCACCCTCGTCAAAAAGTTGCAATAGTACATTAAAAATATCTGGATGCGCTTTTTCTATTTCATCTAAAAGAATAACCGAATATGGATTCCTTCTTACGGATTCAGTTAATTTTCCTCCTTCCTCATAGCCTACGTACCCGGGTGGAGCACCAATCAATCTTGAGACCGAAAACTTTTCTCCATATTCTGACATATCTAATTTAATCAACGATTCCTGTCGGCTGAACATATGACTCGCTAAAACCTTCGCAAGTTCTGTTTTTCCCACACCTGTAGGTCCTAAAAAGAGAAAGACTCCAATAGGGCGAGTTGGATTTTTTAAACCAGTTCTTGCTCTTCGTATCGCCCGTGTGAGGCTTTGGATGGCTTCATCCTGCGCGACAATTTTCTGATTTAATTCCGTAACCATATTTATCAATTTTTTAGACTCAGATTGAGCAACTTTATTTACGGGAATTCCAGTCATTTGGGAGACGACATCGGCTATCATTTCATCGGTTATTTTCACCGGATGTTTTTCTTCCTCCTCATTCCATTCCTTTTGAGCTTTGGTCAATTTATGAGTTAATTTTTGTTCTGTATCTCTTAAAGCAGCAGCTTCCTCAAATTTTTGTTGAGATACCACTGTATCCTTTTTCTGTTTTATTCGATCGATTTCAATTTCAATTTCTACTATTTCATCTGGGACGGTCAAATTTCGAATATATGCTCTAGAGCCAGATTCATCCATGACATCAATGGCTTTGTCTGGTAAATATCTGTCGCTGATATATCTATGTGCTAAATGAACGCAAGTTTCGATCGCTTTTTGGTCGAATAGAACATTGTGATGAGATTCGTAATTTGATCTCAATCCTTTTAAAATTTCAATAGATTCTTCTACCGATGGAGGGTGCACTAAAATCTTTTGAAATCTACGTTCCAATGCACCATCCTTTTCTACATGTTTTCGATATTCATCTAAAGTGGTGGCTCCAATGCAATGAATGTCACCTCTGGCTAACGCTGGTTTAAACATATTGGAAGCATCCAACGAACCAGCTGCGCTTCCGGCACCCACCAAGGTATGTAATTCATCAATAAATAAAATGATGTTTCTGGTATTTTCTAATTCCTTCATGATGGTTTTTATTCGTTCTTCAAATTGACCTCTATACTTGGTTCCGGCTACTATGGAAGTCAAATCTAAAGCAAGAATTCGTTTGTTATGTAAAACACGAGGAACAGATTTATTAATGATTCGTTGAGCTAACCCTTCGATAATTGCAGTTTTTCCAACGCCCGGTTCACCAATTAAGACAGGATTATTTTTCTTCCTGCGGGTGAGAATTTGTGCTACTCTCTCAATCTCATTTTCCCTTCCAATAATTGGGTCCAGCTTATTTCCTTTTGCTAATTGTGTAATATCCCTAGAAAAATGGTCTAAAGCAGGTGTTTTTTGTTTTTTAACTTTAGGAGGGGAGAAAACCGGTATATTTTTTTGTTTTTTAAATTCTTTCTGTTCCGTGAGCAATTCCTTTACCGTATTATAATTCAAATTAAAAGCAATCAATGTATCAAATGCAATCCCTTCAGATTCTCTTAATATGGCTAATAATAGATGCTCATCGTCAGCGATGGTCACATTTAATTTTGTCGCTTCGTTGAACGTGTTTCGTAAAATTCGTTCAGCTCTTCTTGTCAGTGGAAGATGACCTAATGTCATAGTTCCACTTGAAGTTTTAATTAAATCTTCAATCATGGTACGCATCTCATTTTTATCACAATTATAGATGTCGAATAATTTTGATGATAAGCCTGAATTCTGCTTGATAATTCCTAATAAAAGATGTTCCGAACCCACATAACTATGTCCTAATCGGATTGCTTCCTCCTTTGCAAACCGCATAATTGACTGCACTCGTTTAGAAAAATTCTCTTTCATAGTGGTAAAATTACCCTATACATATGAAGTATCAAAGGTTATCCGTCACATGTAAGGTAGAATTTATCAACTGATAGGTTCTATCTGTTATTTGAGTTACCAATGGGTCATGGGTAGCAATTAAAAATGATTGATTAAACTCGTCTTTAATTTTTAAAAATAGATCTAATAATATCTTTGTGTTGTCTTTGTCCAAATTACCGGTTGGTTCATCTGCAAATATAATTGCGGGCTGTTGAATCAAAGCCCTCATTATGGCTACTCGTTGTCTCTCACCTCCAGAGAGTTGTTGGGGATAATGGGACATTCTGGAGGATAATTCCATAAAGTTAAACCACTCAATCGCCCTGTTTCGAGAACTATCTCGTTTGGATCCGATTAAGGTTGGAATCATCACATTTTCAATTGCTGTAAATTCAGGTAATAAATGATGAAATTGAAATACAAATCCTAATGTTTTATTTCTTAGTGTTGCCGTATCTTTTTTTGACAATTTTGACACATCCTTTCCTTCGATTAATACGGCACCCGAGTCTGGTTTATCCAAAGTCCCCAAAATATTCAATAGAGTAGATTTCCCTGCACCAGAGGATCCAATTATACCAACTACTTCACCTGAATTCATTTCCAATGAAACATCCTTTAAAACCGAAAGACGGTTTTTTCCGTTGGAATAAGATTTACAAATATTATGACAAGAAAGAATCATTTTTCGAGTTGAATCGCACTCAAAGCAGAAAGTGAAACAGCTCGCCTTGAAGCAAGAAAAGATGCAAAAAACACGAGTGTCATAGCAAAAAACGGAACCAATAGAAATTCACTGATTGGCAAGGACATAGGTAATGCTTCCATAAAATAAATATCTTCTGGTAATGGAAGAATATCTAAGTTTGTTTGCAAAAGTACCAGAAATCCTCCTAATGAAGATCCTAAAAAACATCCAATACATCCCAGAATCAAACCGTGATTTATGATGATACTCATAATATGGTTTTTTGTATAACCCATTATTTGTAAAATTCCCAATTCCCTCCACTTTTGACGAATAATTAACACTAAATTGGATATTAGATTAAAACATGCAACTATTATGATCAAACTTAATACAATAATTGCACCTATTTTTTCTAATTTCATCGCCTGTACCAATGCACTATGTTGTTCTTCCCATGTCTCAACTATTCCCTCGTTCAGAATTTCATTTATCTCCCGTTTTTTGGTTTGTAAAGATAACATTGAATCAATTCTTATATCCATGCCATTTCTCTTATTAGAAGAAAATAATGAATTTGCTAATCGAGAAGATATAAAAACCGTTTTCTCATCATGATCTAATACGTTTGATTTAAAAATTCCCACAATTTTACCTTTAGCCTGAAGGGGAATACCCAAGGGTATCCGGACGGAATGAGGATTGGCAAAGTGAACTTGATCTCCTAAATCCAATTGTAATTTTTGGGACAGCAATTCGCCAATAATCACTGGATTGTCTTTATTAGTTATGATTTCGTCTTGTAAATCAAGATTGTTTAATGGATAAAAAAGTAATATTGAATCCAATTTAGCCGCTTTTATGCGTACCAATGCTGAACTTTTATCCTGATTGATGATTATACTTTTACCTTTCAAAAGAGGTAATGTTTTTTTTATTCCTGGAATGTCCTTAATTTTTAATTCAATTTGACGACTCAAATTTGGATGTGAAATTGTCATATCTCCTTCAATACCCTTAATTTTTTCCGTGACCATTGATTCGAATCCATTTAAAACAGCTAAGGAAATAATGATTGCAAAACATCCGATGGCTATCCCAATTACAGCGACCCAACCATTGTATTTACCCGATAGATTTTGATTAGACCGTAAAAATCGTCTCGCAATATATAATACTGGATTCACTCGTATCTAACAGCCTCCGCAGGAGTAATTTTACCTGCGAAATGAGTGGGAACAGTAGATGCCAACAATGTGACCATTATACTAAAAAAACATATGACTGTAAAATAATCCCAAGATACAATAACGGGAATTCTATCCATAAAATATACATCTTCCGGAATTGAAATCATTTGGTATCGTGATTGAGCCCAAGTTAAGCCAAGTCCAAGTAATCCTCCAATAATTGTACCCGAAATACCAATAAAAATCCCATCCATAAGAAAAATCATTTGAATGCGCTTTCGAGTGCATCCCAAAGCTTTTAATAATCCTATTTCCTTAATTTTTTCTAATATAATCATTGAGATTGCAGAAATAATATTTATAATCCCAACCAATGCAATCATACTGAATATAATCAAAATAGGCCATTGTTGTATTGACATCCAATCGTAGAGATTTCTATGGTTTTCCTTCCATGTCGTTACAAAATACGGATACCCCAAATATGAAAACAGTTCATTAGATTCAGTTTGAACAGCCTCAGAATCCGTCAAATAAATGGAAAACCCATCTATTTTGTCTGAATAAGAAAAAAATTGTTCCGCCTCTGTTATAGATACATAAACCATAGATCGATCATACTCCGTAATTCCGGAATGAAAAATACCTCCAATTTTCAGTTGTTTCATGGCAGAATTATTCATATTACCTGCAAAAGAATTCATTTGAGAAATCACAATTTTATCACCCAATGACACTTCCAATTCCTCAGTTAACTTTTTACCTAAAACACACACACCCTTTCCCAATTTGGATGATCCTTTAATCAGTAGCGGTTCTAATTTGGAACTGGTTTCAGCTTGTGGAATTCCATCTAACAAAACACTTTGTATTTTTTGTCCTTCACGAATCAGTACCGGTTTTCTAATATAAGGTATTGTCTTAATGGATTTCTCATAGGAGTTTACATAATCACTCAGACCGGGAGGTTCAGATGGAATCGAATGTCCTAAAATATGTTGAACTTGGATATGTCCATTGAAAGATATCAATTTTTGAGACAGCGTTTTCTCAAATCCATTTAACACACTCATGGTTATAATGAGTGCGGCAATCCCAATCGACAATCCAATAATGGATAATCCACTGGCAAAAGATGTAAAACTATTAGGGTTTGGAGACCGTAAATGACGATAGGAAACGGTACCAATAAATGACATTAATTTAAGGAATTATTAAACCGAACGGAGAGTCGGAAATAGAATAACATCTTTGATCCACCGTTGTTCTGTCATAAGCATGACCAATCGATCAATCCCGATTCCTACCCCGCCTGTGGGAGGCATTCCAATTTCCATTGCTTCCAAAAAAGATTCATCCACGGGATGTGCATCTTCATCTCCATCCTTCAGTAGTTTTTCCTGATTCTCAAATCGTTCTCTTTGGTCTAAAGGATCGTTTAATTCAGAAAATGAATTTGCAAATTCAGTTCCTACGATAAATAATTCGAAACGTTCAACCAAATCTGGATTCCCATTCCTGTGAGATTTTGCCAATGGAGAGATGACTTTTGGATAATCCGTAACAAAGGTTGGTTGAATTAATGTGGGCTCGACAACATACTTCATCAATAAGTCGAGGCATTGACCATAATTTGAATTTTCATCGAGATCGATTTTATTTTTTTTACACAATTTATATAAATCATCTCTGTGAGAATCAGAAAAATCTATTCCGAATATTTCCTGTATCAGTTTAGAAATTGGCTTTTTGTCAAAAGGTTTATTAAAATCCACTTTTGCACCATTCCATGTAACAGAATTCAAGTCCAAGGTGGAGGCAACATGTTTAATAAGAGATTCAACCCGCTCCATGTTTTTTTCATAATCTGCATAAGCCTCATACCATTCTAACATGGTAAACTCCGGATTGTGATTTCGATCAATACCCTCATTTCGGAAATCCTTACTTAACTCATAAACTTTATCAAATCCGCCAATAATAAGACGTTTCAAATATAATTCATCTGCGATTCTCAGATAAAACAATTGATCTAAAGCATTATGGTGTGTTGTGAATGGACGTGCATTTGCTCCACCGTAAAGGGGTTGTAAAACGGGTGTTTCCACTTCAAGAAAATCTTTTTTATCCAGAAAACCCCGGATGGAACTTATAATTTTTGATCTTTTTATAAAAATGTCTTTGACAGATGGATTAACTATTAAATCCAAATGACGGGCACGATATCGTTGTTCTTTATCAGTGAATGCATCAAATGTTTTCCCATCTTTCTCCTTGACAATGGGAAGTGGTCTTATACTTTTTGACAAAATGGTTATGGATTCGGCGTGGATAGAAATTTCACCAGTTTTTGTTTTAAAAACAAATCCTTCCACACCGAGAAAATCTCCTATATCACATAATTTAAAATGGGAATAGCTTTCTGTCCCAACGTCGTCACGTTTTATATAAAGTTGAATTCGCCCGTGCTGATCTTGAATATGGCAAAAACAAGCTTTCCCCATTTTTCTCATCGACATAATTCTGCCTGCTAAACATACGGATTCAGATTCAAATGTTTCGTATTGGGTTAAAATCTCTAAACTTGTTTGTGTAGGATTATACACAGATGGAAAGGGATTGACCCCATTTGCAATGAGTTCTTTTAATTTCTCTTTTCTGAAATTTATAATTTGTTGAAGGCTTGTTTTATCTTCCATAATTATTGTGCCATTTTTTGTATTAAAAAAGTTTGAATAAATCGATCAATATCCCCATCCATAACCCCTTGAATGTTTGAAGTTTCTTCTTTGGTTCGGTGATCTTTGACCATATTGTATGGGTGAAAAACATAAGATCGGATTTGACTTCCCCAACCAATCTCCTTTTTCTGACTGGCTAATTCTTTAGCAGATTCATTTTCTTTCTCAAGTTCCAATTTATACAATCTGGCTTTTAGGACTTTCATAGCTTGCGATTTATTTTTGTGTTGAGATCGTTCATTCTGACATTGAACTACAATACCCGACGGTAAATGAGTGATACGTATGGCTGAATCAGTCTTATTAACGTGCTGTCCACCTGCCCCACTGGCACGATACGTATCGATTCTTAAATCATTTGGGTTAATATCTATCTCAATATTTTCCTCAACGGATGGATAAATAAACACACTAGCAAAAGACGTATGTCTTCGACTGTTTGAATCAAATGGCGAAATTCGAACTAAACGATGTACACCTGCTTCTGCTTTTAGAAGTCCGTAAGCATAATCTCCTTTTACTTCAATGGTTACATCTTTTATTCCAGCTTCATCCCCCGGTTGAAAGTCCAATATTTTTTGGGAAAATCCTTTTTTTTCAACCCAACGATCGTACAATCTATAAAGCATATTCGCCCAATCCTGACTTTCTGTTCCTCCTGCACCGGGATGAATCGTTAATATAGCATTTTCAATATCTTCAGGAGCACCTAAAGTTAGTTTTAATTCTTGTTCACGAATTAAACTTGAAAAATCATTTAGTTCAGATTCAACCTCTTTCGGCGTTGATTCTCCAGCGTCCATAAACTCAATTAAAACTTCTAAATCTCCATGCTTTTGATTTAAATCCTCCCACATTTGTACATCTTTTTCTATATTTGAAATTTTTTTTAACGTCGTAGCAGCGGATTCATTATCATTCCAAAAATTTTCCGACAAGGTCAATTTTTTTAATTCCTCTATAGATTTAATTTTTGATTCGAGGTCAAAGATGCCTCCGAATTTCAATGTATTTATTTTCCGTATCTTTAAATATTTCTTTTATTTGGTCAATCATCATACTAAAATTTACGTCTTATGGAATATGTTAACAGATGAACAAATTAGTGAATTAGCATTTTTACCAAATACATTACCCCAATACCACCACATAAAAATATTAATTGACCCATGGATTGTCTCCACCTATCTTGAGAATGTAATTCAGGGATTAAATCTGATCCGGCAATGTAAATGAAACCGCCAGCAGTAATTGGAAGTAAAATGGGGACAATATCCATCATATTTATTCCAATCAGTAATGCTAGAAAAACCCCAAAAAATGCTGACGAAGATACCAGAAAATTATAAAATAACGCTTTTTTAACAGAAAGTCCTCCTTTAATTAATATTGCAAAATCTCCAATCTCCTGAGGAATTTCGTGAAAAAGTACAGCAATAGTGGTTGCAATTCCCAATGGTATATCGGTCAAATAAGCAACTCCAATGATAATTCCATCCATAAAATTATGCAATGTATCCCCGGCTAAGCTCATGGGAACAAATGGAGAAGGATGTGTATCGCAATTAGGAATATGACAATGCCTCCAACGAACAAATTTTTCTAATATAAAAAATAAAATTATTCCAGAAAAAATATATTTTGAACCGGTCTCCATTGTCAATGTGGAAGATGTATTCATTGCGGGAATTAAATGAATAAACGCCGCCCCAAACAAATTCCCAACTGCAAAGCTTACCAAAAAATGCATACTTTTGTTCAATAAATCATTTTTCGCTGCAAGAAAAACTGCTCCCACTAAGGATAAAATACTTACCACCAAAACACTAATAATCGAATATACCCAAATTTCAATCAATGTAATTTTCCCGACTCAACAATATTTAATTCAACCCAGTTTGATTCAGCTCCTGCAACGTCGTGGTCATTGCTGGTAGTAATCCCATTCCCTAATCGCAACGCTTTTATTTTCCAATAATACTTGCCCGGATTTAATAATTCATTTATTCCCTGATGGTCAATACAACCGAAACCATTTATGGGATATTCAAAAGAAACCAGTTCCCCATCATTAAGAAAATTAGGGTTTAAAAACAAACAGCTCCATTGCCCTTGTCCCCATTCATTTTCGATTTTAATCAAATAATAACTGGTAATATGGCTGGTATTTTGATCATCTATCCATTGAAATTTTAATTGAGTTGAAAATTCAGATTCAAAAGTTGGCACCGCTAAAGGTTTCTTTAATAATTGATAGGTGATTGTGTCCGATGGATGACTTTCGACGCCTTCGAATGATCTCGTGGTTAAATAGTAAAAATAGTTCAAATATACATTTGGAGTTTCATCAATGTAAAAAGTGTCAGTTTCCGAGATGAACACATTTGAAAATTCTATTGGGGTATTTTGTTCATCGGTAACATCGGATCGAAAAACTTTGTATTGTTGAATATCATTTTCAGAATCCAAATACCACATGAGTTTAATGGAATTTTGGGTTGGATTCTGCAAATTAATATTGTGAGCATCAATTCCTCGTTCTTCCAAATCTGTTGGTAGAGATTTTTCTACCCAACGAGGAGAGGGTAGACGAAGGTCATTCCTTTCTTGTGAACATCCAATAAAAAAAGTCATAATGAACATAATAGTCAACCGATTCATGATATCAATAGTATTAAATCGAATCTATGGGATTTGCCCAAATCATGTTGCATAAAACTATATCCCAATTCTACAATCTGGTTAAATATTGAAAATTCGAATCCTAACCCTCCGTGGTGACCAGATTCATCCCAGCCAGTCCTCAATGCTATTTTATTCCATATCTCAAATTCCAGACCAAATTGAGATATTTCCTCATTTATGTTCTGTGTTTGGAATAGTATTAGCACATCAATTGGGATGAACAATAATGATTGTTTATATGACGCTCCCCAAATTAATGTCATGGGAATAATTTCTTCTTTTTCTGAACTCCAAAACAATTTGGTATCCATCAAATTTGAAACCGTACCTCCCAAGGTAAATAGTCCTAAATTTTCGAATAAAAATACATGATTCAAAGGGATTTGTATCATTCCACCTAAATCAAATCCTAATCCCCTTCCCTTTATTTTATGAAGGGATTTGTGAATATACCGCATGTTCACTCCAATAGGTAATTTGACTGGAATTTGGTTAATTTGCCAACCCAAATCCAAATTGGTTTCAAATAATCTTGATAGAGTTAACGTCCAAGCTGATTCCTTATTGGAAAATGAGCTAAACCCCCGAGACACTAAAGTTCGAATCGAATCTCTCCGTGTTTCTAAATCAAAGATTCCCTGAAGATCTGGACGTTCCAAAATATGGTCAATCAATAAGTTAAGTCCATGAAATCCGAATTTTGTATTTTTTCCTATCCCCTTCGAGATACTAAATGAAAAATAATTTGCCAATGAAAATTGATTAACCGCCAATAATGAAAACGACGAATTTGTTGACAAGGCGGATCCACCTGGATTCATTAGATATGTTTGCGGGTGTGATGGCAAAGCTACAACTGCTTGTCCCATGCCTATGCTTCTGGTCGATGTTCCAAGTTTCAAAAAGGAATCAGCATATTTAGATTGGGTAAGAGCGAATCCATTTAAAATGATGATACAAATTATCATTTTCATCTTGCTTTAGCAATTTTTCCAATTTGTTCCAAAGTAATGTCATTTTTGTATCCTACCATTCGATAAAAGTAAACCCCGTTTCCTACTAATTCGCCCCATTCATCTCTCCCATCCCACATAATTTCGTGATAAGAACCCGATTCTAAATTTCGATCTGTGGAACCAGTCGTAAACCGCCGGATTCGTTTTCCCGTTACCGTAAATATATCAAGATAAAAATTGTCGCATTCGTCTGTCAATTCATAGGCAAACCATGTCCTAGTTTCAAATGGATTCGGATAATTTCCATAATCAATCAATTCTAGTTCCGATTTGACTAAAAAAGTTAAATGAAGCGTATCAGACCAATTTCCACGAGCATCGCTAATCAAAACCTTTATTGAAGAATCCATAGAGGTTAATCTTGGTCTTATTTGTATGGATAATTCATTTCCATTTCCCGAAATTTGGTCCACATTTATAGAGTCCATTTCATTTAACCACACCTTCATTCCAGATTGACGATGATCCAAACCATTTTCATCTGTTGCAGTAATATGTATCAAAGGATTGGATGATACGTAACTATCCTGAAAAAACTTTTGCCCGTTTAATGCTGCTTCCAATCTAGGGGGTGTTTCATCGGTTGAATTCAAAAATGCAACTTGAATCGGTCCTTTATCTGTAAAAGTCGCATATCCATCTGAAATGGTGAAAGGAATTGGGAGCCATGTATTAAACGATTCGTAATATCGATGTAAAGAAAGCGAATCCTCTATTTCACTCATCATTCGCCATGTTAATTCATATTCCATTTCCTCCGGAGTTAGTAATCTAATTGCATCTCTTAGGGTATCTACAATCTGAATTTGGAATTCCGGTTGCAAGGATAAGTTTACTTGATTAAGTACTTCAAACTCAACTAATCCACTTCCGTTTTGGATAAATACATCAACATTTCTAACTCCTATCGAATCATTTTCTAATCCGAAAAATGCTTGAGTTTCCATGGAAGTCAATAATGTATCATTTACGTGAGTTACTGTAGAATCCTCACTTGCAGAAATTACCCGATATTCGAACACACCCCTCGGAATTGAAACTGGTATGTACATTCCTTTTTTTTCTTTCCCATTAAATGATAATGGAAAAATCCCAATTGAATCCCAATTTCCTGATTCCGATTTTCTGTCAATAATAACGGTCGAGTAGCCCAAGCTTGGATAAAGGTTCTCGATCTCCGCTTTTAGTTGAACGCTGTCTGTTGTAACAAATTCAAGAGAATTGGGTCTAAAATCTGCCAAAGGCATGATATCAACCTGTTCAATATCTCCCTGAATTATGCTTCCCGAATCTTCTTTTACTTCCAAAGAAACTGTTATTGTTTGATTGGGATTTTGTGGAAGAACTTTAACCAAAATTGATTGGTCGGTCATGGAATCAAAACTGATATGTTTATAAGGAGCCCCATTGATATTTAGAAAAACAGAATCAGTGGATTGTACTCCTGCAATAATACAATCTACCAAGAGACTGTCCTTATAGGTAATCATATTTGGTTCTATACTTACTATTTGAAGGATTGGCGTTCCACCAATTAATATTAATGGTTTGGACCCGTGAGTAATTTTGGTTCCAGATTTCGCAGAAAGATTAATGTGATACAACCCACTATTCATGGAGTCCGAAAGTAAAAATGATTCCTGATATACGTGAGGATCTAAATGAATTGGATGATTTTCAGAATCAAAAATTTGATAATAAACAGAATCATTCATCCCTTGAGTTAATTCAATATTTTTTTCCTGATCAAAAGGCACTATATCTGGAGATATTTGAAAATTTCCATTTCCATTTTTCTTTAATTTCAGCATGGGATCACCACTCAAATTGAACTGATAAACTTGAGTTTTTGCAATGTCAGGATAGGATGTATTGGAAGAAATAAATTCTATTTTCCCATTATTTATTATATCTCCTAAAGATAATTCATCTCCACTGAAAAGATATTGGTGGATGGGTTCTAAAAGTAAAAAATCATTCTGAATCCATCCGACCCCTGAACTACCGAACCATGCGACTGCACCACTATTCTCCTGAGTAACCATTCGTCTCCCCAAAGCATTGGGATTAGTTACGTCACCTGTAAAACAAGTCATGCTGGTAACAAAGGGAAGTTTATTCGAATTATAAAGATGATCCAGTGCATCCAATGTCAGTAATGAACGGTCTCCCCAAACCGCTCCTCCACCGTGACCTAAAAAATTAACATAGCTCAATCCGGATGTTAAATGGGCTAACAGAGTTTCGGACCCTCCAAAATATGGACCTGTTTCAGACGTCACATCAATATATAACCGTTTAGGGAAAAACCCATTTTGGACTAAATTCCCCATTAAAAGTTCAGATTGAATTTTAAATTCAGGTTCATAACCCGCAATGAGTAACTGGTTGTTATGCCAAAATTTATCTTCTTGTAAGTGATAAGACATGGTTTTTTCTACCATGTTTTCAAGTTCACGAGTGTTAGATACTGGAAATCTTCCTATGGAAAATTCTGGAATTAAATCATCCCCTTCCACACAAGAATACCAAAAATCTGACGAAGCAGCACCCCACCCAACGGTTTGTATTTTCATAGAGGGGATGAAGGCACTCGAATTATCAAATCCTGTTGCATCTTTATTAATATTTTCTCCTTGCATACCAATCAATACTGCTTTAAGCATTCCATTATGATTCAAATATATGTCTCGCAAATAGTTTTTAATTCCATAAGGAGATAATTTACCGTGTGAATATTGACGATAAATTTCATCGATATCAATGAGCAATCCACCGTGAAATTCGACGAGCGGTTGCAATGAAGTGTGAAATGAGTCTGGTGCGATTACAATGTATTCAGATGCAATTTCACCCAGCGGACTACTCATTGGAACCATGGGAATTATTTGTTTTACGGTATCCAAAACCAATTCTGAAAACACATGATACTCAGTTCCTGAATACACGATTTCATCCTGAAAACGTGCAGAGTAAGTCTGGGTCATTTCATCTTCTATAATAAGGAAACCATTTAAATTGGAAACACCTTCTTTAAAAATATAAATGGACTCCGAATCAAATCCCCGAACCGTAAATTCCATTAAGCCAGAATTATTTTCTCCTATGGTAAATTGAATAAATTCCCGATCCGTTAAAAAGAATCTATCATAAGTAACATCCACCCAATTTAAATATACTTGATCATAACTGGAGTTTTCGTGAGGACTTTCTAAATTGATGATTGAAAAAACATTTAAACCATTTAATATAGGAATTGGATTTATTTCACCACTTTCTCCCCATAATTGATGAGTTGATTGTCCGTTCCACGATTGACTTTCACCTATAAGGTGATCATTCCACTGCATAGAAATAATATGAGTACTACTGGTAATTCCCTGAATTTCAGCGGTCAGTTGAAAAGTGTTTGTTGCAGGATAGTCCATTTCAATCATAAAATCAACTGAAGTCCCGCTATTCACAGGAGGATTCATAAAAAAATGGTCGAAACTATCCCATCGGTGATGAAGTTTGTCTTCAACTTGACCCAGACGGGCAAAATGTTCATTTTTTTCAAAATGAACCTTTTGGGTAAAATAAATTGGTTTTTTCCAATCGGGTAATTCCACAGACGGATGAGCATTTTTTTGACTATATCGTAATCCGTAATTATCGCCCCATGTTAACCAGTACACATTCTCACCAGAATAAAAATTGGTACTATAAGGTGCATTTTTGGGCACTGAATTATTATGACCTTTGAATATTATTTGATCAGTATAATTAAAGATTCCATCTTGTTCACCTTCAATAAACATCATTATTTCTTCATTTTCATTCCATAATTGAAAAAATTGCGGATTTACATTTTGAAAGTTGACTCCATTTTCTTCAAGGTCTGATTTTGTTATTCGATACCACTGTGTAGAATCAACTATTATTTTAACCAGATTTTCAGACCAATGATAATCTGGTAATTGATTTGTAGCTCTAAACATCGGATATTTTGAGATCAAATTTTGACCACCTTTATCAGATAAAATGGTCGTTTGACTAGTGGTGGGTTCCGGTGGGAACGAAAATTGAATGGTAATCTGTTTTATCCAAGTTAATATTCCATCTGAATGAGAAATCGGATAAATTTTTAATACTGAACATTGATTTCCCTTGATGCTTGGATGAGAAACAAGTTCTACAATATCTCCAGATTCATGAACCATAGGTTGGGGAACATCATTAGATGATAAATTCATTCCTTTCGGTGCCTCAGATATTGCATTTGTCAGCTGATGTGAAACCGAAATATGTCGCTCTTCACTAGGAAACCATATGATTTGGGCCGTAGAAGGGACACCCACTAGTGTTTCTGAAAAATACGGTAGAGTTACATAGCCGGGGCGAATCCATGATTTTAATTTAGGGGATGTATGAATCCGATAATCATTACCAACCCAAACTGAGTCTATTTCTGCTGTTAAAATCAAGTTCCCCGGTTGATTCACTTGGATGGTGATTCGAGGAGTGGATAATAGGACTGTGGATAAAACAAGAAACAGTAAAAAAAAAATTGATTTTTGCCCATCAACCATGAGGATTGATTGGCTTAATCGCCGGAAGAAATAAACATTTCTGAATTCAAAAATCGTCTTAAATCCATTTCATCCATCCCGATATGAGAAAATTTTCCGTCCTCCGCAATAGATACTCTGGCTGTCTCTTCTGATACAAGAATGATAATAGCATCTGTTTCTTCTGATAATCCCAATCCGGCTCGATGACGGGTACCCATTCCTGGATTGATTGTTGTGCTTTCGCTTAATGGAAGAATACACCCCGCTGATTCGATGATATCATTTTGTATGATGACGGCTCCATCATGAAGTGGAGAACCAGGATTAAAAATACTTAACAGGAGACCTGTTGAAACTTCAGCTTTTAAGGGTGTACCCGATTCTTTATAAGAACGCAATCCGGTTTCCCTTTGTATAACGATAAGTGCACCCCATTTTTTTTCGATCAATAATTGAATGGATTGGACCAAAGATTCAATGGTTTGGGATGTACCCACCCTGAATATTTTTTGAAAAAATCGATGTTGCCCAACGTATATCAGTAATCGTCTGATTTCTGGTTGAAATAGTATGACAAACGCCACAACCCAAACTGTTTGAAATCGGTTAACCAACCAAGATGTTGCCTGCATCCCTGATGCATTGAATAAAAACGATCCGATGAGTAATATGATTAATCCGACCAACATTTGTCCCGCTCGTGTTCCTTTAAAATATTGGTAAACCATGTAAAAAATCCAACTCACTAATAATAAGTCCACCACATCTACTAAAGTAACCGTGATGAATCCAATCTTAAATAGAGTCATGTTTTAATGCTTAATCCTTTTATCTTATCTAAAATGATGACAGCTCGTTTTACTTCCTTCACATCATGTACCCTGACGATGGAAGCTCCATTTAACACACCAGCGGACACTGCGGCTAACGTGCCTTCTAATCTGTCATTTTCTGGTAAATTAAGAGATGAACCAATAAACGATTTTCTTGATGGTCCTATTAAAATGGGACATTGAAAAATGGAAAATTTTCTCAAATAACGAATCAATTTAAAATTATCGTCTAATGTTTTCCCGAACCCAATTCCCGGATCAATTATAATATTTTCAGGCTTAATCCCAAAATCAACTGCTTTTTGGATATTAAATGAAAAATAGTCCAAGATGTCCTTAATTAAATCGTGATACACTGGATTGGTTTGCATGGTTAACGGTTTTCCTTTCATGTGCATCAAAACAATTGCCACTTTATTTTTCTTAACCGAATCCATCATTTTTTTGTCAGAGGTCATTCCACTAATATCATTAATAAAATTTGCCCCAGCTGATATGGCTTCTTGTGCCACTTCCGATTTATATGTATCGATTGATAGGGTGATATTGGATAATTTTCTAATCGCCTTTATGACAGGTAGCGTACGGCTTATTTCAGTTTCTACCGAAACGGGTTCAGCACCCGGACGGGTTGATTCTCCCCCAATATCAATAATATCTGCACCATTTTTTTCCATTTGAATAGCATGTGCAACCGCTTTATCGAGATGATTAAATCTTCCACCATCGCTAAATGAATCAGGTGTTGTATTCAAAACACCCATCACCAAGGTGTTCCGTCGAGGAGGCTTCAACCAATTTTTAAATTGATTATCGTCCATCTTGAATTAAATTTAACTTATAACTAAAGAATGAACGATTAGGCTGGGGCAGTTTCGGGTTTAAGAAATGGTTGTTTTTTTTGTTTTTTAGGAGCAACTTTGGGTATTTTTTTCCTCTTTTTTCGTTGTCGAATTGGTTTTTTCCTAATTACTTTTTTTCCATCTAATATTCTTTTCAAATCACGTTCATCTATGGTTTCATGCTCCAATAATTCCTCTGCGATTCGATTCAAAATTGGTTTATCTTGATTTAATATTTTGTTAGCCGAATTTTGTGCTTTACGAACAATTCTTACGATTTCCTCATCAATTAATCTCGCAGTTACTTCACTATAATCACGATGAGATTGTATTTCTCTCCCCAAAAATATTTCTTCATTTTTTTTACCGAATGTCATGGGACCCAATACATCACTCATTCCCCATTCGCATACCATTTTTCTGGCGATTTTTGTCGCTTGTTCCAAGTCATTCCCTGCACCGGTAGTCATTTCACCAAAAATAAGTTCTTCTGCAGCCCTGCCTCCCATCATTATTCCTAACCTCCCTTCGATATAATTTCGTGTATAACCATGTTTTTCATCAAGGGGTAACTGCATTGTCAAACCCAATGCTCTTCCTCTGGGGATGATGGTTACCTTATGGACAGGATCAGCTCCTTCTGTTTTTGAAGCAACTAGTGCATGTCCTGCTTCATGGAAAGCAGTCACTTTTTTTTCTTCATTTGACAAAATCATACTTTTTCGCTGAACTCCCATCATGACCTTGTCAATTGCATCTTCAAAATCGTCCATATCTACAACTTTTTTTCTTTTTCTAGCTGCCAATAAAGCAGCTTCATTTACAATATTAGCTAAATCCGCTCCTACCATGCCGGGAGTTCCTTTGGCGATGACTTCCAAATTAACTTTCCGTTTATTTAATAATATATTTTTTGCGTGAACTTTTAATATGCCTATCCTACCTCGCACATCCGGAACATCTACAATAATTTGACGATCAAATCTTCCCGGTCTTAAAAGTGCAGAATCCAATACATCGGGGCGATTTGTGGCAGACATTACGATTATATTATGATTATTTTCAAATCCATCCAGTTCTACAAGCAGTTGGTTTAACGTTTGTTCTCGTTCATCGTGCCCCCCCCCAAGACCTGCTCCTCTCTGTCTTCCCACCGCATCTAATTCATCTATGAAAATGATGCACGGGGATTCTTTTTTCCCCTGTTCGAATAAATCTCTAACTCTGGAAGCACCAACCCCTACAAACATTTCAACAAAATCAGCACCACTAAGAGTGAAAAATGGAACATTTGCCTGTCCTGCGACAGCTCTGGCCAACAAGGTTTTTCCTGTTCCGGGAGGACCTACTAATAGTACACCTTTTGGGATTTTTGCTCCCAATTTTCTAAACCGTTTTGGATGTTTAAGAAATTCAATGACCTCCTTCAATTCCTCTTTTGCTTCCACGCAACCTGCAACATCATTGAAGGTGACCTTATCCTTGCTGTGTTCCCATATTTTTGCCCTGCTTTTTCCGAAATTAAATACATTGTTAATTCCACCAGCACCGCCTTGCATTCGACGCATGATAAAAATCCAAAATCCAATCAATAATATCCAAGGTAACATATTTAAAAAATAGCCTGTCCAATCAATACTTTTTTCCTTGAAACTGTATTCCACGTTGTATTCGTTCCACTCATCCATTACATTCTGATCAATAAAAGGTAAAACTACCCGAAATTGTGTACTATTTTGTATTGTTCCCATAGGAGTTATAATGGCTTGCGGAGTTTTAAATGTTCCATGAAATGTATTGTCAACGAATGTCCCTTCCGCAATGTGGTTGTTGACTAAATATTCTCTATATTGGGAATAATCAATTAGGGGTTCATTTTTGGAGTTTTCAGAAAACATTCCCGAAAAGAAAATAGCTACAGAAATAATCATTATCCAGAGAAGAGATGTCTTGCCTGCTCGTTTCCATTGAAATTTCTGTTGGTCTAAATTTTTTGACTTCTTCCCGGTATTTTTTGGGGACGATTTGTTGATATTTCGGAAATTTTTTCCGTTTATGTTTTTATTCTTTTTTTCTTTCATGATTTAATTTCATTATCCAATCTGTAAACTCCGGGTAAATGTCGAAGTTTTTGATTCATATCCAACCCATAACCTACAACATAATCACTGGGAATTTCAAATCCTACAAAATCTATTGAAAAATTTAATTGTGAGATTTCCGGTTTATAAAGAAATGAAGCAATAGTAATTGACTTTGGATTTGCCCCTTCCAGTCTGCTCTTTAAAAAACGAATGGTTAGTCCTGAATCAATGATATCTTCCACAATAACTAAATCTCTGCCACTTACATCTGCTGAAATATCTTTCAATAAGTGGACCGTCCCCGTAGAATGGGTATTGTCATAACTCGATAATTTTATGAAGTCCATTTCACAGTCAATGGTTAATTCTCTAAGCAAATCAGCTAAAAAAATGAAACTTCCATTTAATACTCCGATAAAAATTGGAATTTCATCTCGAAATTTTTCTGAGATCTCTATTCCCATTTGTTTTACTCTATTTTGAATTTCTTGTTTAGAAAATAAAGGAGTGAGATTATAACCATATTTTTCTAAAGAATTCATGAAAATGCCTCCACAGAAATTTTTGCAGGTTTTAAGGTATTTTTGGTTACCTTCACCCAGTCGCTAATTTGGTGACCACATACCCAAGCGATTTTATGGTCAGCAGTCAATACAAGTTGATTAGATTTATCAAATCGATTTACTTTATTGTCAATCAATAAATCGCTTATTTTTTTCTTTCCCTTCATACCTAATGGTTGAAACCAGTCTCCATGTTTCCAATGCCGTAATTCCAATTTTTTATTCTGAATCATACCACCATCAATAATGACAATATGTTTGTTTATGTTAACAATTTTTGCGGGTGTGGTAGTCCATTCCCAATTAAAAATATATGGGTCACAAATGGTTTTTCCATTCGGAATGATTTCCATTAATACGTCCTCTGTCTTTCCAAGTTTTGATAATACCCATTCATTTCTATTGTTTAAAATACATTTACTTGATTTCGTGGTAAATATATCCCCCGTACTTGATTTTTTTATAAAGGATTTTAATGCTGTCCATTGGTGCTGCCTCCATTGATTATCATCCCCATCCAAACAGCGTTTAATCAGTTCATATCGAATAAATGACGGGAGTTGGTTTAGATCTACTTTCGAAATAATTTGTTCAGTATTATTTGGATTTTTTTGTACAATTTTTTTTACAAAATATTCGATGGTAAACTTTACTGAATCCAAAAGTTCAATGATATGTTCACTTGTTTTAATTATTCGATTCTCAATATTTTTTTCTTGTATTTCCCAAGGTTTCAATAGATTATGTCTTATAAAGTTTCTGGGAATTGACGTATTTATATTAGTCTCATCTTCAACATATGGTAGGTTATGTATTTCAGCATAATGTATCAACTCTTGTTTAGAAAATTGAAGTAATGGTCTTCTAATTAAATTAAATTTTGTATGGATACCTCTAAATCCCCGCACTCCTGTTCCTTGAGCTAGCCGCATTAAAATAGTTTCTGCTTGGTCAGATTTATGGTGAGCAGTCAGAATATAATCTCCTTTCACTTTTTCACAAATTTTTTCCAACGCCTTGTACCGATAGGTTCTAGCCCATGCTTCAGTACTTTCATTTGATTTTTTGAATTGTGGATCGAGAATTTCTATTTCGATTTGTAGATTCCATTTTTTTGCAATTTCACCCACAAACTGCATATCTCTTGCGGAATTTTCTCTTAGTCCATGATTCACATGTCCTAATGTTAATGTGTAAGAATAATCTCCTACCATATTTAAAAACAAATGGGAAAGAACGACAGAGTCAATTCCTCCTGAAAGTGCCAGGACCAAACGGGAGTTTTTAGGAACTGAATGATGAAATTCTGGATTATTTTTTAATTTTGCTAACAATGAAATCATTCGGTTTTGTAATTAATTATGGTTATTGATCGATGTCAAAAATGGGTTGTGGATTAATTCATGTTTCATTGTCGTTTTTTCACCATGTCCAGGATGAATAACACATTCAGGATCTAATTTATTTTTCAATTTTAAAATCGAATCCATCAAAGTATTATAATCTCCACCAGGTAAATCTGTTCGACCAATTGAACCGGCAAATAACGTATCTCCGCAAAAACAATGTCCATCCAAAACGAATGTAGTGCCTCCCGGTGTGTGTCCCGGAGTTTCTATATATTCCAATTTCATTCCTTCAAAATCAAATTCTCCTTCCCCCGAGATCCAATGATTTACTTC
The DNA here is from genome assembly GCA_964496365.1 of uncultured bacterium. Taxonomy (GTDB): domain Bacteria; phylum Fidelibacterota; class Marinisomatia; order Marinisomatales; family AB-629-J13; genus AB-629-J13. Next base: position 35,023 of record CAZBZK010000005.1, read on the forward strand.
AGGCGTTTCTCCCGGTACCATACCAAACATACGGCACATATCTGGATAATGTTCCAGTATCCTTTTTTCTTCGGAATGAATGTAGAAAGGAATTGAAAATGTGTCCTTGATTTTTTTTACTCCACCCACATGATCTAAATGGGCATGGGTATTTAAAATAAGCTGAGGGTCCACATTAAGTTCATTGATTTTTCTAATAATTTTTTCCGGTTCATCTCCCGGATCAATTAAAAGAGCAGATTTTGACTCTTCCTGCCAAATAATAAAACTATTTTCTTGAAAGGGACCAACGGTAACAAAATCAACTACAATACTCAAATAAATGAACCATCGTTAGTCAGGGATTAAATCCAGTTGTAATAAAATTCTGACATACACTTAATTTTATCTTCATAAGATTTTGGATACATAAACCATTCAGTTGCGGCGATACTGCTTAAAAGTGAATTTCCATCTTGAGGAGTAAAGCAAAACCCGGTAATGTCTGTATTATTCTTAACATTGAGAGTTTGGGTAACAACGACGGTTTGATTTAAAATTCTACCAAAATGACCGTGGTCTCTTCCAAATGAAAACACGGTACTTGTCATGTCCTTTTCGGTTAATGCAACCAACGGATTATTTTCCAATTTATCCATAACTTGGTTCATAGTGGTGGGTTCTTTGACTCTCAAATGAAACCATACCACGTGCATATATTGACTGGGCACTTTCATTGCAGATGAAAATAAATTTAGGTCCATATTTAACGTACTGAAAAGGCCAGCTGCATCTTCGGCATGGTGGCTTCCATAAATGGGATCGCTGTGTTTTCCTACTTGCGGGGAAGGAATAAATCCTCCCGGTTGACTAATATCGGTTGCTCGGCGAATGCAGACAAAAATACCCTCTTTCAAGTTATCAGGATCGTTATTCACTGCCAATGTATCCGTAATACATGATAAGTTATGTGTGTTACAGGATACTATTTGAATAAACTGATCTTCAGGCCTTAACGAATTATCATTTATACCATGGGCATATTTTTTTCCAAATCCATTTTCACTTCCTTGTGCTAAAAACCCCAAAACCGAATCACTAAATTTTGAGTAGTATTTTTCCTTATTTCGGTGCCCTATTCCCTTGGGTGTGCAATCAATGACAACGGAAGATCTATTAATCACTTCCTCTGTTTCAAAGTCAGCTTCCATGCCCATGTCTTTAAATTGTTTCATTTTGTCCTCATCCACAGCCAATCTCGCACCTCTGTGCACCAAATCAATTACCTTTGATTTATCTGACTTTAATGGGGTGTTTTTATGGAAGGTAACATCATCGATGCCTAGCTGATCACGGAAATCACATAACAGCCCGATAAGGGGTTCACCGATAGTTCCAGTGCCAACAATATGTACGTTTCTTCTTTTCATTTGTTTACTCCCTGTCTGATTCGGGCAACCTCGAATTATAATACTTTTCTTTTCTTATTTGATAAAAAAACCATGTTCCAAGAAATACAATAATGATTCCTAAACAAGCCACAAAATTAACCAAGAAATTATATATCATATTTCTGAAAACTTTCACCTAATTTTAAAACATTCATCCTAAATTTTATCATTATGGAATAAATACATATAAACGTAAAAAATGAAAACAATAACAAAGTCTGAATCAAAAAATCTGAATCTGACACAACTGTCCTGGGAGGATGAGATTGAAATTCTGCTGCCCACATATCCACGGCAAAATAAATAATTGGAACGTCTGCAAAGGCAATGATTCCTAATACCGCAGCAATTCGAGATACTTTTTCAGGATTCCCTCCAAATGTTCTAATCATAAAGTACCCAATGTAAATTAAAAATAAAATTAAAGTGGTGGTAAGTCTCGGCTCCCAACTCCATGCCTTGCCCCAAACTGGATGTGCCCATATAGGTCCCGTAATTAACACGATGGCCGTAAAAAAAGTACCGATTTCAGCAGCAGCCAACCCAAGTCGATCCCATCGTCTTTGATTATTCATCAAAAACATGACACCTGCAATCATCACAATAAAATAAGAAATGAATGCAATCCAAGCTGAGGGAACATGAAAATAAAAAATCTTTTGAGCCCAATGTTGTTCAGGAATCATAGGAGAAAAAAAACTAACCAAAATGCAATTTGTGGAGAAAAGTATCACAATTAAAATCATACTAATTTTTGGGATGGGTTTAGAAAAAAATAACATTACTCTTCCAATAAATAATCAAATAATCCGTATCCCAATAATAAGAAAAGGATTCCGTACGTGGATAAAATTAAGATCCATATTTGCCCTTCACCAATGGGAAGTCCCTGAATGGATGCCTGTGTTGCTTTGGTCAGAGATATAAGAACCGGCGCAAGAAGAGGGAACATTAGTAAAGGGACAAGAACGTTATTCATTCTCGAACTTAAGGTCAATCCTGAAATAAATACACCCGTTGTGATTATACTAATATTCCCTAAACTAATCAACCCACACATCACTAAGGGTTGTGTAAAAAATGATTGACTAAATATGAATCCCATCCACGGCAGGATAACAAACTCTACAATCATTAAAAGAGACACCCCTGCCACCGTTTTTGAAAGAAAAATCATTCCCCGATTCACTGGAGCTGACGACACCATGGAAATGGCGTTAAAATCTACATCATGGGAAAACATCCTGTTTATACCTAAAACAGACATGAATAAAATCATCATCCAAAAAAGCCCGGGTAATAAATTTGAATAATTATTCGCAGATAAATCAATTGAAAAAGCCAGAGTTGCACTAAGTACCAGTCCGAATGAAATCATGGAAAAAAATGCTTCTTTTGTCCGAAAATTAATTTTTAATTCGTGTAAAAACAGTAATTTAAACATGGACATTCAATTTCCCCACTGGATTAAGCTTAACGTGGGTTTCATCTAACCCAATGTACCAACTGCAATGTGTTTTTACCCATTCATTTGAATGATGAACTAATAGGATTGTCCTCCCTTTTTTTATCCAATTTTGAATGTGTGCCTCGAAGTAAGATGTTCCCGATTTGTCTAATCCGTTTAATGGCTCGTCGAACAAAAGAAGATTCCAAGGTATAAGTAGAGCTAAGGCAATTTTTAACCGTTGGATCATTCCTTGAGAATAAAATTGAACTGGTTTCTTTTTTGCATGCTCCAATCCTGAATTTTCCAAAATATCTTCAATATTTCCTTGAGTCGGATTTAAACCATAAAGAGATGCACAAAACACTAAATTTTCAACACCAGTAAATGCGGAATAAAATCCAGGGTGGTGCCCAAGATAAAGAAAATCTTTTCGTGAATTTGGATTAATTACACTTAATGATTTTGATCGGTACAACACCTTACCGTCATCTGCTATTATTAACCCGGCTAATATTTTTAAAAGGGTTGTTTTCCCTGCCCCGTTTTTTCCCATTAATGCTACACAATCTCCATTTCGAATAGTAAAAGAAATATTCTTGAATAACGCCTTGTGGTAATAATATTTTGAAAGATTTTCAACCGAAAGCATCAGTTAGATATCAGGTTTTATTTGCCAATTTTTCAAAAATTTCGGAAATTTCTTTCTTTAACCGCAATCTGGATTCATGAAAATCTTCTTTTGAAATATTTCCCAATTCAAAGTCAAATTCCAGTTCTTTAATTTGTTTATAAATTATGTGTTTTTCTGTAGTAAGAGAGTGTATCTCATCCGAAGTTATTCTATCACTACCATCGGTAAATTCATTTATTAGAGGTTGAACTGCAAAAATCACAGACCCGACAAAAATCATTAAAATTAAAAAATATTCCAAAAGTTACTCCGTTGAGCGTAGAAATTACAATACGAATCGTTTTAAGTCTAAAGAATGAATTCCGCTAAAAAATGAAAATAATTAAACATATTTTTTCACACTCGAACGCAATAACATTGAGGATGGTAAAGTCATTTTTTTCCCTTTCTTGATTTTGGATTAAACGCCACCAGAGCACCCATTGCCAAAACACATCCTCCTATCCACACCCAGCGAACTAACGGATTAATCATTATTTTAAAATAGGCTGTGTTTGTTGACGAATCCATCGCATTAAAAATTGAATAGACATCCTCATTTATCTTGCTGAAAATATCCAATTCGCTATGGGGTTGCCGTCTATTTTCATCAGAAGAGCGGTGGAAATATATTCGTTTTTCGGGATGTAAATGTGTTATTATATTACCATGATTATTTCTCACTTTTAAATCCGCAACCCATGCAAGGTGATTGGGTCTCTCAATCTCTTCTACATGAATTAATTCAAAATTATATCCTCCCAATTGTTCACTTTGTCCCGGCAACAATCCGAATTCCTTTTCTTGGTTAAATGCTTGTCCTGTAAAACCAACAAACATAAAAACGATCCCGACATGAACGATGTATCCACCATATCTACTTCGGTTTTGGGATATCATTTTTAACGATGAGGACAGTATAGATTCTTGGGTTTTCCCCATTCTAATTCTAATTCCTTGGATAAATTCTTCCCCAATTGCTGTCAAAACAAAAACACTCAAACTTAGCGTAATCAGTACATAATCTTTAAAACCAAAAACCCAAAATAATATCACAGCGATTATAAAATTCAAGATTGGAAGAAAAAAAGTCTTTTTCATGTTTTGTAGAGATGTTTTACGCCAAGCAAGTAAAGGCCCAATCCCTGTCAATCCTAATAAAAATAGTCCGATTGGAGTGTTCACCTGATTAAAAAATGGTGGACCCACGGTAATTTTTATATCGTTCACTGCTTCAGATATCACCGGGAAAATAGTCCCCCAAAACACGGTAAAACAAAGAACAACAAAAATTACATTGTTAAATAAAAATCCACTTTCTCTCGATGAGAATGATTCAATTCGTTTTTCAGATTTGAGTGTGGGATAACGATAAATGATTAACAATGTAGAAACGATAATTAAAAAACCTACATAACCTAAAAACAAAGGTCCCAAAGAGGATCCTGTAAATGAATGAACTGAAGACATAACCCCGCTCCGGGTTAAAAATGTGCCAAAAATCGTGAGAATAAAAGTCAGCGATATTAAGATAACATTCCACAAACGTAACATATTCTTTTTTTCTTGTATCATAATCGAATGTATAAACGCAGTGCCGGTGAGCCATGGCATGAAGGAGGCATTTTCCACAGGATCCCAAGCCCAATAACCGCCCCATCCCAATTCTTGATAAGCCCACCAACCACCTAAAATAATCCCACAACTAAGAAAAAACCAGGCGACATGTGTCCATCGTCTAATGGTTTTTAATAACAATGTACTCGAGCTTCCCTTCAATAAACCGGCAACTACGAATGCAAAGGGTACGGAAAAACCAACATATCCAAGATATAAAGTTGGGGGATGAATTGCCATGGTCACATTTTGAAGGAGTGGGTTTAAGCCTAACCCGTTTGCCAAAATGAAATCAGCTTCAGTTGGTTTAAAGGGATTGGTAATAAAATTGGTTAGAAAAAGAAAAAATATTTGAATACTATTCAGAGCAACTATCACCCAAGGCATAACCCCACTGTGACGATTTTTATTTTGAATGAAAACAATCAAACAAAAAACGGACAAAACGGCTTGCCAAAATAGCAGAGAACCTGACTGACCTGCCCATAGAGCTGTTATTTTATAAAAAAATGGGGTTTCTATCGATGTGTAATGAGCTACATAATCCACATTCAAATCACTTATTATTAACAGTCGAACCAAGACAATGGTGGCAAACAAACTAAGAATATTAACCATGAGAGCCATATTTCTACCGGAATGGTAAAGGCGATTATCATTTGATTTTATAAAAATTAGTAGAAGAATAGAGGAAAGTATGCAAAAACCAAATGCCAGGGTAAGTGCGGTACTACCGATAACCGGAGTCATAATTCTTCTAAATTATATGTATTCTCTGCTCTTAAATCCCCTTCGTATCTAGACGCACATTTTGTTTGCAAATTCTCGGCATAAAATATATCATTCTTAAAATTTCCTGTCACAATCACTTCGGCATTATCTTTGAACAAGTCGGGACGAACTCCAGTATACTGAACGGGCAGATCATTGACTCCTTCTTGTAATAAAAATTTCACATTTAATTTATTTTGTTCAGAAATTTGAATGGACCCATTTTTGACCAAACCACCAAGTTTTACTTTTTTGAACACAGGATGAGCCTTCAACTCTGCAACGGATAGGAATTGAATGAGTCCTGACTGCTTGCCAATATTACCAGAAGAGACCCAATATATCCAAAAAAGGATGATACAGGATATTCCGGTGATTATTACAGTAAATTTTCTCTTTCCATGCGTCATGTTTTGATCTCGATATTTATTAAAATACTGATCCTTCCTGCCATTCACCAAAAATGGGTTTCATAGCCTTGACCATTTCCCCTAATGTAGCCATTGATTTTGCTGCCTTAATCAAAGGTGGCATGAGATTATCTCCATGTTTACAAGCTCGAGTAATTTCAGAAATTGATTTTTGAAATGTCTCAGAATCACGATCCTGTTGTATTTTTTTCAATCGATGGGTTTGTCGTTTTTGTGCATCACCACTGATGGTTAGAATGGGAATATCTATTGTTTCATCTTCATTAATAAACGCATTGACTCCCACCACAACCCGATCATTTGAATCTACTTTTCGTTGATAATCCGATGCAGATTTTGCGATTTCTCTTTGAAAATATCCATCTTCAATTGCGGGAATCACTCCTCCCATTTCTTCAATTTTAGAGAAATATTTTTCTGCTTTCTCTTCCATTTTATTTGTGAGATCTTCTATATACCAAGACCCTCCCAACGGGTCAACTACATTAGAAAGTCCAGTCTCAAATGCGATTAATTGTTGGGTACGTAATGCAATTTGTGCCGCTTTTTCTGTAGGTAATGCAAGTGTTTCATCCATAGAATTCGTATGCAAAGATTGGGTTCCTCCCAAAACTGCAGCCATTGCCTGAAACCCGGTTCTGGCGATATTTATTTCCGGTTGCTGAGCTGTGAGAGTACACCCAGCGGTTTGAGTGTGAAACCTTAGCTTCAACGATTTCGGGTTTTGAGCATGATATTTATGTTTCATTTTTCGTGCCCAAATCCTACGAGCGGCTCTATATTTCGCAATTTCCTCAAAAAAATCTAAATGAGAATTAAAAAAGAAAGACAGTCTGGGTGCAAACTCATCTACGTTCATCCCGGCTTTAACAGCGAAATCAACATAAGTAAATCCGTCAGCCAAAGTAAAGGCTAATTCTTGGACCGCGGTTGAGCCCGCTTCACGAATATGGTAACCGCTGATGGAGATAGTATTGTAATACGGCATTTTGTCTGTACAAAATTGAATCATATCCGTAATTATTCTCATGGACGGTTCTGGTGGGAAAATCCATTCTTTTTGAGCAATGAATTCTTTCAAAATATCATTTTGGAGTGTCCCTTTCAATTGATTTAGAGGAACCCCTTGATTTTCTGCTGCGGCAATGTAAAACGCCAACAATATAACCGCAGGACCATTTATGGTTTGAGACACAGAAAATTTTCCTAAATCAATGTTTTTAAATAACTGTTCCATATCCTGCAAGGATGCAACATTCACACCACATTTTCCTACCTCCCCTTCAGCCATGGGATCGTCGGGGTCGTATCCCATTAAGGTTGGCATATCATAAGCAACAGATAGTCCGGTTTGCCCTTTTGATAATAATAAATGGTATCTTTTATTTGTTTCTTCCGGTGTTCCAAAACCAGAGAATTGTCTCATGGTCCATAACTTTCCCCGATAAAGATTAGGGTGGACACCTCTGGTAAATGGATATTGCCCCGGAAAGCCAATGTTTTCCAAATACCCATTTTCATCCGAGTCAGGATAATATAGACTTTTGACTTTTTCTCCGCTCACGGTGTCAAAATTGTAAGCACGTTTCTTTGAAGATTGGGTGTCTTTTTCCCATTTTTCTTTTGCGTTTTGAAATAAATTTAGTTGTTCTTTCATCATTCAGTTTACATAAAACCGTAAATGTAACCCTTCAGGTAATCTTTCTTTCAATCTCCGAGTTATTAAACCAATATATCTCGTGCCAATGATTAACACAAAGATTATATTCCATATGGACTCCATTTTAACAAATAATACTGATGTGATCAAGTTAATCGCTCACGAAGTCTAAATCATAATTAAAATTCATTGATGTTAACATTGCGACATTCAATTTACAGAGGCAGAAATAGTTTCAAACATGTTTTTTATTGTATTAAAAATACCTTCCTCGGCCAATCCTAATTCCTCTAATAATAATTCCCTGGGTCCGTGATCAACAAATGAATCAGGAAGAGAAATAGTTTGAATTTTATAATTTTTTTGTTGTTTCGCAAGAAATCCTGAAATACCTTCTCCAAATCCTCCTGTTTGCACCCCTTCTTCCACAGTCAAAAAGTAATCAAATCTTTCCGAAAGATTCTTTAAACATTTCAAATCCATTGGTTTGATAAAACGACAATTCACAACTTCACACGAAATTCCGACTTTTTCTAACAGTCTTGCTGAATTCAATGCGGGATAAACCATGGATCCCACTGCCAAAATAGCAATATCTTTTCCCGATTTTATGGTCTCCCAACTTCCAATGGGTAATAATTCTGCTTGACCATTTTCATCAAAACAAACCGCCGAGGATTTTGGATAACGAATCGAAAATGGGTATCGGTTTTGCTCTAAGCCTGTATAAAGTAAATGTCTAAATTCATTTCCATCTTTTGGGGCAGTAACAATTATATCCTGAACACATCTCAAATAAGCTATGTCTAAAACGCCATGATGTGTGGGCCCATCTTCTCCAACAATTCCAGCCCGATCCATACAGAAAATTACAGGTAGATGTTGAATCGCTACATCGTGGATGATGTGATCATAAGCTCGTTGGAGGAACGTGGAATAAATACCCACAATTGGACGAATTTTTCCAGTAGCCAAACCTGCTGCAAATGTAACTGCATGGCCTTCTGCAATTCCAACATCAAAAAATCGTTCAGGAAATTCCTGTGCAAAATTTACTAACCCGGTTCCCTCTTTCATGGCAGCGGTTATGCACACAGTATCTTTTCGGTTTCGTGCAATTTCGCACGTCAATTTCCCAAAAACATCTTGAAAAATTGGAACTGAGTTTTTTTTCACTTTGTATTGTGGCTTGTCTTGTTTTTTACCATTCGGTTTGACCGCATGGTATTTAACAGCATCATCATGGTATTCACGGTTTTTTACGTTCATGGATACCATACCTTTCCCCTTTTTTGTCAATACGTGTAGTAGTGCTGGAGTTTTCAGGTTTCTTATATTTTTTAGAGTGTGAACCAACTCTTTTAAATTATGGCCATCAATGGGTCCAAAATAACGGAATCCCAATTCTTCGAATAAAATTCCCGGGACAAGCATATTTTTCAAACTTTCTTCTGATTTTCGAATAAATTTTCGAGTGATATCTTTCCCGAGGGGGAGGGATCCGGTTAAATTCCAAATCTCATCTCTAATTCGATTGTATAAAGGATTCGTTACCAATCGATTCAAATATGAATTCATGGCACCAACATTTGGTGAAATGGACATCTCATTATCATTCAGAATTACCAAAAACTGTTTTCTCCGTAGTCCTGCATTATTCAATCCTTCAAAGGAAAGACCACCGGTTAATGCTCCGTCTCCGATCACTGAAACAACTTTAAACTTATATTTATTTTGATCTCTGCAAACTGCAATTCCTAACGCAGCGGATATGGACGTTGAAGCATGCCCTGCACCGAATACATCGTATTCACTTTCTGACCGCTTTAAAAACCCACTAAGCCCTCGGTGTTGTCTTATTGTATTTAATTGATTGTATCTACCGGTAAGCACTTTATGACCATAAGCTTGATGTCCAACATCCCAGATGATTTTATCTTCGGGAGTGTCAAAAATATAATGTAAGGCAGTCGTAAGTTCGATCACACCTAATGTAGGTGCCAAATGACCTCCGATTTTTGTAATAGTGTTGATGATATATTCTCGTAATTCATCATTAACTTTTTGTAATTCATTCAACGACAAAGTTTTTAAATCCTGAGGGGACCGAATACGACTTAACAAATCAGGAGGCATGAGTTACAGCTTGTTGGGACGAAGACGAAAATGTGGACATTCTGGAAAATGCTAACTTATGAAAAAACGGTTCGTCATTGAGTTCGGGATGAAACGTGAGACCAAGATGGATTCCATTCCGTATGGCAACCGGTTCTTTTTTGAATGTTGCAATCACTTCTACTTTTGGTCCTAAATAAGTAATTTTTGGTGCTCGAATAAAAGTTCCATATATCGTTCTATTCAACGCAGCCAATTCTATCTGATGGGTGAAGGAATGGATTTGCCTTCCAAATGCATTTCGTTTTACTTCAATGTCCAATATTCCTAAAGATTTTATACGATGATCACCACATGATTGACTCATCAATATTAAACCAGCACAGGTCCCCATTATAGGATGGGTTTTTGAAAATTCTTTCAAAGAATAAAATAGATTTTTTCTCTCCAATAATTTGGTCATGGTTGTGGACTCTCCACCGGGTATTATCAATCCATCAATTGATGATAAATCACTTTCATACCGAACTCTAGTACTATGTAAACCCAGATTAGATAACACCTGTTCATGTTTTAAAAAATCCCCTTGTAACGCTAAGACTCCTATTTTCATGGATGGTATTTAAACACTTTTTTCAAAAACAGAAGTTACCAGCCTCTGTTTTGAAGACGTTCTGCTTCTGGAATTTCAGACATTTCAATACCTTTCATCGCATCTTTCAAATCGGATGACGTTTCGACCAATTTTTGCGGGTCATCATAATAGGTTACCGATTCAACAATTGCTTTTGCTCGAGATTCCGGATCAGAACTCATAAATATTCCAGAACCAACAAAAACGGATTCAGCACCTAACTGCATCATCAGTGAAGCATCGGCTGGAGTTGCTATTCCACCAGCGGCAAAATTTGGCACGGGAAGCTTTTTCAATTTTGCTACTTGTTGAACCAAACTAAACGGTGCACCCATGGATTTAGAAACAGCCATGAGCTCTTCTGAATTTAAAATGGTTAATTCTTTGATTTGGGATTGTACTTTCCGCATGTGTCGAACCGCTTCTACAATATTTCCACTTCCCGCTTCTCCCTTAGTCCGAATCATGGCAGCACCTTCTCCAATCCGCCGAAGTGCTTCACCCAAATCTCTAGCTCCACAAACGAAAGGGGCTTTAAAATCATGTTTCCAAATGTGATTCGCTTCATCGGCTGGAGTTAACACTTCACTTTCATCAATGAAATCTACTTCCAAGGCTTCTAACATCTGTGCTTCAGCGAAATGTCCAATTCTGCATTTCGCCATCACGGGAATAGATACTTTATTTTGAATGTCCTTTATCATTTTGGGATTGCTCATTCGGGCGATGCCACCATCTTTTCGAATCAATGCAGGGATTCGCTCCAGTGCCATCACAGCAACAGCACCTGCTTCCTCTGCAATTACAGCCTGTTCTGCGGACATGACATCCATGATGACCCCTCCCTTTAACATTTCGGATAAGCCCACTTTTATATCAAATTTTCTTTTAGCCATAGGTCAACTCCTTCTCTTTTACTTGACTAATATTTTTTACATATTCAACGACTTCTTCGATCAAATTATCTGGAGTAGATGCACCAGCAGAAATCCCAACACTTTGTGCATCTTGAAACCAAAAAGAATCTATATCCTTAGCACAGGTAATTTGATAGGAATGAGAATTTCTTTCTTTTGACAATAGTGCAAGACGTTTCGAATTTGCACTGGTAAATGAACCAATAATTAACATCACATCACAAATTGAAGCCAGTTCCTTAATTTGATTTTGGTTTCGTTTAGTTGGAAAACAAATAGTATTTACAAATCGAAGGTCGAATACGATTGTCATAAGAATAATAATTATTTCTTGCACATTTTCAATTGTTTGAGTGGATTGACATACTACTCCAGCCTTCTTCATTTTTCTAAGTGACTGAGCCTCTTTTGGATTTTGAATTATGATTGGATCTTTAACTTGACTTGCAATTCCAACCACTTCATCATGACCATGATCTCCTATAATAATGATTCTTCTACCCTCATTTTCTAATTTAATAACTTCATTATGAATTTCCCGTACCAAAGGACAGGTTGCATCAATAATGTTTATTTTTTTATCCTGTGCTGTTTCCCAAGTTTTTGTTGCTGTACCATGGGCACGGAATAATACCGGCTTATTGTTAGGAACTTCATCAAGAGAGTTCACAACTTTTGTTCCAGCCTTATTTAAATTTTTCACAACATTTTCATTATGGACTATATCACCTAACATATACACTTCACCGTGTTCCTCTGCTGTTTTGTAAGCAAGATTTACCGCATCACGAACACCAAAACAATATCCAGCATCTTTAGCTACAAAAACTTTCATTTAAAGCTGTCCTTTTGAACACTTAAAGAATTTCTAACTACATCTAAAATATGAGGAGTTACCTCATCAGCAGATTTACCAATCTGAGCTCCTGCAGCAAATATGTGTCCTCCTCCACCAAGTGATTGTGCCATTTTATTCACAATGTATTTACCTTTAGATCTAAAATTAATTCTACAATGATTTGGACCCGATTCCATAATCATTAACGCCACTTCTACTCCATTGATGGTGCGCACAAAATCTGAAAATCCTTCCACGTCTTCTGGTTTTGCCTCACAGTTTTCCATTTTATCTTTGCTCACAACGAACCATGCTAAATCCCCATCAAATTCATAATGAATGTCACTTAAAATGGTTCCTAATAATTTGATTCTACTCTTAGTACTTGACTCATAAATCTGTTGATAAATGAAACTTGTATCCACTCCGGCTATAAAACATTGTATGGCGATTTCATGACTATGAATATTTGTATTGCTATATCTGAATGATCCAGTATCCGTCATCACAGCTGTGTACAAACCTTCACAAATTTGTTTTGACAGAGGATGAGAAAAACATTGGTCTAAAATATCAAAAATAATTTCACCTGTAGCGGCAGCCTGTGTATCCACAAGATTATAAGTAAATATTGAATCATCTAATAAGGGATGGTGATCAATATTTAATGTGGTTATGTTATATTTTTTTACTGCTTTTCCCAACTCCTTCAATCGCCTTGAATCACCTACATCGAAGACGATAATAAGATCCACATCTTTGAGCCAATCATCCATATTTTCCGGTGAATATGTTTGAAACATTGAATCTCTTTCCAAAAAACCATATTCTCTTGGCATGGCTGACGGCAAGATAATCTTGCAATCTTTTTTTAAATCTTGATAAAAATGATACATCGCAGCTGCACACCCCAATCCATCGCCATCAGGATTTTCATGGGTTGTCAATACCACCCGTTTCGTGGATTCTATAACAGATTTATATGAATTCAAATTCATTGATTAAGTTTAGAAAAAAGAGAATCAATTTAGGATATATCTTTGGAATAAATCACACTTATCAAGATTAATTTTTTAGAATAAAATAGGCTTTCATCCTGTTCGATCCCAAGTGGACTCAGTACCTCCTTTTTTTAAGCTTATTTGTCTTGCTAAGACAAATAAATAATCCGACAATCGATTTAGATACTTAGTCCAAAAAGCATGATTATTTTTTTTATCTTGGAGAGAAACGATTGATCGTTCAACTCTTCTACAAACTGAACGAGCAAAGTGAATCTTTGCAGAAAATTTATCTATGCCCGGAAAAATAAATTCTTTCAGAGGAGGTAATTTTTTATTTATGGTTTCGATTTCGGATTCTAAAAACCCAATTCTTTCTGAGTCCAATAATTCACGATTACTATCACCCAAAGACACTTCACCACCTAAATTAAAAAGATCATTTTGAATCGATTCAATTTTTGTCTGTAATGCTTTTGCTGGACAACTCACTTTTACCAACCCTAATACGGATGATAATTCATCCAGTTCCCCCAATACTTGAATCTCAAGACTGGATTTTGAAACCACTTCATTTGTTCCAATGCGGGTTTTTCCCTTATCACCAATTTTGGTCGTTACTTTGGTAATTCTCATTAGAAAAATATGAAAGAAACCAGAACAAATAATGGAATGAGGATTGGAATTGAATATTTTGTCATAAACCCAAAAAAAGATGGCATTTCAATTCCACTTTGTTCTGAAATTGATTTGACCATAAAGTTGGGTGCATTCCCAATATAAGTATTGGCTCCCATGAATACTGCTCCTGCGGAAATGGCTAATAAGGTAGTATATAATTCCCCCATCAATACTTGAGGATTTCCTCCAGCTGTGTTGAAAAAAACGACGTAGGTTGGGGCATTATCTAGAAAACTTGATAATATACCACATGCCCAAAAATACATAATATTTATAGGACCATTTGGACCCGAAACCGAATTAATCACGCCAGAAAGAGCCCCAGAGGTTCCGGCTTTTAAAATGGCTATTGCAGGCAAAATAGTAATAAATATTCCCGCAAATAATTTTGCAACTTCCCGGATTGGAAACCAAGTGAATTCATTTGCTTTTCTAACAGACAAGGGTGTTATCTTCCAGCTTAAAGCCGTTAAACCAATCAAAAGAATATCTCTTAATAAATTTTGAACTTCAAGATGTACATGATAAATAGTAATATGAATTCCCGGTTTCCAAAATCCACTTATCATTACTGAAAAAATCACGCCTATAATCAGAAATAGATTGAATCCTCCCTCTACTCCTAATGATATATTGCCCTTTTGCTTGGGGATTTCTTTTTCTCTATTGTAATAATAAGTATCTAAAGCATAAAAAATGATTAATAATGAAATGACCATAAATACCATTGGTAGGAACATAGCACTGGTTACCCAAAAAAAATCTATTCCATGCAGGAATCCTAAAAATAATGGTGGATCACCTAACGGGGACAACGACCCTCCAATATTTGCAACAAGAAAAATAAAAAAAACAATAACGTGAACTTTTTGCTTCCTCCATGCATTTGCCCGAATGATGGGTCGAATTAAAAGCATAGCGGCACCGGTGGTTCCCATCCAACTTGCTATAGCGGTGCCAAACACTAAAATCATTACATTAACTATGGGAGAGCCTACCAAATGCCCCGTAAGTCTAATACCTCCAGATATGGTGAATAAGGCTAGTAATAAAATGATAAAAGGCACATATTCAATTAACATGATATGGATGAATTCATATAGAGTCAATTGAACTCCTATTTGATCAGAAATTATCATTGGAACCAGTAAGGATGTTGCCCAAAAAAAAGAAACCTTTCCAAAATGTTTATGCCAAAATTTGGGGTTAATCAATGGGAACAAAGCGATGGACATTAATATTCCAATAAAAGGGACTATCCACCAAATAGACAACATCGTTCCGTCTAAAAAAAACTCATGATTTGCAGATCCAAACATTATTTCAGGAATGATTAAAAAAAGGATGAGCAAGATTTTTTTCATTAACATATCTATATTTGGTTTATTTTTTGTAAAAATAGTCAGGGAACATTTCTCATAGCTTAATTTATTTTTATTGAAAAAGTACTCAAATTATATTAATTTGAGCGATGGAGATTTTTTTAGCAATTGGCATTTTAGGAATGTCCATTTTGGGACTTTCTATCGGTATCATTTTTAAAGGTCAACCTTTGAGCGGATCCTGTGGAGGATCCCCGAATTCATGTGAAGTATGCAAAGGTGATCTAAAAAAATGTACTTCCAATTCTTAAATCTTTTCATTTTTGTCAATTAACTCCTCAACACCGGAGGTCATTATCTCCTTAAAAACATTACCTTTTCTTATAAAAATAAGGGCTTCATAATCTTCTATTTTTTCTAAGATATCTATTCCTTTCTTCCCTAAAACAAGCAAAGCGGTAGCCCAAGCATCCGCCTCTCCGCAAGTTGGAGCGATGACTGTTGCCGAAGCCACTCCGTTTTTTACTGGATATCCAGTCTTTGGGTTTATGACATGAGAATATTTGGTCTGATCTACGGTGAAAAAATTTCTATAATCTCCAGAAGTAGCCACTGATGTTTGTGTTACATTCAAAATAGATTCAATGACTCTCTCATTCTGATTATCTTGAATTGGTTTATCAATTCCAATCTTCCAAAAATTCCTGTTTTTATTTCTTCCATTACAACGAATTTCTCCTCCCATCTCAACTAAATAATTATGAATACCTACAGATTCTAAAAAAATACAAATTTGGTCAACTGCAAATCCTTTTGCTATTGCATTTAAATCCAACTCAATATGTGGATGTTTTTTTTGGATGGAATTCTCATCTATGATCAATAATTCCATTCCAGTATTTCTAAGTGCTGTATTGATTTCATCTTCCGTTGGAATTTTATGGAGCTCATTTTGGTTTGGGCCAAAACCCCAAAGCTTAGTTAATGGTAATGTGCTAATATCAAATGCACCATCTGATTGATAATATATGCTTTTTGCACGGCGAATTACATCGGATAATTCTGTACTAATGGAAAATGGTTTTGTGGATTTCGATGAGTTGAAACGAGAAATTTCACTATCTTTAATGTAGGTTGACATTTGTTGATTTAAATGCTTTAAAATGGAATCTACATTCTGAATTAAGAATTGATTTTCCAGACTTATCCCTTCTTCAACATAAACAATAGAGTAAGTGGTCCCCATGGAATACCCATTAATTTTGATTTCCTCGATCTTATTATGGCATCCAATACATCCAAGAATAATAAACCCAATCATCATCCGGACTTTAAACTTATAATTACCCAAAGCTATCATAGGCAATCATTTCCGGTTCTACTCCAAGACCATCCAGC